>PLYW01000044.1 GCA_003151875.1 Acidobacteriaceae bacterium
CATGTCATTGCGAGAAACATTCGAAACCCACAAAGACCGCCGCTACATCATGTTCGGCGGCAAGGGCGGACTCGGCAAGACCACCTTCTCCGCCGCCACGGCGTACTGGCTGGCGAAGCAAGGGCACAAGGTGCTGGTCTTCTCCGTCGATCCCCAGGCGTCGCTCAGCGACATCTTTCAGCGCGACATTTTTGGCCAGGGCGCGGTCGAGATCATGCCCAATCTCTACGCGCAAGAGGTCGATGCCGACCGTCACATCCACGATTACCAGGAGCAGATCCGCAAAAAGATCCGCGACATGTATGGACTGGATGCCGTGCCCGAAGAAATCGAGCAGTACATTCAGGCGGCGTCAGCGGAACCGGCGATGGAGGAGTCGGCCATCTTCGACGCGGTGGTCGATATCGTGGTCGGAGGCGAGTACGACTATTACATCTACGATCTGGTCCCCCTGGGGCACGCGCTCTACTACCTTTCCATGGCCAAGGTGTACGACGAGTGGATCAATCGCATCACCAAGCTTCGCCAGGAGATGCGCGAGCAGGAAGAGATGGTGGCGCGCATCAAACGCCAGAAGACCACCGAAGAAGACCATATCCTGACCGAACTGCAATACATCAAAGACCGCATCAACCAGTCCTCGCGCATTTTGACGGACAAGCAAAAGACGGCGTTCTTCTTTGTGATCGTGCCGGAGGAGATGATCATCCTTGACACCGAAAAGGCGGCCGGACTGTTCGCCAAATTCGACGTTCCCATTGTCGGGTATGTGGTGAACCGCGTGCTTCCCGCGGACCTGGCCGGACAGGTAATACCACCCTATCTGCAGAAGCGTCTCGCCATGCAGGGAGAATACTTGCAGAAGATCGACAAGATTTTCGGCAAGCAGGTCGTGGGGCGCGTTCCCGAACTCGAGCGTGACATTACGGGGCTGGCGATGATCGAGAGACTGGCCGACATCATGTATGGCAACGGAAAAATGTGAGCGGAATATGTCTGAGATAAAAGAGAGCTTTACCGAATTTGTGACCGCGCATCCCAAAATGAAGTTCATGTTCTTTGGCGGCAAGGGCGGCGTAGGCAAGACCACCATGGCGGGCGTCACCGCCCTGCACCTGGCGCGCGAAGGCAAGCGGACCATGCTGGCCTCCACCAACCCGGTGCACAGCCTGAGCGGGTTGCTGGACCAGAATGTCTATGGAGCGCCGACGCAGGTCACCGGCGTCCCCAACCTGTGGGCGTACGAGATCGACACCAAGGAAACGATCGAACGCTCCAAGCAGGACATCAAGACCAAGATCCGCTGGTTCCTCAAGTTCGCCGAAATTTCCACCCAGGCGGACGCCTTTGTCGAGAGCGCCACCATGAATCCGGCATTCGAAGAATCGGCGATGTTCGAGAACATGGTTGACCTGATGCTCAAGAACGAATATGACGCCTACGTCTTCGACACCGCGCCCACCGCCAATGCGCGCCGTCTGCTGGGAATGAGCAAGGTATATTCGCTCTGGGTCAACAAGATGGTGAAATCGCGCGCCGAGGCGCAGTCGCTGCGCGAACTTCTGTCCTTCACCAAGAAGAAGCAAACCGATCCGCTGATGGAATACCTGGTCGGTTTTCGCGAACGGATCTTGAAGGCGCGAGACCTGCTCACCGACGCCGAGCAAACCGCCTTCTTCTTTGTCACCCTGCCGGAGGCGTTGCCCATCGCCGTGATCAAGCGATTCATCAACTGGTTCCACGATTTCGGTATCCCCGTCGGCGGGGTCATCGTGAACATGGTGATCCAGAAAGACCAGGTGCGGCCCGACTCGCCCGAGTTCGTGCGCAACCGCGTGGCCATGCAAGATGGCTACATGCAGGAAATCTGGCGCGACTTCGACAATGTGCGGGCGGTGGTGCCTCTGCTCGATAACGAAGTGCGCGGGACGGAATCGCTGCAGGGCGTCGCGCGCTACGTGTTTCCTGCCAAGCAGGAGATCAGTTCTCCCATGGACGCGCTCCGCTAGCTGCGCTGCTACACGGCTGCAATGAAGTAGTGAAGCAGTGAAGCAGTTGGGCCATAACTGCCCCGCCCTACCCAAAACCAGGCTAGAACGGGCACCCATGCCCCGCCCTTATCCGCCGATGTTCTTTCGTTGGGCCAACCTGGCGTGGATTCGTCGCGCGGCTAGCTCCGTATGGCCGTTCCCGAAGGGACTCGGATTTTCATTACTTAACCTCAACAATTGTTGGTTTGATCGGTTTGGTCGTACAATGCGCCCGAAGGAAGGACACCGAGATGACGACTGAATTTTGGATTGGTGCGCTTGTATCGATTCCTCTTGGGATTGGTACAAGCCTTCTAACGCCTAAGGTACAGAGCTGGATCGATAATCGGAGCAAGGCAGCGGCTCTGAATGCGAAGCAGCGATCGCAATCCCTCTATCACCAGACCGTGTCGTATTCACTTCACCCCGATGCGTTTACACAGGTTCTCGTAGCCGACGGCATTCGTATGATTTTGCCTGCAACCACCATGGTTGCCGCTACTACGATGTTTGCCTGCACGCTTTTAGCGACAAAACTGGCTCCGTCGCACTTCTTAGGACGCTTCCTGTCGTGGTTTCCCGGTGTCTGCCTGCTCTTCGTGTTGTATGGTACCTTCTCTCTTCTTTTTCGTTATTCACATGCGATCAGGGCGTTGTGGAGAGTGCAAAATTTCGAGAAGTATGCCGAGAAGATTCCTATTGATCTCCGTCGTGAAGTGGAGGAGGCTTTTCCAGAGTTAAACGATGAAGAATAGCCGGGTGACGGGCGGCCCAGCCAAGCATGCGGGTGATACTACTCAGATGAGGGTGCCCCGTCCAAGCCGGTTTTGCTTGGGCGGGGATTTTATCTTGGTTGGAGAGAGACCTGGAATTTTGTACCACGCCGTGTGT
>PLYW01000299.1 GCA_003151875.1 Acidobacteriaceae bacterium
TCGAGGGCGGCTTTTCCATGTTCCAACCGCGCAGGGCGTGTGCCAGCCCAGCCAATTGCTCCCGCAGGCGCAAGCTTTCACTGCTGCTCCGGATCGCCAGGATTTCCCTCTCACGTTCGACTGATGGGTATTCAAACCGCAGGTAGAAACACCGTCTCCGGAGAGGGTCGCCCAAACGTCGTTCCTCGTTTGAGCTCAGAACGACAAAAGGAATCGTGGAGGCCTGAATGGTCCCTAGCTTGGGAATCGTCATCTGCCACGCGCTCAGGATCTCCAGCAATAGGGCTTCAATGTTGTGGTCAACCTTGTCGAGTTCATCGACCAGAAGCACGCACGGCTGGGTTTCATACCGCAGTGCACGCAAGAGCGGCCCTTCCGCAAAGAAGTCCAGCGAGTGCAGCCGGCCCCGGATCTGGTTCCAGTCCCGGTCAAGGTTGGCGGCTTGAGTGTCTAGGAACAGCTTCTGCAGCGCTTCATCAAATTTCCCGATGACCTTCTCTTCCGTGATTCCCACATAGCACTGAAGGCGCTCAACCACCGTATTGGCCGCCGCCGCTACGGCGTATGCGAGCTCGGTCTTACCACATCCCGGCGGACCTTCCACCAGCAATGGCTTGCGCATTCGGGCTGCCAGATACACCACCTCCAGCGTGACTGGATCAATGATGTAGCGTGCCGCACGCAGCTTCGTAGCGAGTTCGCTTGCGGACGAGAACACGTCGGCTTCCTTCCGGCGTGAAAACTACACCCGAAGCATTTCTTTTGCATTTTGTGTTTGTGGGTTTTGCAGGTAATCGAGCAGCCCGATGCCCGATGCGTTGGTTCACTACAACGCAGACGGAAACGGTTAGAAGCCCTTTCCTTAGGCTAAGACGATGATTCTGTTTTACCAGCCGTCGCATGCCAGGAGAGGTGTCGCCTCGCGCAGATCGAGAAACTCAGGAATCGGAGTTTTATTTCACCGATCACAGTTTGACTGGCAGAGCACGTCCTTTCTCCACTGCTGGCGTACTTCACACACCCCACGCCGAACTTTTTCCACCGATCGCACTTTGACTGACGCTCTTCGATTGCGTGAGTCAGACGCCGACAGGCGACCCGCAGACCGCGGGTCGGACTTTCGGGGCAGGGCGTCGTTCGCAAGATGCTCGCCATCTTTAATTTCACTGATAACAGTTTGACTGGAAACAAGAATCTGTTCGCTTTTGGCAGTGGGAGTCACTAGCGCGGCGAATTGTCCCTTGCATCTCCATCGCCAAATCTTTTTCACCGAATGCATCTTGACTGGTGGCTCGGCATCTCGTCCTCCGCCTAGTATCCTTCACCCGGGGCGGCCAGCCCCCCCCGCACGGAGCGCACCGACTTTTTCTTACCAATCGCACTTTGACTGGCAGCCGGGCTTCCGTCCTCCGCCGCGCGATCGGGCACCGACACCGTCGGAACCCGGCCAGAGGACCGATCACCGCCTTTCTCGCATCCATCGGAAACCGACGATTATTTGGTGTTGCGCCCCTCCTGACTCCGCACCAAGTTTTTCTCACCGATCACACTTTGACTGGTAGCAGAATTTTCTGCCTCTTGAACAGCACTATGGTTGGACTTATAGCTGACATGTTTCTGTTTTCGCAGTGCGTTTTGACAGTAAGGAGATTTCGCACTACAAGTGCCCACTGTGACGACCGACGCCATTGCGCTCAGCAACGTGCTAGCCGAACTTGCCCTACGGCAGCTCCCGTGTGGAGGCTGGGCTGCTCTTGCATCTTCTTCACAGCCAGCAATTGAGCCGACGTGCTACGCAGCGCTGGCACTCGGTTCGGCGCCTGTAGGCGACATCGAGCGTGCTCGGGACTTTCTGCTTCGCACGCAGAATCCTAATGG
Source organism: Acidobacteriaceae bacterium (assembly GCA_003151875.1). Lineage (GTDB taxonomy): Bacteria > Acidobacteriota > Terriglobia > Terriglobales > Acidobacteriaceae > Bog-257. The sequence goes on from PLYW01000299.1 coordinate 1,879, forward strand.
CAGTTGGCCAGTCGTCCCCGGAGATGATCAAGAGGGTGGCTGGGTCACTTCGCTGGCTGTCATTTCCCTTCGTGATCTGGTACCGGCAATACCGGCCAGGTTGCAAGGCTTCCACTGGCTGCTGAACTGCTCCGGCAAGGAATCGAACTGGTTTTGGAAATGGAAGTTTCGCACCGCCGACCGCCACGTCCGTTTCAACCCCGACAAGTATGGCTGGCCATGGTTCCCGGACACGGTCAGCTGGGTGGTTCCCACGGCATTCGCGATTCTTGTCCTAAAGCAGATCCCTTGCTCTTGCGGTGGTCTTGAGCGCATCCCTATACGGGTCGATTGCGGCATCCAGATGCTTTTCGATCGTGCCTGCCCTGGCGGAGGATGGAATTCGGGTAACGGTATTGTCTATGGATGCCCCATGGCGCCGCACGTCGACGACACGGCGATTGCTCTGCTGGCATTGAATGATCGAGGACAGCACCCGGTTGTACAAAGTGCAGTGCAGTACTTGGAACGTGTTGCTCCAACTCTTACGGCGCCGTGGAGCCTCGCTTGGTCGATCCTCGCGCTCGCTGCGCACCGCCGGCCGATTGCTTCGCTTCACGATTCTCTGTCGGCACTTTCTAATCTCTCAAGTACAGAAGACACCGGCACGCTGGCGTTGGCCTGCCTCGCTCTTGACTACAACCGCGCCCTGTCAGCTTTCGGGGTGACCATTTGAGTGTTACTCGTCGAGATTTTCTTGTTGGGAGCGCCGCTCTGGCGGCTGGCACAGCGGTCACCGCTCCCTTTCTTCTTCCCAAATATCATTCGGATCAACGACTGAAGCGATCCCGAGTTGCGGTCCTCTATGCACAGCNNATCCATTGCTGGTCCTCGCAGCAGCCGAATCGTTCCGTCGCCTAGGCGCCAAATCTGTGTTGGTAGCCGAGGGACCAGGACATCAACGCGACACACAGCTGGTGCTTTCACAGAGTGGTTATCAACAATCTCTGCGGGATGAAAAGATCCGATTCGTCGATCTCAATCGCGACGACCTGATTCGTACACCCCTTCGGGCGGGCTACACCGGGATGAAAGACCTCTGGCTCCCCCGCACTGTGCTAGAGGCCGATTTCCTGGTCTCTATGCCCAAAATAAAGGCCCATCACTGGTCCGGCGTCACTCTCAGCATGAAGAACATGTTCGGTGTCGTTCCGGGTGCAAGATACGGATGGCCGAAGAACATTCTCCATTGGAAGGGCATTCAGGAGAGCATCCTTGATCTGTGCGCAACCGTTCCGATCCATTTCGTGATCGCGGACGGCATCGTGGCCATGGAAGGCAACGGGCCTCTCAACGGCACCGCTCGTCCTCTGGGAAAGATCGTGCTTGCGGATGATGCGGTCGCTGCTGACACAACCTGCGCGCGGCTTATGGGGTTCGATCCCGACCGAATCGTCCACATTCACGAGGGCTCGAGATTCCTGGGCAATGCCTCTCCAGCACTCATCGACCAGGTTGGAGAGATCGTCAATGCTCCGACGAAGCCCTTCCAGGTGGTCCCAGAGTTTCGACATCTTTATGTGCTGTGATGCACGCGTAGTTGTGCTTACGTAGCGAGTTGCTCCGGCCTGCCCGATTATTGGGCAGGGTGCTTGTTCTGACGTGACTTAGAAAGGCAGCGTGCGTTGCGAGCGCATTGGTCCGGAACCAACGATCATCTCGAGGATGCGAGGCCCTATTGGAGCTACGAAGACATAGGTATCTTTTTCCTGGTTCTCGTTCTCCTTGGTTCTGTCCTGCGTCTTTTCGTCCGCTTTCATCTTCTCCCCCGTTCCGAACTCACTGATCCAGGCTTCGGCTTGCAGTTCGCGGTGGTCTTGTCTTTGAGCCTGGGATTGTATTTGATTCTCAAATCCCGCCATCATCAACCAGTGTTGAGGCCATTGGGTTGGGTCTGGCCGCGCCCAGCTCATATTCTTGTCGCTGTGATCGCAGGAATCTTGATGGGGTCAGGGGTTGCCCTCTATCTCCGCTTTCGCAATCAAAGCACGCCGCACATAGGGCTTATGGAATTGCTGCTAGCCCTTTTGCTGGGTCCAATTCTTGAGGAATCACTTTTCCGGGGATGTTTACTTCCAGTTCTGGCTCAGACAACCGGCAGCGGAATAGCGGTGATCGTCACTTCGATCCTGTTTGCGCTTTTTCACCAGCCGGCCAACGGCGCGCATTGGGTGTCGTTTACCGCCACAGGTTTAGCCTATGGCTGGATCCGCGTGTCATCCCGCTCGACCGCTGCTGCAGCGGTCATGCATGCAACCTACAACTTGACTGTTTTTCTTTCCGCCATGTGTTGACCTCTGGCCGTGTTCAGCACAGTTTTCGACGGTGCGATTACGCGCCCACTAACGGAAAAGGCGCAGTCAGCAGCTTGGTACGGCTCGTCTTCGCGATGTTCATCGTTGTCTACTGTATTTTTCATTCCGCGCCCCAGGGTACATCAGGTCCGCGAAAAAGCCATAAAGCAATGAAAAACTGCATTTGTAATATACCTTATGCTGGACGGCACGGGGCAGAACCATGGTATATTAAAGATGTATAAATTCGCAATAAACGGGATTAATAGCTTATTGGATATACCAATGGCCGTCAGAACTGAACGCTTTTCTTCTCTCGCGCGGGCTCGGCTCTCTGCGGTGCTGCAAACCGCCAGGGACCTTGTGACCATTGACGACGCCATAAAGGCGCTCGCGGTGGACCGGCAGGCCGCCGCCAAACTTCTTTCCCGATGGCAACAGCAGGGCTGGCTCAAGCGTGTCGGCAGTGGAATTTATGCCCCCATTCCGCTCGATGCCTCCACGACGGAACAGGTGCTCAAGGATCCCTGGGTGCTCGTCCCCGCACTGTTCGCGCCCGGTTACATCGGGGGCTGGACTGCCGCCGAACACTGGGACCTTACAGAACAGCTTTTCCGAAGCATTTTCGTGTTCACCGTCCGGCCGTTTCGCAACAAACAGCAAACAGTACAAGGCGTTTCATTCACCCTCAAACGCATTCCCGAAGATGCGCTTTTTGGCATCAAGACCCTCTGGCGCGGTCAGGCACGGGTTTCCATCGCCGATAAACACCGCACCATCGTTGATCTTCTGGCGGACCCGGCAACAGGCGGCGGCATTCGCCACGTCTGGCGTTGCCTTCTGACCTATCTGCGTGATCCCGAAGCCGATGCCGATACTCTCATACGCTACGCAGAAAAACTCGGTAACGGTGCGGTCTTCAAGCGACTCGGGTTCCTGGTGTCGCGGATACCGGGGAAAGAGTCGCTCGCGGAATCGTGCCGGCAGCGGCTGACGGAGGGGAACGCGAAGCTCGATCCTGCGTTGCCTTGCCGTCGCCTGGTCAAGGCGTGGCGCCTCTGGATTCCCAGGAACTGGGACGCGGAGGCAGAGCGTGATTGACCGCCGGGAGCTTCTTGCAACCGCTGCCAACCTTGGGCTGCTGCCTAACGTGGTCGAGAAGGATTACGTGCTCGGCTGGCTCCTTGCGGGGATCTTCAACCACCCGGCTCTGGCGGAAAAGTGGGCATTCAAAGGCGGAACGTGTCTCAAGAAGTGTTACTTCGAAACGTACCGCTTCTCCGAGGATCTTGATTTCACGCTGACCGATGAATCCCATCTCAACGTCGATTTCCTGGTCGGGACGTTCCGGGAAGTTTCCGCATGGATATATGAGCAGACGGGTATCGAGCTTCCCCCCGACAAGCTGTATTTCGAGGTCTTCCGGAATCGTCGCGACCGTCCGGCCGGTCAGGGGCGCATCTCTTATCGCGGCCCGATCGCGCCCTTGTCGGGCGACCTGCCACGAATCAAGCTTGACCTCACGGCTGACGAGTTGCTGGTCTTGCCGCCCGTCGAGCGCCCCGTGGTGCACCCGTATTCGGACGCTCCCGAGGGCGGGATCGTGGCGCGGTGCTACAGCTACGAAGAAGTCTTTGCGGAAAAAGTGCGCGCCCTCGCGGAACGGGCGCGGCCCCGTGACCTTTACGACGTGATCAATCTCTTCAGACACGACGAGTTTCATCCCGCCGCACCGGTCATCCATGATGCCTTGACGAAGAAATGCGCCTTTAAGGGAATTGCGTTCCCGACGATAGCGGGACTCACGCCGCTTCACGAGGAACTGGTGGCGGACTGGTCGGTCATGCTCACCCACCAGCTCCCCTCGCTGCCTCCCGTGGATGCCTTCTGGACTGAACTTCCGGCGCTGTTCGCCTGGATCGAGGAGGGTCAGAAAGCGCCAATCCCGGTGGCGTTCCCGTTATCAGCGGGGGATATCGTGATCCGCCCGGCGGCCGGCGCAATCTCTGTTCCGGGCATGGCGAGTTCAGCGCCCATTGAAGTCATACGATTCTCTGCGTCCAACCGCCTGTGCGTCGAGCTTGATTATATTGACGAGCAGGGCAGGCAGAGTGTTCGCATTATCGAGCCGTATTCATTGAGACGCACACAGGCCGGCGACATTGTGCTTCACGCTGTCCGCGCTGACAATCAGCTGCACCGCAGCTACCGGATCGATCGCATTCGCGGCGCGCGCGCGACGCAACGCACATTCACGCCGCGCTACGCGGTTGAATTGACGCCGACGGGTCCAATTTCCGCTCCGTCGATGTCGTACGCGCCACGAGCCATGGTGCCCAGGGTCTCCACAAGATCGCGGACATCGCGACCGTCAGGACCCACCTACGTCTATCAGTGCGGTTTATGCAGTAAACGGTTCGAGCACTCCAAGCGTGACCCGACTTTGCGCGCGCACAAGACCACAGGCGGCTGGCCATGCTCCGGCCGGCATGGAATTTGGGTTGACACAAAATGGTAGGGTCGGTTCAAGCGGGCAGGAATCAGGCGATCTCATGAATGTTCACGACTTCGAAAGTTTGCCGACGGTTCAGGCCATAGCCATCAAACATGATTTCGGGGAAGGCAGATATGTCACGCTTATGGTGACAAAGTATCCCCAACACGTGGTGGCGTCACTGTTTGGCACGGAACATGGCCAGGTGGACTTCAAGGCAGCCGACATGAGGAGCGGGAGAGACATTCTCGAAGCGGAGTTCGGTCAATTGTTTCCAGCTCATGCCTGCGTCGATGGGTGTCATAAGACATGGCACCCGTTTCCTGATCTCCCAAATTCTGACCGGGTTCACTAGGATCATAGCGAGGGCTTAGGATTGAAGGCTGCGCAGCGGGCGTAGTAACCGCGTCCGCTGCCGGTTCCGACAAAACTGCCGTTTGGTCTACGGCCGCTGTCGAAGGGGCCTTCAGGGGTTAATGCGGTATGAGACGGATCGTTGGTCAAGAGGAGGATTGTTCCTGTCGGATGTCCGCACTCGGCCCGAAGAAATTCACCAACGGCGTTCCCCGGAGAGAGGATACGTACTGAATGTTAGTGTATGCCAATTACCTCAGCTTTCAGGGTGTCGGTGCTGAGGAAGCGATATTCAAGGCAGTCGGAGCATGGCTCAAAGAGCAGCTTGGCTTTGGGTTGCACCCGGATCAGCTAAGGCAAGAAGGTGAGTTTAACGGGTATCGTGGCGATACGCGCTCCTGGCTCCGGATTTACGCCACCAACGAAGAGGAGCCGGAGATCTATTCCTGGGTGTTGAAAAATCCTGACGAGGCCGTCCGCGGGCGACAGTGGATCGCCGAGGTCGGTTTCAAGAAGTATCAGGGTATCTTCGAACTATCCTGCATCGTGAAGACCGACGAGCAGAGCACACTGGTTGTGAGTGCGGTGATGGCATCCCAGCCGCGTGTGATCCGCTACGTCGTGAACAACATCCGGCAAGCAGACCACGCGGAATTTGCAGCGTCAGTGCCGGGGCTGAACGTGATAAGCGTTGGCCAGGAGAGCGATTCTTATCGCAGCCTGCTTGCTGAAATAGAACGCTGTCGACACCGACCTGTGCAGTACTTGAACAACATTCTCGAACAGGATCATCGAGCCATTGAACGTCGAGTGAACGCCAAGCAGGGCTTCCGAGAATTCCAGGCGGCTCGGCGAACGATTCAAGGCTACGAAGCAATCCACATGATCCG
>PLYW01000014.1 GCA_003151875.1 Acidobacteriaceae bacterium
ACGACGCTCGACACCAGTGATCCGCCATTCTGGAAGTGGTTCGCGGGCGGCAAAAACAACGACTCTTACAACTGAGTGGACCGGCATCTCGACAAGTACAAGAACAAAGCGGCGATCATCTTTGTTCCGGAGCCGGAATCCGAGGCGCCCGTATCCCTCACCTACCGCGAACTCTATGTGCAAGTGAATGAATTCGCCGCGCTGCTGCGCGATTTCTGTGGTCTGAAGGCTGGAGACCGCGTCACCGTTCATATGCCGATGGTCCCCGAGTTGCCGGTTACCATGCTGGCCTGCGCCCGACTGGGAGTGATTCACTCGGTGGTGTTTGGAGGCTTCAGCGGCGAGGCTTGCGGCATGCGCGCCGCCGATTCAGGCAGCCAGGTTCTGATTACCATGGATGGCTACTATCGCAATGGCAAGTTGCTCGACCACAAAGCTGGCGCCGATATTGCGTTGAACATAGCCAAGAAGGAAGGCACGACCGTGGAGAAGGTCCTGGTCTGGAGGCGTCACCCCGGCCAGAATGCGTCCGCTACACCGTTTGTGGAAGGGCGCGATTTCTGGGTTGACGAGATCCTGCCCAGATACTCAGGCGAAATCGTTGCTCCCGTTCCCATGGATTCAGAAGCGCCGCTGTTTCTTATGTACACCAGCGGCAGCACCGGCAAGCCCAAAGGCTGTCAACACCGCACCGGCGGCTACCTCGCCTATGTGACGGGCTGCTCCAAATACATCCAGGACATCCATCCCGAAGATGTGTACTGGTGCATGGCCGACATCGGCTGGATCACCGGGCACTCGTTTATTGTCTATGGACCTTTGGCCCTGGCCGCCACCAGCGTCATCTACGAAGGCGTCCCTACCTACCCCGACGCCGGCAGGGTATGGAGAATTGCCGAGCGTCTGGATGTCAACATCTTCCACACCTCGCCTACGGCCATCCGCATGTTGCGCAAATCCGGTCACGATGAACCCACCAAATACAAGTACCATTTCAAGCACATGACCACGGTGGGAGAACCCATCGAACCCGAGGTTTGGCGTTGGTATTACGAAACCGTGGGCAAGGGTGAAGCCGTGATTGTGGACACCTGGTGGCAAACCGAAAACGGAGGATTCCTGTGCAGCACTAAGCCGGCGCTGGATCCGATGAAGCCGGGAAGCGCGGGCCCAGGTGTGCCCGGCATCTACCCCATGATCTACGACGAGATGGGAGAGGAAGTGCATGCCGGTTCGGGCAAGGCGGGCAACATCTGCATTCGCAACCCTTGGCCGGGAATCATGCAAACCATTTGGGGTGATCGCGAGCGCTTCGTCGCCCAGTACTATGCTAAATACTGCAAGGACACCAACAGCAAGAGGTGGCAGGACTGGCCATACTTTGCCGCGGACGGCGCCGTGCTGGCCGTGGATGGGTATTTCCGGATACTGGGACGCGTGGATGATGTCATCAACGTGGCGGGCCACCGCCTGGGCACCAAGGAAATCGAGTCAGCCTGCCTGACGGTTCCCGAAGTGGCCGAAGCGGCCGTGGTGCCGGTGGTGGACGAGATCAAAGGCCGCGTGCCCGAGGTCTATATCGTCCTGCAGCCGGATGTACAGGCCAGCCAGGAGATTGTGGACAAGGTCAACCATGTCATTGAAACCATGATTGGCAAGATTGCCCGTCCACGCCGGATCCTGGTGGTTCCAGACATGCCAAAAACACGGTCCGGCAAGCTCATGCGGCGTATTCTGGCGGCCCTCTCCAACAACATGGCCACGGGAGATATCACCACCTTGGCCAATCCTGACGTAGTAGAATCGGTCCGGGTACTGGTCCAGGGCAAAGAGGCGGTAGTGCTGCAAGAGGGACCGGAAGACCTGAAGACATTCGGGGCAAACGAGTAGGCCGGTCTCACGTTACTTTCGCATTTAACCAGACGGGGCGCGCCATGCGCCCCGTTTATTCTGTGGGTGAAAAGCTCCGGGTTCTTTCAGAGGGGGCCAGTTAAGGCCGCGTTATGCAGCTTTTCGCGTTGACAAGTGACAAGTATTACTTTACGGTGGATTCCTGACGATCAAGAACTTTAAACATCGAGGGTTGAAGCGGCTTTACGAGCGCGGCGACCCGCTTAAAGGCGGTTTGAGAGGGTTCTGGTCAGTGACGGTGCGTGCCAACTGGCGGATCATTTTCCGTTTTGATGGGGTTGATGCAGCCGACGTTGAAATGATTGATTATCACTAGATGGGAAGAAAACACCATGCCCATGAAAAATCCTGTACATCCTGGCCGGATCGTCCGGCATGACTGTCTTGAGCCGTTAGGCCTGTCCGTGACCGAAGCTGCCAAGGCCCTCGGCGTAAGCCGTCAGGCCCTCAACAACGTAGTAAACGGCAAGGCCGGTATTAGCCCGGAGATGGCCATTCGGCTAACCAAGGCGTTTGGCAGCACGCCGGAAATCTGGTTGCACATGCAGCTTGCCTATGACCTGTCTGCCGCCCGCAAGCGCGAAAGCAAGATCAAGGTGCAGCGGCAGGTCGCCTAGCTGCGTCGAGACGTGGAACAAACCCTCAAACGTCGTCTCTGATCGCGCCACTTTTGCCCGGACCTCACGCTTACGCTGGCGGCGTTTCGAACTCGTTGAGTGGCGGCAAATCCGGCTCAGGCACCACGGTAGTTTCGATTGGTTCGATCACCTCTTCCGGCTGCGGCGTCGTGCAAGCCAACTCGGCGGGAAGCGCCTCGGCGTATTGCTTGTACCATGCAGTAGCGCTTGCCAGTTGCCACAGCCGGGCAGCCAACTGCGACACAATCACAAATTCCAGAAGGATTAACGTCGCCGGAATCGCGGTGGGGGGAAGCTTGGTCCAAATCAGTAAGCCGATGAGCAGCGGAATCGCTGCCACCAGACTGATGCGGAGATATATCCACAGGAGTGTTCCAAGGTGATGCAAGGTCATGTCGTACGCCATCCACACAGTGCGCCACATGCCGCTCTCGTTTTCGGCTACGGTTCGAACCTTCGCGATGTCGAACCACACTCGCACGATGACAGCCAGCAGCCCTAGCACGATAATGCCCGCCGCCAGAATCAGAAACCCAACCTGATCGGCAACTGCTTTATCTCCGAGGTATTCCGCCCAGCTTCTGACATCGCGATAAGCAAAGCGCAGAAGGGCGAACGGAACGAGCATGAATAATGCCAGGCGCACAAAACGCCAGAAGAATGCACCCGAGGCGGCAAAGAAATCGCCGGTGTTGAGTCTGCGGTCCTGGCGAAAGACCTCTAGTATGCCTCCGCTGACGAACAGCACGAACACAGCAAACAGGCATGCGCAGGCATATGCCGTGAATCTTGAGGGAAGGAAGTCTGCATCGGGCAGCCTTATCAGTTCGTAAAGCATGCCCAGATCGAAGCCCTTGACCAGTTGATTTCCGGCAAGGCTATACCCCAAAGCAGCATTCAGAGTCCTTGCCGCTCCCAGCGTGCCCAGCGCGCCGAGCACAACATTTACCGCGAACACCCACCACAAGATTTCCTGGCGCCGCCACAGCAGAGCGGCTCCGGCAGAGAGCAGTCCCTTACGTTGGCCGGCGATGTCGCCCGCTTTCATGCCAGCCAACTCAGCATCTGCGCGAGGAATTGCGTGAGGAACATCCAGTAGGCCGCGATTTTTTCCGTTGCGCCCTTTTGCCGCTCGGTGGTGCGGCTGTTGTTGAGATAGTTGCTATCCATGGTGACTTTGTGGTCGGGATCGATCTCCACCGAAGCGACTTTCGCCTTCTTGTGGTAAACGTAGCGGACCCAGCGATCTTTGCCATCCCATTGCTCGCGGATGCTTTCTCCATTGTCGAACTTGACTTCGGCCGCAACCGGGAAGATGAAGTCCCCCTTACGGTGCAGGATGACTTGCGTCTCGTATATGGTCTCGCCTTTCTTCTCGGTCGCGTTTTCTTCGTACCAGTTCGTGGGATTGGAGTCGGCGCGCGCCACTTCGTAATCCAGTACAGGTGTCTCATAAGCTGCCTGCTCCCAATACCAGTTCAGGTCCTGGCGGGTAACTTCGTTGACCGTGTGCATGAAATCTTCCTGCGTGGGATGAGTGAACCGATACCGCAGAAAGTAAACGTGCAGCGCCTTCCGCAGCGCCTGCTCGCCGACGATGGCTTCCAACGTGGCAAGCATGGTTGCCGTCTTGCCGTAGCTGACGGCGCCGTAGGAGCCCATGCTCATGTCGGTGTAACTCGCCCGCGCCAGCGGGTCGAAGCCCGCATCTCCCAGGTAAAAGGATCTAAGTTCTTCACCGTCGCCCAATTGTGCTCCCAGCAGGTTCGTCGCGCTGGTGTTGTGGCCGAACAGGCTGTCCATCACCTTCACTTCGGTGTAGCTGTTAATGCCCTCGTCGAGCCAGGCATTCTCAAACTCGTTGGTGGCTACCATCCCGTACCAGTATTGATGGCCGAATTCATGCTCGGTTACGCCTTCCGGTTCGTGCCGCTCGCCTTTGGGAACGTACCAGCTCGTGCCGCCGGTGATGAACGTCGGGTACTCCATACCTCCCGCCTCGCCAGCCCCGTGTGGCGGGTCAACCACGGTGAGTTGAGCATAAGGGTAGGGTCCGTACCGTTGGTCGAATTTCTCCATCGTGCCCCGGATGACATCCACATAGCGCTGCCACGAACTCTTGTGGCCGCTATACGTGAGCAGGCGAATTTTCACCCTCCCGACGCTGCCGTCAAACTGACTCTCGACAACTTTGAATTTCGAATCGGCGGTCCAGGCAAAATCATGCACATCTTCAGCGTGGTACGTGACCGTCTTGGTGCCGTTACCGTTATCGGTGTCGCTCGTCTGCACGCCGGTGGCGCCGATGACGTAATTCTTCGGCAAGGTGATCTTGACGTCATAGGTGCCGAAATCGGCAAAGAACTCGGTCATGGCGTGAAATTGGTGGCAGTTCCATTGGTCGTGCCACCAGACCCCGACTTTAGGAAACCATTGTCCGGCGAGCAGGAAGCTGCGCTTGTAGCCGGTGCGCGCGATCACTTCCGGGAAGGTCGCCTTGAATTTGATTTTGAACTGCACATCCTGGCCGGGCGCGACCGGGCGCGGCAATCGCACTTCAAACACCGTCTTGTCGTCCGGGTTGCCATCATCCGGAGAGACGAACTTCATCTGCCGGGTGAGATCGCCCATGCCGGCGACCTCGAATGAGGTGATCTCATTGGAACCGTTGTCCTTCGGACCCCATTCTTCCAGGCTGCTGGTTCGGAAGTATCCATCACGATGCGCTTCCCGCACCCAGGTGGACTTCGGCTGGAATGCATTGAGATAAAGGTGAAAGGGAAAACGGTCGAGCGGTTGGCCAGTCAGGTTGCGATAGGTCAGCGTCTCGGTGGCATCAACGGTGTGCTTGGCAGGATCGTACTTCGCATCGATCTGGTAAGCCACGACCCGCTGCGACAGCGGCCCCGAAACTTTCGGAGCAAACGGGCCTTGCGCATTTGCCGAAGCGCAGCAAAGCACTCCGACCGCGAAAACAAACAGCGCTCGGTGACGTTGCATCGCTGGTCTCCCCGAAATTCCGTGCTGTGGTTACTTATTCACCGGGACCGCAGGAATGGGATCGATCAATCCCATGGCGACTTCCACCAGTTCCGGATCGACAGGGCGGGTTTTGTGGATGGCATCTATCAGCGGGATGGTGACAATGTCCGTTCCGCGGAGCGCGACCATCACCCCGAATTCGCCTTTGTGGACCTGGTCGATGGCGCCGATTCCGTAACGCGAGGCCAGCACCCGATCGAAAGCGCTGGGCGTACCTCCGCGCTGGATGTGGCCGAGAACGACGTTGCGGGTCTCCAGCCCGGTGCGGTGTTCGATTTCGTTCGCCAGGATCTGGCCGATGCCGCCCAGACGCACATGACCAAACTCGTCTTTGCCCATGTCGGTGACCACCGGCGCGTTGCCATCCTTGGCGAACTTCGCGCCTTCCGCCACCACGATGATGCTGAAGTAACGGCCGCGCGCATGGCGCATGCGAATGCGCTCGGCAACTTCTTCGATGTCGAAGGGACGCTCGGGAATAAGAATGACGTCCGCCCCGCCGGCGATCCCGCTGTACATGGCGATCCAACCCGAGTCGCGGCCCATCACTTCGACTACCATCACGCGCTGATGCGCTTCCGCGGTGGTATGCACGCGATCAATGGCTTCAGTCGCGGTGTTCACCGCGGTGTCGAAACCAAAACAGAAGTCGGTCCCCATCAGGTCGTTGTCGATGGTCTTGGGAACGCCCACCACCTTCAAACCCACTTCGTACATGCGCTGGGCCACGCTCATGGTGTCGTCTCCGCCGATGGCGACCAGAGCTTCCACACGGTTGGCCCGCAGGACTTCCATGCAGTGCTGCAATCCGCCTTCGCGCTTGGCCGGGTTGGTCCGCGAGGTGCGCAGGATGGTGCCTCCCCGCGGCAGAATGCCCGAGATCGCATCCATGTCCACGTCCATGGTCTTGTTCTCGTAAACGCCCCGCCATCCTTCCATGAAGCCGACAAACTCGTCGTCATAGTGCATGATGCCTTTGCGCACCACCGCGCGGATGACGGCGTTCAGTCCGGGGCAGTCGCCGCCGCCGGTTAAAATCCCGATTCTCATGTTCGGCAGTACCCCTCTACAGAGATAGTAAAGCCATCGCGAGATTTCTGCATTCGGGAGTACGCTGTCGCGGGTGCTCAGTCGAAAATCGTTCACCACGGAGACACGGAGGACACGGAGTTTGTGTAAGAAGTTGGATTCGCGCATGAGGACGAGACCGTCGGCGTCCCGGCGATCGTAAACGCGTTTTTCAACTGGTTTACCAGCCTGCTGCCTGCTTCGATTTGCATGGCTGAATCCGCTGTCGCTCCTGCTACACTCGCCACAGGCTGGAAGCTCATGCGCATCCTGGGAATCGATTGCGGCGGCGAATACACCGGCTACGGAGTGGTCGAGCAGGACGACGAGGGCTCGCTGCACCACCTGTGCAGCGGGGCCATCCGGCTGCTGCCGCGTGAACCGCTGGAGCTGCGGCTCAAGAAGATCTGCGAGAAGCTTAGCGAGATCATCGCCACCTATACGCCCGAGCAGGTAGCCATTGAAGACGTCTTCTACGCGGTAAATGTGAAGTCGGCACTGAAGCTTGGGCACGTGCGCGGAGTAGCCATGTTGGCCGCCGCGCAAGCCGGTTTGCAGGTGGTTGCCTACTCTCCGCTGTCGATCAAATCCGCCGTGGTGGGCTACGGCAAGGCGGAGAAGTGCCAGGTGCAGATGATGGTCGCCCGCCTGCTCGACTTGCCCGCGCCTCCCGAGCCGCCCGATGTGGCCGACGCGCTGGCGATCGCCATTTGCCACTTGCACACCGCCGGCACGCTGCGGCGGCAGCACGCAACCACCGGATGAATCCACTTTGAACGGTCGGGGCAAGCACGTCCGGCAAAATCAGATAAAATCTCTGCCCAGCATGAAATTGTGCTCAGCCTTCATCGTACTTCTGCTGGTCTCCCTGGCTTCGGCACAACCGGCAGCCGCTCCCGCTGCCGCGCAGCCCACAGTGACTTTCGTCTTTGACTGGAGCCAGGGAATTCCCTGGCAAGCGTACTCCATCACGGTACAGGCCGACGGCAGCACGCATTTCCAAGGGACACCCGCCCCAGACACGGCTACCGGCGGCGATACCGATCTGTTTCAACAGGACTTCACCATGTCCGCGGCCAATCGCTCGAAGATTTTCGACCTGGCCAAAAAGCTCAACTACTTCCAGGGCGATTTCAATTCGCGCGTGAAGCATATCGCTCAGACCGGACGCAAAACTCTGGAGTACACCTCCGCAGACAAGCACGGCTCGACCACGTACAACTGGTCGCAGAATGCCGATGTGCAAGAGTTGAGCCGCCTCTTTGTGGCCATTGCCAATACCCTCGATTATGGCCGCAAGCTGAGTTTTCAATACCGCTTCGACAAGCTGGGCATGGATGCCCGGTTGAAGGAGTTGGAATACATAAGGGCCAATCATTATGCCGAGGAGCTTAACGTGATAGCACCGATTCTGCGCAAGATTGCGGATGATCCCGATATGATGGATATCAGCCGCCAGACTGCGCAGCAGCTGCTTCGTAGCCTCAGTGGGCCCAGCCAACCGAACGCAACGCCGGCCCAGCCGTAAGCTGAGCGCCGAATTTTCACAACTTCCCATCCAACAGGTGTTTAATACGATCAGGCAGGGAAGGTCTTGATCAGGCTCGTGGTCCCAAACCCTCGATCCCGTCTTGAGACGCAGAATATGAACACCCACGGCCCCAGGAGTAACGGTATGCCACGGCACCTGAAATCCGCATTAGCAATGACAATGGCGTTTGTGCTGGCCGCAGCGGCCGGCGCATTCGCCGAGTCGCATGTCAGGATCGTTCGTCTCAGTTACGTCAATGGGCAGGTGCAGACGGACCGGGCGACTGGGCAAGGATTAGAACGCGCCATCTTGAATACACCCATTACTCAGGGAGTGCGAGTGGTGACCGGGGATGACGGCCTGGCGGAGGTAGAATTCGAGAACGAAAGCGCTCTGCGGATCGCGGAGAACTCGGAAATCCAGTTCCGCGGGCTGTCCATGAACGACAACGGCGCCAAGATCAACGAGATCGAAGTGGTCAAGGGCGTCGTCTATCTCGATGCACGCTCCAAGGGCGATGACATCTATCGCATTAAGAG
>PLYW01000043.1 GCA_003151875.1 Acidobacteriaceae bacterium
CTTTTCCAATCGAAGAATGAGCCTGGGGAAGAGCCTGTGCGGTGGTGGAGGAAGCTCCTTTCGGTTTTAGTATTCGGAACCAATCTAGCAGCCGGGGCGGTGGGAATGTGGGAAGCGCGCCTTTGCTGTATGCGCTTTCCAAGGAAGAGAATAATCCCCCGGTGTTGGGGTTGGGGGATTATTCTCTTCCGTCATTTCCACGGCCCTCTCGCGGACGGCCGCAATTGCTCGAATAGTTTACGTTTGGCCTGCTGCATGCGCTGGGCGGCTTCGGTGTCGCTGCGAATGCCGGCGATGCGTTGCAAGACGGCGAGGGTGAGTCCCGAGCGCAGGTATTGTTGCGCCTGGGGCAGGGCCAGCAGAGTCTCCAGCGGCGTCTGATAGCGGCGGTAAACCCTCTGCTGGCGGCCCTTTTCGTCGATTTCTACATCGGGTTGCGCACACGGACGATGGTAATTGAGATAGGGGTTGAAGTGGGCGCTGTAGAACTGTTGCAGGCGCTCGGCATGTGCGGTATCGATCGAACCGTAACCCAGGTGCTTGCGGATCACGGCACCATTCTTGGTTTCGACCAAGCCGTTGTCGTTGCTCTGTCGCGGCCGGCTTTTGGTTTGTTCGATCAACAGTCTCTGCAACATACCGGCTACCATTCGGTTGATGAACTCACTGCCGTTATCCGAATGAAAGCCGAGGATGCGGAAGGGAAACTGTCGTAGCATCGCCTCCAGTACTGGCTCCAGCCATGCCTCACTAATGCGTGCACTGGCGGAGACGATCTGCCATTGCGTGACTTCATCGACGGCATCGATGTGAAAGACGCCCTTACCTCCCGGCGGATCGCCTTGATGCACGGTGTCGACGCGTAAATAGCCGGGCTGGCCCTGCGGATCAGGCCGCCGCCGTTCTCCGATGGCCACGGCGGTAGGTCGGGTCTTGATGTAGTGCAGACGCCGTTCGCGATAGCGCGGCTGCTGGCGCAGGTTGTAGAGGTGCGACACCGAGAGCGAGGCTAAGCGCTCGAACTCGCGTTTGCCGTACTCTCCATACTCGCGCTCCAGAATGCGCCGCGTCGCCGGACCGCTGAGGGTTTCATGCGCCTCATCGACCGCCGCCAGCAGCTCGATATCGGCGCGGGTATAGCGCTGCGGAAAGCGATGGCGTCGGTAGGCGAGGGGCTGCAGCTCTTGCTCCGACCGATAGCGGCCAATCAGGCGGGTGACTTGGGCCCGGCTCAGCCGGTCATCTTCCCCACATAGCGCCGCAATAATCCTCGTGCTTTCCGGCCTCGCTGTTCGTACTGCTGCTGGCGCAGCAACTGCTCGATCCAGCCATAGATCTGCTCTCGCGTTTCTCCTTGGAACCGGATCTCCTCGCTGGCTTTTAGAAAAGCTTCGATTTGATCCAGGCTCAGTTTCTCTGCTTGGTGCACGCTGGTGGTCAATCCTCATCATGCCATCTGCTCCAGGCTCATCTTGTATTGGAAACCGATCCCTCCTTCAGGCTCATCTTGCATTGGAAAAGACTCTGACTTGCACAAGCGCGAAAATGCTGCCATGATGGGCCAATTCCCGCCCGCGGAGTATTCCCCGGACGCAGGGGCCGTCGAGATGCTGAGCCATATTCCAGTGGCGCTGGTCACAAAGCGCGGACTGAAGGCGTTCGTGTTCGCCATTGCCTTGTTGCTTGGGTTCGTGGCCACGATGCACGCGCAATGCCCGCTGCTCGATCCTGACGCTCCCCCCAAACCTCCCAGCCCTCATGCCGCCGACGAGGCCTTGCTGCCGGAAAACGGTCACCTTTCCAATACGACTTACACCAGCGACTACTTTGGCTTCGCTTTCGATCTTCCCATTGCCGCGCGGGGCCACCTCATCATGCTGCCGCTCATGCCGGAGAGACAGCACGCTCTGCTGGCCCTTCAGTTCGAGAACGCAACCCATGCCGGAACCATCACCATCACGACGATCGAGCCGCACCCAGGGCTGGAGGTATTGACACCGGAGCAGCAACAGCAGGAATTTGACGACTGGGCGTCTTCCGGGAGTCAGCCGGGAAGGATGCGTCATTACCCTATTCCGGATTACATGGTACGTACCACCGGCCATTTCTATTCTTCGGCGCGTCATAAGGGCGAAAATTACGCCGTGCTCTATTGGACGCGGATCAAGAACTACAACCTCAGGATTTTAGTGGTTTCCAACGATCAGGACTTTCTGCAAAAGTCCAAACGCGGCATCAACGCGGCACATTTCTATTGCCCGCAGGATGACGGCACGCTCACTACCGCGGACGGCAAGCCAGTGAAGCCGGACGGCGATCTCTACCTGGGGCCCACGGTCCCTACCTCTCTCGCCAGAGCGGCCGTCGAAGCCAAGCCGGCGTTGGAGAGCATTCCGCTGGGCGGCGTCAGCGGCGCCGTGTACCGCAATCCCGACCTGGGCTTGCAATACGAGTTTCCCAAGGGTTGGGACGTTTCCCCAGCCGAAGCCACGGACGATCCGCCCCGCGACGCCGTAGCCCTGCGCGAACATGAATTTCTGCACGCCTGCTCCAAGACCCTGCTGCGGATCGCGCAACATGGCCGCAGCGCTGCCGAACAGACCAGGCCCACCATCACCTTGCGGGCACTCGACCCCGCTTGCCTGGTGATGCGAATTCCGGCCTCCGTCACCGACAAAGATGCCCTGGGCAATGTCTCTGCCAGCCTGGAAGTGCTCTCCGAATTTGGCGAGATCGGCTCGGATGAACTGGTCTCCATCTCCGATCATCTGTTCCTGGTGTTCCATGGAACCATTGCCTCCCATGCATCCAACAATGAGTTGGCGCAGCGCTGGTCGCAAGTCATTTACGCCACCCTCCACCACAAGGTGCTGCTCGTTTGGTCGCTGATGGCCCCGAACTCGGCTGACCTGAACGCCGTGCCCACCACCGGCGTCACTCTTGATGGCGCGCAATCCATCGATCTTCGGGCCTCTCTGACCGCCAAGCGCTAGCGCCAACCGCAAGTGACAGAGCTCACACACCGGGGTGAGGCAATGCATAGGGCTGCAGAAATTCCAGGATTACGGTATTCTTACGGAAGGAGTTGTCCATGCTTGATAATTTGTTTCAGCCCATGCACCTGCTGGTGATTCTTTTCATCGCCTTGCTGGTGTTTGGACCAAAGAAGCTGCCGGAACTCGGCAAGGGTTTGGGTGAGGGAATCAGGAGTTTTAGAGACTCCATGAACCCGAAAGACGAGGCCGCCGGCAAAACGGAAGAAAAAAAGCCTTAGTGGGAATTTCTTTCTTGTGATCTGCGACTGAGCTTTTTTTCTCATGCCCGATATCCTGTTCATTCTGTTGCTGGCGCTGGTAATCTTCGGCCCCAAGAAGCTGCCGGAGATTGCCCGGCAGATCGCCAAGTACATGGCGCAGTTCCGGCAGATGAGCAACGATTTCAAGCGCCAGCTCGAAAGCGAGATGCTAAGAATCGAGTTGGACGAAAAGCAGGCGCCTGCCAAGTCGTACCAGCTGGCAGCTACCAATCCGCCGCTCAAGGCCGAATCTCAGCCGCAGTCTCCTCCTTCCTGAAGCCGTCTCTTCGTTCCTAAATGTGACTTCCCTGCGGCGCCCCGCGGACCGTCGCCACGGCAAACCCTGCTGACATCCTTTGGCGAGATGATAAAGTGTTGGCCACAGGCTTTCTCGTGCTCGAAAAATGACAGGTCCCGCGACACGCAACTCAGGGTAAGGGAAATACGCATGCCACTGTCTCTGGATTCACGCCACTGCGGCCGAGTGTTTGTGATCAAGTGCGCCGGAAAGATCGTTACCGGCGAAGAAATAACCACGCTCGAAGCGTGCATCAACCGCGGCTTGCTCGAGTCGGCGCGCATTGTAGTGCAGGCTGGCGAGGTGACCCGCGTGGACAGCACGGGCATGGGCTTGCTGGTGCGGTTCCTGTCGCATTCCCGCAATCGCGGCGGCGACTTGCGTCTGGCGGCGGCTCCGCCCTTCCTCCTTAACCTGCTACAAATAACCAAACTCACTACCATCTTCCGCATCTACGATTCGGAAGAGGAAGCCATCGTCTCCTTTCTCAAAGAGCCGGCTCTCTCCCAGCCGGTCGGCGTCAAGGCCGGTCCCGCGGTTCTCTTCGTGGACCAATCGCCTGACCTGTGCGCGTTTGTAAGAACGCTGCTGCAGCATCATGGATACGAGGTGTTGTCCACTTGCAGGATGCATGACGCCAGGACCCTGTTGAGCGCCTCGAAAGTGGACTACATTGTCCTCGGCCCGGACAGCTCTTTCCGAGCCGCGGATGGCGCGGCGGCTTCGCTGAAATCGCTGGCGCCCACGGCTTCTACCGTTCTCCTGCAGAAGGATTTCAAACATGGCGACGCCGAGGAGGCGGGGCTGGAGTTGCTGCGCCTGATGCGGCACAGTGCTAGTTCCTAATACGGATTTCAGCGTGGCGGATAACGTTAATCCACAGCCCCCGCCAAATGCGGTATGCTTTCCCCATCTTTTGTGAGTGTGGGGGAAACATGAAAGTCGTAACCATTGCATCTCTGCTATTGGCGCTGGCGACCGCCGCGACCGCGCAGTCCAAAGCGCCGGCCCAGGCAACCAGCAATCCGGTAGTCAGCACGGTGCGGCAACTGGAAGAGCGCCAGTCGAAAAACCTGATCGACGCCGCCGAAGAAATGCCTGCCGACAAGTACAGCTACCGCCCGACGGCGCCGCAGATGACCTTCGCGCACCTGGTCATGCACATCGCCGGGTCCAACAATTTTCTGTGCGCGCGCGTGGCAGGTGAGCAGCCGCGCGAGCTGAAACTGACTGAGAGCGATTCCAAAGAGATGCTGACCAAGGCGCTGAAGGATTCGTTTGCCTACTGCGAGCAGGTCCTCTCCAAGGCGGATGATTCGACCCTAAGCCAGCCAGTGGAACTCCACGGTGGACACACTGGCCCTCGCGCAGCGGCGTTCATCTCTCTCGCCGCGGACTGGGCCGACCACTACAGCGCCGCCGCCATGTATCTGCGGCTGAACAATCTGCTGCCGCCCAGCGCCAAGAAAGAGAGCCACTAGAGGGGGCCGACGTTCCTTTTGTCTTGCGAGCAAACGTAGAGCGGCACTAATCACTAGTGGCTAATTGCCAGTTGCTCATTCCGCCTTCACTACAATCAGCTCAAAGCTGCCTGGGACCATGGCCGGCCTCTGTCCCGGAGCTGGCGGCGTGGCTTCGCGCTGCGCAGTCACCAGATAGGCAGTGTTGCTCGCGTAATCCATGGCCATAGTGCGCGCGCCTTTGGCGGTGGGCACATTTTGCGTGACCGTGTACTTGTCAGGACTGTCTTCGTGAATGACAGTCAGCACACCATCACCGCCGCAGGACATGAATACTTCCTGCGTATTGGAATTGAATCGGCCGGCATCAACTCCCGCCCCTATCGGCACGGTAGTGACGACTTTGCCGGTGTCAGAGTCCACGACAGCCATCATCTTGTTGTCGCATCCAGCGAAGAGGCGATGATGTGCCACGTCGAACGCCAGAGCGCTGGGCTCCTGGCATGGACTCACTGACCAATGATTCAATACCGAGAGCTTAGTGGCATCGATTGCGGCGATCTCGCTCTTGTCTTCAATGTTGGCGTACACCTTACCCTTGCCGTCGCTGACCGGAAACTCCGGCTTGCCGCCAAGTGGAATGGTGCCCACCACCTTGCCGCTGGCGGCGTCCACCACGCTGGAATCCTTGCTGCGCGCGTTGAAGGTGAAGACATGCTTGGTGAACGGATCGTA
>PLYW01000099.1 GCA_003151875.1 Acidobacteriaceae bacterium
TGAACCGTTCGCGTTTGCGAATGATGGTCTCGCCCTCCGTTTCGCCCTCCTCGTTGAACTCATCGACATGCTTGACTGATCGCCAGTGTGCGATGTGCCGCGTTTCGCCATCTCCGAAGAAACCGTTTAACATCCCGCTGCAGGCCGGCAGGCCAACGTGGCCTTTATGCAGCGGCGTCACCGGTCGGCCGCTCATCTTTTGCTGCTTGCGTACAAGGATGCCGCGGGCGTTTTGGATTGCGACAGAGCGCTGAACTGCATCCTCAACCGCATCCAATGGCAATCCCGTATAAGTGATCGTCGCGGGCGATGACGGTGGAATTGCGTAACGCTCCGCAACCTCTTGGTTAAGCGCGGGGAGCAGATGTGGCTTGTAGGCTATTCGGAGCAACTCCTCCGCTCCCTTGGGTTCGCCGCGAAGATGAGATTTCTTGCGTCTGCCAAACACCACGACCTGATTGAAGCGGACGGACTCCGGATGTTCGAGTCGGAAGACCGAAAGCCGATCAAACTGGCTAGCCAGGAGACGCGCGCATGTACCGACTGCAGGGGCTGGAACAACGAACACCAGCACGCCCTCGCCGGTTACCCAGCGATAGCAGTGTTCGAGGAATATCAGTTCCATTCTCTTGTTACTGTGCGGTCCAACTTCGGTGTCGTAAGGTGGATTCAGGTACAGAAGCGAGCAGGTTTCCGCCAATATCCGGCATTCAAAAGCACTGCCGTGGACTGTCGCGATGCCATTCTGGGTGGACGCGGCTGCTCGGTCCGAGTCGAGCTCAATGCCGGCCAGATGAGCGCCTGTGTTCCGAGTGATCTCGATCAGAGCGGTGCCATCGCCAACACAGGGATCAATCGCCGCGTAGGGCGCGGACGACACCAGCAAGGTGCGGATATTTCGGGCTTCCTCGACAGGCAACGGGTAGTAACCGAGTTTGAGGCGGCCAGCATTTCTCATTTTTACCTCCGAAGCGTGGAACCAATTCAGGGTTTGCTAAAGGGGCGGATCTCACATGGCCCTGAGTTCTCCACTGGCTTCTCTCGCGCAAGGTGCCGGACGTTCCGCGGTCCAATTCGGAAAAGGGTTTCTGCTTGAAGTCCTGAAATCTACGACTAGCTGGCGGACGATGCTGCGGCGCTCCAACAAGCGATCCAGCAAACGTTGCAGTTCGTCGCGTTCGCCATACCATTCGCAAGGAATCTCCTCCGCCATGCACTGCAGTTGCTTCGCGGAGAATCGCTCGATCCTCTCAAGCCAAGGAGCAAAGTCGTCCCACGATTGGATATCCTCATAAACCTCATTTATGGCATACACCCCACGCAGCGGCGCGTCGGGGAAACTCCACTCCCCAGCATTGAAGCAGTAGCCGAAGTCGATAAACGTCGCTCTGAATTTTCGCTGGTGCAGCTTCCTGTGGAATAGGACTTGGCGACCATCGGCGTTGCCGGTCCACTTGTCGAAGGCGAGTATGCCGGCGAACTCTCCTCGATTGTGAACCTGACCGAACATCGAGTGCCGCGGCCAATCCCAGACCTCTTCATCAGTCACCACCAAAGAACCGAATTGAAGCCCAGGACACGCAGCAACCGCCCGGCCAGCAAGGGTGAAGGTGATTTGTTGCTCAACGATCGTCTCTTCGTCCACGAGGATAATGACCGGCTCCGGAACGCTCAGCCCGATCATGCGTGCAAGTCGGCACCCTAGATACTCGTTGGCGAGTACCCGGGTGGCCTGAGGATTGCCTTGGAACTTGACGACATACCGATTGCCGTCATCGCCCAACATGATTCGCCCTTGCGAGCCGCCGCGAACCTGGGAGATGTTCTTGATTGCCTTTATCGACACGTTGCCAGCTCCTTGTGTTTTTTGGTGGTGGTTGGTGTGGAACGCGATCGGTGGGTTTTTCCCCAGCAACGGAGAGTCACACGTATCCACGCCGCCCGGCATATTGGGGAGCTAGACACTAGGCTGCGTGCGTTTGGTCGGGACCAGCTAGTTCTTCGAGACCGAAAACAATGTGTTGCAATGTCTTGAGGTCCGAAATCTCGCCGAGAGGAGGGGCTTGGAGCTTTGCGAGCAATGCCGTAACAGTCTTCGGATCGAGCCGCTTTGTCACTGCTTCCAGACGATCAATCCCACGCGCAACTGATTCCAGCATCTGGAGGACTTTCCGCTTGATGGTGACGTCGCGGATCAGCTTTGGCTGGTTTACGCGTCCATACTCGCGGAGGACGCTACGATAGAAGGTCATGCCAACAACCTTTTCCATACACAGAATGCGCTCATCGAGGTCGTCGGTCTGGACAGCCGCAGATGAGGCGCTAGTTTTTCTGGTTGGGCTTTGCCCATTGCTGTTGCCATTTGTGGGGGGAGTTGGGCGAGGAGCGGTTTGTCCACGGTTGCCGTTGCTTGCTCCGTTTGGATCAGCACCTTGAGATCCGTTGCCGGCGTTTCCGTTGCCATGCTTGCTCGGGGGCCGCATTCCTTTACGCCAGTTCTCCGGAAGGGCCCAGGCGGACAACATGGGTGCTCTCACTGGCTGGCGGTTCTGGTCCAGATCGACCCAGATTGCGGGAAAATCGTAGAAGTACCGGCCCAGACCGAAGCACGAACACGCTCGTTTGAAGGCTTGCGCATCAGCTGAAGTCATGCCGTTGTCATCGTCGGCCCACTCTTCACCAGTTCCGGAGTGCGACCACAGGCCAATGATGGTGACAGTGCAGGTGACCAGCACCTTGCCCGAGACGATGCTCTCGCCCTTCTTCACCCGGGTGATGTTATTCATCGTTTCGATCTTGTACTCCCGCGTCCAGCCCTGGGGAGAGAAGAGCGCATTCAGTCGGTCGGTGTAAGCACGGGGATCGGCGTAGGGTACGATTTGACCGCGCTTCTTGTCGTTTGTGGTGTTAGTAACCCGCCACCGGACCTGATCCGGTGGAAACGGAACCTCCAGATCCGCAAGAAGCTTTTTGACGTCCAGTGCCAAAGCCGATGCCGAAGATTCTTCATTTGCCATGGGACAAAGTTCCTCCTTCCAATGGATTGAGTGCTCTTGAACGCTGTTGAGTGGAAGAGTGTGAGCTGGCTATTGATTGGGTTTTTTGGGGCTGCCAGTGCTGGTGCCGTTCGAGACGCTCTAAACTTAGGGGCGCGGTTTCACGCTGACGTTTGGGGGCCAGTCCTTATGGCCGATCGCATGCGAGATGCGCTTCCCGACCTGCCGCGACCAGTGGTGCAACTGGTCTTCATTGGCACCGCTGCGGGCCAGCGTTCGCCCGAGAGGGCGCCTACTACGCGAAGAACGGAAACTGTTTTTGGTCCTTCGGTTTGGTATCAGATTCGTGGGCGTGCGGCTTCGATTGTGTTTATTACTTCATCGACAAGTTCGTTGGCAGCAATCTTGTTGTTAGTTTCTTTGTAGGCATCGGCCCAGATGCAGCCCTGCAAATCACTGGTGGTTAGCTCATCGTATAACGGAGTGTATTTCTTCACCAATTCGGCAATGATGCTTTCGTGATCCATATTCCCTCCACCAAGACCGCAACTTAGGCACGGCATGGTATCCGGTGCCTTAGCCGGCTCTCGGAATACAGGAATAGTTTCTCGCTGTTTTCCATGGCGCGAACTAGGTCGGACAGCTCTCTCTTCCGGTTGCAGAAGGCCGAACCGCCGACTACGCCGCCGTATTCAAAAGGGTTCTTCATAGCACCAGCCCCATTACGCAAGATGCGTAACGCAACTTGCGTAATTCTACTGCAATTTGCTGTTCTCCCTGTATCTTATTGATTATAGGTAGCTTGCTAGGAGCAGCCGCTTGTATTCCCGCAGGTGCAGCGGTAACACGTACCGCTCCGTAGCATTAGCGAACCGCAGACGTTGCAGGCAGGCGCATCTCCGAATTGCACAAATTCACCGAGCGCTTCAACCTCTCCTTTCCCATTCGGGGGCGGCATGGCATGAATGGACACTGGACGGGACTCGAACAGTTCTCCCTGCTCATTCTTCAGAAACTTGAGCTCCATCCAACGGAAGAGATAATCCATCAGTGACGTGGCATAGCCGATCTTTGGATTCCTTGACCAGCCACTGGGCTCAAAGCGCGTGTGACTGAATTTGGCGCAGAGCACGTCGAGCGGCACCCCATGCTGCAACGCAAGTGAAACGACGGTCGCAATCGAATCCATGAGCCCGGAGATCGTCGAACCTTCCTTCGCCATCCGGACGAAGATCTCCCCCGGTAACCCATCGTCGTACACGCCAACAGTGAGATATCCCTCCTGGCCCGCGATGGAAAAGTGATGGGTGATTGCTCGCCGTTCATCTGGTAGGCGCCGGCGCAACGGGCGCATGAATTCCTGGCTTGTGTCCCCAATCCCTGCGGGCACGGGCACCGATCCGGCTTGCGTACCCTCCGGTCGTGCTACTTCGTTTTCATTGATCGCAATGACTTGCTTTACTGCTGACATGCACAACCTCCCTTATTGCTGGCCTTTCCGCGGCTGCCTTGTCGTCCGCGTGTGAATTCTTTTGTAGACCGCATACCAATCGGAGGCGATTCCTCGTTGTGCCTCAGCTAGCGGCAGCGCGCCATAACAGACTTGATGGTGCAGGTAGTCTTCGACCTCATCCTTCTCACTCGCTCCTGGGAATACGTTCCGAGGTTGCGGCCAGAGGTTGGTCTCGCAGTTCGGACAACCGCCCAGTTCCAGAGGTATAAGGTGATCAAGTTCGTAATCGTGAATGCTGCCCCTAACCCCGTAAACCCGCATCAGCTGGTGTTTCATCGCATTGGTGTACTCGAAGGGCGGTCTGACGGTCGCCGTGTAGCCTCGCCGACAGATGGTATTTCTGATATTGCCTTGAGTAACGCGCGGATCCGTTGCTCCTGGCGTCAGGTCGTGGCGCGGCAACACTCCAGGCGGCAGGGTCGCTTGTGCCGATCCGTCTTGGGGATGATCTTTGGTTACGCCAGGAAGACGGTTCAGGAGTTCTCCGTGCTCGGCCGAATGCATATGCCAAAGGTTCTCACCCAGGAAGAACCCATAGTGCCTCAATAGGTAGGAGCTAAGAACGAGCAGTAGCAGCAAGCGCAACAAGAATCTCATCGTCGCTCGCGCAGTGGGACGATCTCGGAGGTAGGTTCCTCTCTGCGCGCCTCCTCTCTCCGGCATCGGGTATTGCACCAACGATTGAAAGCGAAGATTACAAGTGGGGTGCCGGACAGAGCACCAACAAATGCCGCGCCCGAAGTCAGGTGCAGACCATTTCCAATGCTTACGAACAGAAAAACAAACAGGCAGATAACCAGAGCATAGTTCTTCAGTCTTCCATGCATATCCCGTCCACTCCTTTCACGCCACCTCGGATGCGACCACATTGGCCTCGCTGTTTTGACTTGCGGGTACGCCGTTTTCGACCCGTATTCTTTCTCCCTTCGATGCTCCGGAAAAATGACAATGCGAACAGCCAACGCAGTGCACCGCAGCAGTAATCGCACGAACCACTTTCTGAAACCGTTTTGGGATTGTGACTTCTTCGCCGGCGAGCGAGTAAAACGTCGGCAATACAGCACCGGCTTGGTTTTTGTCTTTGTCTGACAGGTCCAACTCCAGCCGCCCGTGAATCCCACGAAAAAGGACTTTCGTCTCCAGTGGAGGTCGCTTGCCGTCGCTTATCTCTCCCGGCCAATGTCGGGTAATCAACAGTTCGTAGGTCCGTTCCGTGCGCAGCATCTCGATTCTCACCAGCACCCGCGCCACGACGACCGCATGAAGACCATTGACTCCGATGGCCTCCACCGGGTGCAGGCACTCGATCGCCTGGCCATCTTCTCGTGCAAAGGTAACGTATCGCCCCAGGTCTCTGACCGCTCCACCGGACTCCAGCCCACGCACCACATAGCGTTTCGCTAAGTGCTGGTGTTCCACGCTCACGGGCGAATGGGAAAAGATTCCTCGCTCTTTCAGCACTCGCAGCGCTTGCCGCGATAGCCTCAGCCCCAATCCATCTGAGAATCGCTTCTGCTTCATGACAACAACACTCTCCTTAGTCTTAGGCGGATTGCCGCACACGAATCGGGCAGCCGAGGGCAGCCCGAATCATCTCTTTGGTGCAGCCTGCCCAGCATTTGTAAAAGCGTGGGTCCTCAATCAGGATGGCCAAGTTGTCGCCAACGCGGTCGTGGCCAGAATCCGCGCAGGATGGACAGCGCGTGATGTAGTTCCTTCCAATCTTCCGCACAGCACCAACGTGCGCCAAGATGCGAAAGTCCGACTCGCCACTTCCATGCCTACGTTGACGTAGAGCGTTCCTGTCCGGTGCCGGGGAGACGACTGCCGCGGGCCGCTCCTTTCCGGCAATGTAGCTTCGCAGTTCTTCTTCGGTGACTTTCCGCAGACCGTTGAGGTACGCGATCTGCTCCTCCAAGGTGTAATCAGCGCCGTAAAACCAAAATCTGCGGTGGGCGCCTCGGTGAATTCCCAGCGGACCGCGAATCGCGTTGCCGAACTCGCCGACTCCTATGGCATCGTGCTTCGGAAACACCTCGATGCCGTCCGCCAAGCCCGCGCCCTTCACCGGCACTCCCAACCTCAAAGCAAGATCATGAATGTAGATTCGGCACTCTTTGGCCAGCAGGGGCGTTGCCAGGAAGATCCAAAGGTGACCTCCTCGTTTGCTCATTTCCAGCGCCGGCTCCACCCTGTCCTGCGTCAGGTGGTACTGCAGCTTCAGCAGGT
>PLYW01000337.1 GCA_003151875.1 Acidobacteriaceae bacterium
CCATCAGCGGCGTGCTGCCGCGCGATGAAGCTATCGCCGCCATCAAGCACTCCATCGAGAAGACCTACGGCAAGCGCGGCGAGTCGATCGTGCGCAAGAATTTCGCCGCCGTCGATTCCTCGCTCGAGAACCTGCACGAAGTGAAAATCCCGCAGAGCGCCTCGTCGAAGTTCGAGATGCGTCCGACGGTTTCCGCCGGCGCTCCCGACTTTGTGCGCAACGTCGAAGCACTGATGATCACCGGGGATGGCGATCAGGTTCCGGTCAGCGCCATGCCCATCGACGGCACTTTCCCCACCGGCACGACGAAGTGGGAGAAGCGCAACATCGCGCTGGAAATTCCGGTATGGGACGAAGAGCTGTGCATCCAGTGCGGCAAGTGCGTCATGGTTTGCCCGCACTCCGTCATTCGCGCCAAGGTTTATGACGCCGGCAGCATCAATCATGCGCCCGAGGGCTTCCAGACAGCGGCCCCCAAGTGGCGCGAATTTTCCGAGCTGAAATACACCTTGCAGGTCGCGCCGGAAGATTGCACCGGCTGCGGGTTGTGCGTCGCGGTCTGCCCGGCCAAGAGCAAGAGCGAAGCCAAGCACAAGGCCATCAACATGGAAGCGCAGCCTGCGCTGCGCGAGAAGTACAACCAGTACTGGGACTATTTCCTGTCGATTCCCGAACTGTCGCGTCAGAAGCTCTCCCACGGCCAGGTGAAAGACCAGCAACTGTTGGAGCCGCTGTTTGAGTTCTCCGGCGCCTGCGCCGGTTGCGGCGAAACGCCCTACATTTCACTGATGACCCGGCTGTTTGGCGATCGGGCGATGATTGCCAACGCGACCGGCTGCTCGTCCATCTACGGCGGCAACCTGCCGACAACTCCTTACAGCAAGAACTCCGAGGGACGCGGTCCGGCGTGGTCGAACTCCTTGTTTGAGGACAACGCCGAATTCGGCATGGGCATGCGTCTGGCCATCGATAAGCAGAACCAGTATGGCAAGGAGCTGGTCGAACGCCTGGCATCGAGCATCGGCGAACAGCTCGCGGTTGAGATTCTTTCCGCCGATCAGTCCAGCGAAGAAGGGATCTTTGCGCAGCGCGAACGCGTGAAGACGTTGAAGGAGAAACTGGCGAACAACCAGGCGCCGGCAGCCCGCGACCTGCTGGCCGTTGCTGACGAACTGGTCAAGAAGAGCGTGTGGATCGTCGGCGGCGATGGATGGGGCTACGATATCGGTTTTGGCGGCCTCGACCATGTGCTGGCCTCCAGCGCCAATGTGAACATCCTGCTGCTCGATACCGAGGTGTACTCCAACACCGGCGGACAGATGTCGAAGGCCACGCCGCTGGGCGCGGTGGCGAAGTTTGCCGCCGGCGGCAAGCGCACCCCCAAGAAAGACATCGCCATGATGGCCATGAATTATGGCCGGGCCTACGTGGCCCACGTCGCCATGGGCGGTAACGACACCCAGACCATGAAGGCGTTCATGGAAGCGGAGGCGCACGATGGACCGTCGATCATCATCGCCTATAGCCACTGCATCGCGCACGGCTACGACATGGTGTACGGCATCGACCAGCAGAAGGCGGCGGTGAACTCCGGACACTGGCCGCTGTTCCGCTACAATCCGGCGCTCGCCAAGGAAGGCAAGAACCCGTTTGTGCTGGATTCGCGCGCCCCCAGCATTCCCCTGGAAAAATACATCTACAACGAGACGCGTTACACCATGCTGGTCAACAGCAATCCCGAAGAAGCCAAAAAGCTGTTGCAGCAGGCGCAGGAAAACGTCAACGAGCGCTGGAAGCTGTACCAGCACATGGCCGCGATGGGCGTTGATAAAGCCTAAGCACGAGGAGAAGAGACTGTGATCGACCTTTCAACAAATTATCTGGGATTGAAGCTGAAGAACCCGGTCGTAGTATCAGCCTCGCCGCTGTCGGAGAAGCTGGAAAACTTCCCTCGCATGGAAGACGCCGGGGCCGCGGCCATCGTGATGTACTCGCTGTTCGAAGAGCAGATCGAGGCGGAGAGCGAGAACATTGACAGCGCGCTGGAGTACGGCGCCAACAGCTACGCCGAAGCCACTTCCTATCTGCCTGACATGGCGAAGTATCACATCGGCCCCGATCGCTATCTGGAACTACTGCGCAAAGGCAAAGCCGCAGTGAAAATTCCGGTCATCGCCAGCCTGAATGGCAGCTCACCGGGTGGATGGGTGCGCTACTCCGAGTACATGGAGGAAGCCGGCGCCGACGCGCTGGAGCTGAACATCTTCGACATCCCCAGCGATCCGCTGCTCACCGCGGCCGCGCTGGAAGACCGTTATTGCGACCTGGTGCGCGCCATTCGCAAGCAGGTGCACATCCCGATCTCAGTGAAGTTGGGGCCGTACTTCACTTCGTGCGCCAACTTTGCCAAGCGCTTGTCGGAAGCAGGGGCCGACGGCATCGTGATCTTCAATCGCTTTTATCAGCCCGACTTCGACCTGGAGGAGATGGAGGTAGTGCCGAACCTGGTCTTGAGCAGCCCGCATGAGCTGCGTCTCCGTCTCCACTGGGCCGCCATTCTGTATCACCAGGTCGAGACCTACATCGCCATCACCGGCGGCGTGCACGACGCCAGCGATGTGCTGAAGTCCATGATGGCGGGCGCGCACGTGGCCATGATGACATCGGCGCTGCTGAAGTACGGCATCGAGCACATCGGCGTGGTGCTGGCCGGCATGGAGAGCTGGATGGAAGAACACGAGTATGTTTCGGTGAAGCAGATGCGCGGCAGCATGAGCCTGGTCAACATCCAAAGCCCGGCGGGATTCCTCCGCGGAAACTATCTCAAGACGCTCGGGTCGTACACGTGGCGTGAGCCGGGAACGGCGCTGACGACGTTCTGACGTTCTGAAGATTGCTTTCTTTTCTCCGCATCGGGCCGGCCTTCCGCAGGGAAGCCGGCCTTGGTGTTTCAAGAGCAAGCGCTCCCACCGTACGCCATCATGGCTACATCACCGGCGGCACCGTGATGCCCATCACGCCCAGAATTCGAATCAACTCGCGCCGGACCACAGCCGCGGTGGCCAGCAGGAACTTCTTTCGGCCCTCGTCGGCTTCGGTGAGGATATGGTGGCGATGGTAAAAGTTGTTGAACTGCTGCGCTAGCTGGAACGCGTGTTTGGCCGCAAACGCCGGCTCCGTGGTCGCAATGCATTGCTCGATCACAAATGATGTCTTGCCTGCCAGCAACCACAGCTCCCAGATCTCGGTGCCGCTCTCGTCGGCAAAGTAGCGCGCATAGTCCACTTGGTTAGCAAGCGCCCGCTCGGGATCCACCCCTGCCTTGCGGAAAATATTGCTCGCGCGCACCACTGCATATTGAGCGTATGGGCCGGTCTCGCCTTCGAAGGCCAATGCCTCTTTGAAGTCGAATGCGATCACCGACTGCTTGGTAAACTTCAGCATGAAGTACCGCAGGGCGCCAATCGCGATCTGCCCGCTGATGCTGGCGCGCTCCTCATCATTCAACTCGGGATGCCGGCTATCCACCTCTTTCTTGGCCGCGGCGATCAGCGCGTCGAGCAGGTCGTCTGCCTTGACGCCAAAACCCTTGCGGCCCGAAACCTCGATGTAGGACTTGGCGCGGTCCTCCTCGCTAACGTCATAGCCCAACTCCATGGCACAGCGCGGCGTGAGCGCAACCATCTCGTACGAGAAGTGGGTATAGTGCGCGGCCTGCTCCGTGTAACCCAGGAGGCGCAGCGCTTCGATCACGGTATTCTGCGGATCGGCCTGGCGCGAGTCGATGACGTTATAAATCGCCGCGACGCTGCCAAAGTGCGGATGATCCGGCTCGCCGTGCTCGGTCGAAATCCAAACTTCGTGTTGGTTCGGATAGCGGTAGAACTTGCGGTAGCCGAAGTCCAAGCCCAGCAGACCGAACTTCCAGAGATGATAGGCAATGTCCTTGCCGACGTATCCGACGGTCCCATTCGAACGCACAATGACCTTGGCATCTTCGTCGGGGCCGGAATTTTTCTCTTCCGAATCTGGGTGCCCCATCCTTTCGCCGTCCTTTGGCGAAAGGGTGGGATCGATAATCTTCGCCTGGGTAGGCCGCTTCATCACCCAGCAGCCCTTGTTTTTGCCTTCATTCTCGAAGTAGAGGACGCCCTTCTCTTTCAGTTGCTGGAAGGCCGCATCCCAGAAGTGCAAGCGAAGGATCTCGCTTTCGCGTGGCAGGAAATCGTACTCGATGTCGAGACGGTCCATGGTCTCCAAATGGCGTCGCAATACGGCCGACGAGATCAATTCCGCAGCCGAAGCCATGTCATTGTCACCGTTCTCGATGGCATCCAAAGCTTCAAGTCTAACTTTAAGATTCTCTTTGTCTTCTTCGTACCACCGCGAGGCCCGCGCGTAAAGGTCCCAACAGTAAAAATCAAAACGCGGCGTTGACGTTATCAGTTCGATTATGTCCTGTTTCGATTTCTTCTCCAGGTAAAGGAATCCGACCACGACATCGGCAACCTGCACCCCAGTGTTGTCGATGTAGTTCTGAACATCGACCGCGTGCCCAGCCGCTCGCAGCAGGCGAACGAAGGTGTCGCCAAGGATGGCGTTGCGCAGATGCCCGATGTGCGCCGCCTTGTTGGGATTGATGCTGGTGTGTTCGACCAGGATTTTTCCGCTGACGTTGGCAGCGCCCTCATCGGCATGATCGGAAACTCCGATCGTCTCTTCACTCGCCAGAGCGCGCGCAGCAAGGTCCCGCTTCAGACGCGCATTGATGTAACCGGCGCCCGCGACCTCCAGCTTCTCGAATCCCTCGGGCAGCGGCAATGCGGCGACTATCTCCTCGGCGATCTTGCGCGGAGCTTTGCGCAGCCGCTTGGCCAGTTCAAACGCGAGCGGCAGCGCGAACTCGCCCATTTCTACCTTCGGCGGCTGCTCGATGACGACGTTGGCCAGTTCAATCTGGTATTTCTCGCGCAGAAAGGCGAGCACATCGCTAGCCAGTTTTTTTTGTTGTTCTAAGTACACGCTATCCGCTTTTCGCTTTTGGCTTTTGGCTCTTCGCCCTTGGCTGTCAGCCGTTTTATGAATTGTCTAACCAGCGCCCGGTTAGGGCGGGCTCATGATGACAATCCAATTTTCTTCTCTGTGTCCTCCGTGCCTCTGTGGTGAATCAGAATTGCGGAGGACATCAGCAGAATAGCAAATCCCGGAGCCAACGCAGGTTTGACGCTGCTTTCAGCGTTACCTATGATGAAGAATCCGAGTGACTCCCATGCGCATTGCCTATCTCGAATGCTTCTCTGGAATCAGCGGCGACATGTTTCTGGGCGCGCTGCTCGATGCCGGAGTTCCCTTCGAGCTGTTTCAGAAGACCGTCGCTGGACTTAATATTGGCGCTGAGCTGGAGCACTCGCGTGTCAACCGTGGCGGCATATCTGCAACTAAACTCGACGTCGTGGTTAACGGCCAAAAAGACATGCCGCGCGAGGAGTTCTGGGCGCAACAGCACGCCGGCCCGCACGAATCCGGGGCGCAACCTGCGCATAAGCATAGC
>PLYW01000307.1 GCA_003151875.1 Acidobacteriaceae bacterium
ACACCACGATCACGGTGAAGCATCGGCAGGTCAGGCGGCGCATGAGTCGATTGTAACGGCGCAGGGTAAGCGCGGCGGCATGTGCGGCCTGGGCGAATCCGAATGGACACCCCTATCCAGTTTCACGGCGCCAAGTCGGTGCAAACCGATTCCTTGGGCAAGCGGAGGACGCAATTGCGCCGTTGCAATTTGGACGCGAGAGCCTACAATTAGCTTGTCAACATCTACATAGGTGGAGGTTGCCATGATGGAACTCCGGTTGACCGCGGAAGAAGAAGACCTGCTTCGGGATCTCCTGCAAGAGCATCAGACCCATCTATTGCGAGAGATCGCTAAGGCCGACCACCACGAATTCAGAGACGGATTGCGTCGTCGCTGCACGGTGCTGGAGGCAATCCTCGATAAGGTGCAGGCGCCAGTGCACGCAGCGGCCTGAAGCTGTGTTGATAGAGCCACCGTAATTTCTTCTGGGGAATTCCCGTGTCTGTCGCATGGGACTGGGTTCCGCCGCGAGCTTCTCCCGCCGTCACGGCACGAGTACGATCTTTCCGTGCGCGCCTGACGGCTTCATGATCTCGACATGTGCGCGCGGGGCCTCGGCCAGCGGAATCCGCTGCCCGATCACCGGACGCAGCGTTCCACTCTCCAAGCCCGCGACCAGCGCGGCGTGCATGACCTTATACTCCTGCTCGGAAATGTTCGGAAGCGTCATGCCACGGATGTCCGCGTCCCTCGCCATGGTGTCTCGCGGATTGATCTCGATGGTGCCGCGGCTTCCTATCACCACGACACGACCTTTCTTGGCGAGCACCGTGAGGTCCTTGGCCAGGTTCTTGTTCGCCAGCATCTCCAGGATCACGTCCACACCACGGCCTTCGGTGAGCGTCATTAACTCGTCAAGATAGCCGTCGGAGGCATGATTGAGAACGTGGTGCGCGCCTTCCTTCTTTACCAGTTCGAGGCCGCGCTCGCTGCCCGCAGTAC
Organism: Acidobacteriaceae bacterium; assembly: GCA_003151875.1. Taxonomy (GTDB): domain Bacteria; phylum Acidobacteriota; class Terriglobia; order Terriglobales; family Acidobacteriaceae; genus Bog-257. The sequence goes on from PLYW01000307.1 coordinate 985, forward strand.
CGATGACAGTCATGCCGGCGGCGCGCGCCAGTTGCACGGCTGCGCTGCCGACTCCGCCGCTGGCGCCATGAACCAGCACAGTCTCGGCGGGCTGCGCCTCGGCACGCTGAAACAATCCGCGATACGCCGTGCCATAGGGAACGCCCATAGCAGCTCCCTGTTCGAAGCTCACCGGGTCGGGCAGGCGATGCACCTCGGCTTCGCCGCATAGGACCTGCTCGGAGTAAGTGCCGCTGTTCGGGAGGGTGATATAGACCCGGTCGCCGGCCTTCACTCGCTTGACGCCTGATCCGATAGCCATGACGACGCCACCGCCGTCCGTGCCCGGAGTGTAAGGCAGCGTGGGTTTCATCGCGTAGGTCCCAGTGCGGACGTAGCTTTCGACTGGATTCACCCCAGCGGCGTGGATGCGCACCACAACTTGTCCCGGGCCGGGTTGAAGCTCGGGAATATTTTCCAGCTTCATAACTTCAGGGCCGCCGAATTCGTGGACTCGGATCGCTTTCATCGATTCCTCCTACGCACAAATCTCCTCTCAGATTCTACGCAGAGCCGGCCAGGTTTGCATGGCGCGATGGCTACGAACCGGGCTGAACTTGCGTGGCCTTCCCGTTGATGTAGGTCACGCGCAGCGGATGGCCATTGTTTGGGTAATCGACAATGCGGGGATTCGACAATCCCGATCCCTCGGGCGCTCCCATTCCAATTGCGAAAGAAGCCTGCAATTCATTCATTCCGGGCTGCATCTGATGGGCGTCGATCAGCTTCCACACGTCGGCGGGCCAATGCTTGTACAGCTCGTGCGGATCTTGAATGAAGAGGATATCGTCGGAATAGATCTTGTAATCGCCGTTCTCCACCACTCCGATGGGAAACGCGAAACGTTTGCCGTCCTTCTCAAATATGGCCATCACCTGTTTGTCACTGCCGGAGTCGGGCGGGCGATCGACGACAACGTCTTTGATATCGAGCTTCTCGATTGGCGCTAATGTTCCAGCGGAGTGCTGGAAATCCGTGTGCCCGGCGTAAGGATAATAGGTGAAACGATAGCCCTCGCGAATCCAAACCGGCTGCCGGGTCAATTCCTTCGCGTCCTTCAGGTCTTGCGGATGCAGCTTCTTGGGCGTGACGTAGTAGTCGGGATCAAGCGCAACTTCCGGTTTTTTCGGTTCTGCCAGACCGGAGCGACGCTCGCGCAGGTAGAGAAATAAGTTGATGCCCGCGGCTATGATTGCCACGAGCAAGACGACCTGAATGATCTTGCCGGTTTTCGACATAGCGTTTACAAGCAAGGTTGGATGCAGAAGCCTAGCGTCTAAGGCCCATTCCTCACGCCCGATTAAGTTTTCTGCCCGAGGTTTCGGATCCGCGGCCGGTACACCAGCCCACTACCGGGAAGTGGAACAGCGGCTGCGAAATTTCTGTTTCACAATTCCGTCCCTATCGGTTAGTCTTCCTTAACTCCTCCGAGAAAAAGATCCGTAAACCGCTGTGACGGGCGGCCGTTGCGGTGCACGGCATTGTAGTACGCCGAGATTACTGGGTGAGAGCAACATCTGCAATATCGGTCCTATGGGTTGCCATGGCGCTTGCCATGCCGGCTTCCACACAGGAGCGGACGCTCGCACGCCTGGAACACGACAGTGTTCCTGAGGTCACGCAGCCCAGCGTTGAGGCGCGCAGCGGCCCTGCTGGAACGGTCTCGCCTCACGCCGAAACGCTGTCCGAATCGGCGCTTGCGCGCTCGGCTGCGACCGCGATGTTCGTGAACGGCGACCTCGTCCGTGCGCGCCAACTTGCCAACCGCGCCTGGCGACGCGACCATCGCGACGCCGAAGCATTGTTTGTGCAGATGGAAGCCGCGGCCGTCGAAGCCGACCAGTCCCCCATGGTGAACGCGGCCCTGCGTCTGTGCGAAATCGGTGGCGCGGCCAGGCAGGACTCACGAATTCGTTTAGCGGCAGCTCGTCTGCGGGAGTCGGCCGCCAACACGCCCGAGTTTCGTGCAGCCATCCCTCGCCTGCAAACGCTGTTGGCAAACTCCAGCGAGACTTGGCCGGAACTGAACGCTGCGCTGCTGCACGCCGCGATGGATGGCGCTCGGGGACTCGATCCCGTGGCATTCGCGCACGCGTCGGGTGTCGTAACCGAGTGGCGCATTGTGGGCCCGCTAGGCCGGCATCCGTTGCTCGACTTCGACCAGCTCTCGATCTCGCCGAATGACGATTTGATGCAGGCGTCTTATGACAACCGCGCGGTGGAGAATTTCCAATTTCCCGACGGCATCATTAGCTTGCCTCCCTATCTCCCGACTCGGGGAATTTTTTATGCGGCCGGGCATTTTGCCTCGCTCGCGGCGGGAGCATGGACCGTGCGCTTCGAGAGTGCTGGGGCGCTGGAAATTTACGTGGATGGCAAGCGGGTGTTGCGGCAAGATGCCAGCCGGCGCGGAACTCGTGTTCATGGCTCGGCCACGGTTGAGGTTGCGGCTGGTCCACACCGCGTGATGGCGAAATTCGCCGGCGGCGCTACGCCGCTGAGGATTGCAGTATCGCCTTCGACCTCGGAGGTATCCACTCCAGCAAAGGCCAGGCTGTCCGTGGAAGAGCTGGCTTACGATCTGGCTGCGACTGCCTACGCCGACGGGGAGTTTGGAACGGCGATCGAGCAAATCAATGCGCTGCCATCGGCTTCACATTCGGTGGCGCTGCAGTTTTTGTTGGCCCAGTCTTGGGCGCGCAAGGACCCCGCGGCGCCCGAAGGCCTTCAGGCATGGAGTCGTGTCCGATCGCTCGCGCCGGGAGCCTTAGCTGCCTATCAGGTGCTCGGCGGGCGGGCGTTGGCTGACGGTCATCTGGCCGAGGCGGCCAAGTTTGCCCGACATGTCCTGGCAACGAGACCCAACGCCATGAGCGCGCTGGAGACCTTAGGCGACGCAATCGCTGGCGATGCGGGGCTGGCAGAATCCGAAGGCCAAGCGCCGTTGATCTGGTCGCGGCGTTTGGCGGAGCATCCCTCGTGNNAATCGCTGGCCTATGCGCAGTCCTTGGCTGCCCAGGAGCGCCATGGCGAGGCCGCAAAGGCGCTGCAGCAATTGCTGGCAGCGGCCCCGTTGAATCGTTCGGTGCGGCTGATGCTGGTCCGCGAGTTGCAACTGGCGGGTGACGATCCCGGCACGGAACGGGCTGCCGCCGCCTGGTTGCGGATTGCGCCCAACGCTCTCGAGTACCGTCGCCTAGCCGCCGCTGGTAGCGACGAGCCTGGTGCCGACGCCAAAGACTTCTACGCTCCCTATCGCCGCGATGCCGCCCAAGCCGTGTGGGCCACCGCCGCGCAAGTCACCGGCGCGCCCCTCCTGCTGGTAAACGATCACGTTGCCATTGCGCGACCCGATGGCAGCGTCTCGCTGTATGTTCACACTGCTACTCGTTTTTCAAGTGCCGAAGACATCGAGCTTTTCGCAGGGCCCAATCTTCCCCGAGGTACGCAGATATTGCAGTTGCGGACCCTCCATTCCGACGGCAGCGTCACTGCGATGAAGATTGATGCAGAGAATCTTCGGAACGCGCTGCCGGCGTTCTCGCCGGGCGATACGGTCGATGAAGAATACGTGGTGAACTACGCCGGCGATGGGGGGATTCCGGAGCATCCGGAAGTCTTCCAGTTTGTTTTTGGACGCTTCGACGCGAAAGTCCTGAGCGCGCGTTTCACCGTGCTGACCCCTGCCGGGCAGGCTGACCGCGGCGTCGTAATCGCCTCCAGCGATGCTCCGCGACTAGTATCGCAGGTGAAGAACACCATGTTGGCCCGCACCTGGGAGCGCAACGAAGTGTCGGTGACGACAGGCGGATTGACGCTGCACAACCAGAGTCTGGCCATCGTACGCGTGGTCGAACAGGAGAACGGCTGGACGGTGCCCAGCGATGCCGAGCGCCGTCGCCGCATCGAAACCATCCATCCCGGGCCGCGATTCCAGGAATCGTCAGGCACGGTGGAACGCGGCAGAGGCCAAGCGCCCAAGGTCACGGAACTCTAAAGCGGTTCCACAATAGATGCATTCGGTTTGTAGGGGTAGTGCGGCGCTTTGGTGGGAGCCCCCTGCTTTAGCAGGGGGAGCTGGACTTTAGTCCAGCGGAGATGGAGTCGATTTTGAAATGGGCTTTTAGCCCCGGGATTTCCCGAGGCCCCAGCGCTAAAGCGCGTGATCAAAGCCGCACTTTCTCCGGAGCGCTGCAGCGCTCCTCTCCCCGCATAAATGCGGGCGCTGCCACCAAAGCAGTGCACGCCACGCACGTGAAGCCGCACCCCTTCAAAGCTCCCCAGCCTGACCTGTTCTGCCAGCGACCCTCAAGACGGACCTCGCCGTTTCCCGTTAGACTAAAGCCAGAGGTTTTACATGGCACTCACCCAGGAAGATGTCATCACAGCGCTCAAAGAGTGTTACGACCCGGAGATCCCGGTGAACATCGTTGATCTCGGTTTGATTTATGAAGTCCGGATGAAGCCGACGGAAGCTCCCAACTTGCAGGGCGAAGATGTCGAAGTGGAAATGACGCTGACGGCGCCCGGCTGCCCGTCTTCCCAGGACATCAGCAATCAGGTGCAGCAGCGCCTGTTGCGGATGCCGGGCGTAGGCAACGCCACGGTCAACATCGTGTGGTATCCGCAGTGGACGCCCGAGCGGCTCAGTCCCGAGGCGCGCAAGCAATTGGGAATTGAGTGAAGTTTTAGGGCGAGCCTCACGAGCTGTGGGCGCGCAGATCGCGCCAGGCGCTGACGCTGCGCCGTTCGGCCTCCTCGGCAAAGCCTTCTCCCATTTTTCCCAGCGCGGCGAAAATCTGCAAGCCCTTTTGCAGGTACTCCGGGGCGCTTTCCCACACCGCTTCGAATTTCTCGGGATACTCTGAGGCCAGGACGGCGAGACCGGCGGCGGCAAATGCCATCCCGAGAGGACGGCGGCGGGTGATGACCAGCACGGCGCCGACGCCGATGGAGCCAAATACGATTGCCTTCTTCCAACTCTGCATGGTTCACCTCAAGCGATGCGACGCCGGGCGCCGCGCAATGGACTAGGGCCGCTCCGGGATTAGTGTATCCGCCCGCACGGGTAGTGCGGCGCTTCAGCGCCGCGTTCACCGTGCCTAAACGCCTCGCGGAACTGCTCTAGGGCCGCTCCGGGCTGCTGCCGTTGCATGACCAATACTCTCTTGCGCAACGGTTCATTGTAAGCGAAATGCGCCAGGGCGTTGTGGGATGCCGATGGGCGGCGCTCCAGTACCCATCTCCCGTGCCCTCTGTTATTGTCTCTCGCAGATTGATCAGGCGCTCAAGACAGACTGGGCGCGATCCATAAACTACGACCGAGGTGACTGATGGCCTGCGATCCACAAGAACTGAGACACGTTCCATTGTTTGAGCTGCTCGATGATGAGGAGGCTGCTGTGCTGGCCGCTCAGGTCGAGCTGAGGCGATTCGCCCCGCGACAGCGCATCTACAAGATCGGCGATCCGGGCAATCAGGCCTACGTCATGATGTCGGGTAGCGTTCGCGTCACCACCGTGGACGAAGATCATCAGGAGGTCGTGGTTGATGAACCCGGCCACGGCAATTTCTTCGGCTTCGCCTCCATGCTGGAGCAGACGCCTCACCAGACCAACGCCATTGCCATGGAAGAAACCGTCTGTCTTGAGGTGGACCGCAATGACATTGCCATTCTGCTGCAACGCAAGCCCCTGGCCGGCATGGATATGTTGACCGTGCTGGGCCGCCAGTTCCATGCTTCCCAGCAATTGATACGGGTACGGGCCGCCCGCAATCCGAATCAGGTGATTGAGGAGAAATCGACTTTGGGAGAGCGCATCGCCGACTCAGTCGCCCAATTCGGTGGATCCTGGACCTTCATTATCCTGTTCGGCTTTGCGATCATCACCTACGCAGGGCTGAACATCGCGCTGCGGGGCCAGGCGTGGGACCCGTATCCGTTTATTCTGCTGAACCTCTTCCTCTCTATGCTGGCGGCCATCCAGGCGCCGGTCATCATGATGAGCCAAAATCGCCAGGACATGAAGGACCGCCTGCGCAGTGAACTGGACTTCGATGTGAACCGTCGCGCCGAGACCGAGATTCAAGGTCTCGCGGACAAGCTGAATCTGCTGACCGACAAGATCGGAGACGTTGACGATCTGCTCCGCGAAAAGCTGAGGTAAGGTACCCTGATTGCCTGCCGCGGCGAGACGCTATTCCGAGGCTAGGCGCTCAGACGTTTTCTTGCCTTGATCTCTTGCAATAGCGCATCGATTTTCTGCTCGCGCTCCAGCATGTGAAACCGTCCATCAATGTCGTCGCCCAACAGTTCATCCTTGGCTTTGCCCAGAGCTTCCTCGCCGGCGATCTTGGAGCGCATGCGCTCGAAGGTGCGATTCTCCCCGCCCGGAGTCTGCCGGGCATCGGCCGCCCGATTCATCGCCCGCGAGCGGCGATGCTGCGCAATCAGCAGTTCCGCTTTGCCGCGCGCCTCGGCAAGCTTGACTTCAAGTTTCTTCAGCGCCGACTTCAGCAGTTCGACCTGCGCTTCCTGGTCCGCAATCTGCTCCTCGAAACTTTCCGTCAGTTGTTGAAAGCTCATAGCTCGCTCCAAAGCCGCGCGCGCCAGCTCGTCATCCTTCTTTTCCACGGCCAGCTCAGCCTTGCGCATCCATTCTGCGTGCTTTTCGGCGTTTTCCTTCTTCCTTTTCTGCAAGAGATGAAGGTCGGCGAGCGCAATGGCCGCCTGCGTCTTCACCTGTACGAATTGGTTTTCGATGTCGAGGATGACCTGCTTCAACATCTTTTCGGGATTCTCCGCCCGATCGACGAGATCGTTCAGGTTGGCCCGCACCAGGGTTGCTACGCGATCGAGTAATGCCATAACCGCTCCTTGCTGAAGGTTCATGATGTGCGTTCAGCGCGCACCGAACTTATTCCCGCAACGATGTGGGTGCCCCACCCTTGTCGCCGCATTCGCGACAGGGTGGGAACCCGCGTCACTTCACTTCCCTGCTCCCGCCCCCTTGGACTTGCCATCGCCATCGCCGGGCGGCAACTCAGGCGATTTGTCCCCAATGGTCCTGATCTTCCCTAGCAGGTCCGACATCTTCATTCCAGAAAGCGCCTCGAACAGCGCCGGCACTTGCGCTGCCACCTGGGTGAGGTCGCCGGTAATCTTATGCATCCCCGCTGAGTTGCCGTCGCCAGTGGAGACAATCGTAATGTGATCGACATTGGCCAACGGGCTGGCCAGCGCCTTCACCACTTCGGGCAAGCCGGTGATGAGTTTGTCGTAGACCGCGGCTTGGTTGTACTCCTGATAGGCAGCGGCTTTCACGTTCATCGCCCGGGCTTCGGCGTCACCCTTCTTGAAGATGATTTCGGCTTCGGCCTCGCCCTGCGCGCGAATCGCGCTGGCATGGCCCTCCGCTTCCACCGTCAGGCGTTGCCGTTCGGCTTCGGCCAGGGTCTCGATGCGCTGCCGCTCAATTTCGGCGCCCTTTAGCACGGTGGCGATCAATTCCTTCTCGCGGCGCAGAATTTCGGCCTCTTGCACCTTCACCTGTTGTTCCTTCTCGACTTGTTGCACCTTCACCGCTTCCGTGGTGACCTGCTGCTGCATAACGTTGGTCTGGATCTCGTACGCCTTGTCGGCCTGGGCCTGCTGGCGCTTCACCATTTCGGTGTAGGTTGCCCTCTTCACTTCCAGATCGCGCTGCGCCTCGGCTTGGCGCGCCAGGGACGCAGTTTCGGCGGCGACGCGCTCCTGGTCAGCTTGCGCTTTGGCGATCGCCGACTCGCGCAGCGCAATGGCACGCCGGATGGCCGTGTCCCGTTCCGCTTCGGCGGTGGCCACGTCGGCATCGCGCTTGATGCGGGCCACATCCGGCCGCCCCATGTTGGCGATGTATTCATTCTTGTCGCGCACCTCTTTGATGGTGAACGAAATCACCTCCAGTCCCATCTTGTTCATGTCGTCGGCGCAGGTGGAACGCATCCGGTCGGCGACCATTTCTGGCTGCTTCACAATCTCTTCCACCGTGAGTTGTCCGATGATGCCGCGCAAATGCCCTTCCATCACCAGCCGGATCAGCGCTTCCCGGTCTTGCGGCGGCTTGGTCAGGAACTGCTCCGACGCAGTCAACACCGACTCCGGATCGGACTTCACCTTTATCTGGGCCACGGCTTCTACCGTGACCGCAACGCCCTGCTTGGTATAGAGGTCCTGCTGCGGCGCCACGTCGAACGACATCAACTCCAGCGACAACTCGCGGTAGGTCTCAACCATGGGGAAGATGACCGTACCGTGTCCCTTTACGACACGGGTGCCGCGAAAGCCATACACCACCAGGACTTCGTTGGGCCCGGCTTTGCGGTACAGCCTGGCAAATACTGCGATGATCAGCACGACCGCTGCCACCGCGGTCCAGGCCACAATTAACGCCTCTGTTGGAATGTGAAAACCCATACCGCCTCCTTGAAGCAATTAGCAACTAGCAACTAGTTGCTAGTTGCTAATTGCTCACCACTTCCTTCTCTGCCAATTCTTCCCAGCGCCGTACATAGGCGATGCCGTGTTCATAGCGGGTGACAATTACTTCGGTGCCGCGCGGCAGGGCATCCCGGTTTTCGTTGCGCGCACCGCAGGTGTGTCGCGTGCCCTCTTGCGAAAAAATGATCTCCCCGGTGCCACCCTCGCGAATTGGGCTGCTGATGCGCGCCACCACTCCCACGCGCTCGTAGTCCGCTGGATCGAGTTCACGATCGTGCTTGAGCAGCAGCTTGACTACAAACCAGAAGACGATCAGCGCGCCCACCAGCCCGGCAACGATGGCCAGCGTCAGTACTCCTGCGACTACGAGTGATGAGTAGCGCGTCAACAGGTACCCTGCACCTCCAAACCACGCCAGAAATGCCGCAATCGTGCCGAAGTTCAGGAACGGCATATCGCCGCCAACACCGGCGTGCGCGCCGCCATGCGGCAAGTGAAGATGGAGGTGGGGCAGGTGAAAGCTTCCACCGAGGAACGACAGCACGCTGAGTGTCACTCCCACCAGAAAGCACACCAGATAAAACATCGCCCAGGTCATAGCTTCCCTCCCGCCAATTTCCTCTTCCGTGCGGTGCGATGCGCGGACTCGCCCAGATTCGGCTTCAGAACTTCTGTCAAGCGCTCCACCAGCTCCGGCGCCTCCAGAATCGCCCCCAGTAGCACGAGGCATTTGCGCGAGTCCTTATACTTGGCCACTTCGAGCAGCGCCTGGCTCAACTCGGGATCGGTCGAAAACTGTTCGGCGCCATTGATCAGCCAAAGATCGAGCCGGTCTTCCATGGCGCGCAAGTCACTGGTCAGCTCGGTGTGATAGCCCTCGGGATCGTCGACCAGGTATCCGGGATGCACTTTGAAGAAGCGCGCCAGCAACATGCGGGAGGCGTTGGTCAGGTGCGGCCGCGCTCCACTTTCGATCTGCGAGAGATAAGACTGGCTCAATCCGCTGCCCACTTCTTTCTTAAGCGCGATGGCCAGGTCCTGCTGCGTCATCTCGCGGTCCAGGCCGCGCAAGGTGGCCTCCACCAAACGCAGGTACCGAAGTTTCTCGCCCAGTTTCATATTACAATCCGCAATTATAATATTGCAATATGTAATGTCAAGAAATGGATTTGGTTTGTTATCAAGCTATTGCGGGACGAGGGCTTCGGCCCGCGTTGCCATCCGATGGGCACGAACCGAATGCGGGAGCACCGAAGAAAAACAAAACTTCGGAGCAGTGGCCATGTGGGTCGTTTGAACTTGACGCTTCTGAAATTGTCATTACGAGCGATGCGAGGAATCTGCTTTGTTTGCGCCTGGAACTACGGATGAGGAAAACAGCAGATCCCTCGCGGCCTAAAGGCCGTTCGTGATGACAACTCACAGAGAGCGAGAACCGCACATGCCGATTCCCAACCCAGCTCCCGTAGCCCCGCCTCCCAATGGGCGCCAGAGTTCTTCCTGCAACTTGCGTAAGCGCTCAAGCTCGTTTTGCACCACCATGGCGTATTCCATTGTAGAAAATAGACTTATTCTTTAATTTTAAAATATTACACAACTATGTAATAATAGATGCATCTTAAGAGAGGGAGAGCGAGTATGGCGGGCATGAATTTCAAGGCTTTACGCAAGGAGCGGGGCTGGACACAGCAGAACGCAGCTCGCCAATTGGGGGTGTCGCAAACGCTCGTTTCTTTCTGGGAGCGCGGGACTCGCTCCCCCTCGCGGCGCTGCCTAGACAAGCTTTGTTACTTAGGAATAAAGCTCGATCCGGCGACGCTTCCAATGCGAGCAGACAGCGATTCTGCCGCGGTAGATTTCGCACAAGAACTCGCGAATCTCGGCTATCCAGGGTTTGCGCATTATCAAAACGATGCGCCAAAATGGAATCCTGCTCAGTTGCTGGTGTTGGCACTGGCTGAGAATGCTCTTGCTCGTCGCGTCGCTGAAGCGCTGCCGTGGCTGGTACTTCGCTACTCTGAGATGAACTGGGAGTGGGTACGACGTGAGGCGAAACTCCGTGATCTACAGAACCGTCTAGGCTTCACTCTGTTGCTTGCGCAACAGCTAGCTGTCAGAAAAGAGGGGTCTGAGGTTGCACATCAACTCGCCACGCTTGAACAGGATCTGCGGCGATCTTTGCTCGCCAAAGAAGATACTTATTGCAACGACCGAATGACCCGTTCAGAGCGAAACTGGCTTCGTCAACAAAGGTCGCAAGAAGCTGCCGTCTGGAACTTGCTGTCGGATTTGCGGCCGGAGCATCTGGCTCATGCCGCCTGAAATAGACACGCTTCCAGAGCCATGGGGCTCCTTTTTTCGCGAACTCGACCAGATAGCCACTGGACCAGTGGACTTTCACTGTATTGGTGGCTTCGTTGTTACACGATGCTATGGCTTCGCGCGCCAGACTGGAGATGTGGACGTGCTCTCGATCACTCCCAACACGCAACGAGAGGCTTTTCTCCAAAAGGGCGCCGAAGGATCTGAACTTCACAAGAAATACAAGATTTACTTGGACTTTGTTACCGTGATCCAAGCCTTTCCAGAAAACTACGACGAGCGCCTCACCGAGATATTTCCAGGGCAACTGCAGAACATTCGCCTCTTTGCCCCGGAAGCCCACGACCTCGCGTTGATGAAGTTGGGAAGGAATATCGAACGAGACCGAGAGGATGTGAAGTACCTGGCTCGCCGAGGCTATCTAAACGCCGAGGATCTTGAGCGGCGATATCAGGAGGAAATGCGGCCTTACCTCGCGGTTCCCGAAAACAGCAGCGATTTGACACTGAGGTTTTGGCTAGAGATGATTCGCGAAGAACTAGCAGCCAATAACTGAGTTGAGTAGTGCTTACTCTGCGGATTATCTGCGTTGAACAGAGACGACGGGTCTTATCGCGGCGGAGAATGTACACGAAGAGCATTCGGGCTTGGCACACCGGAACCAAACCCGGGGCTTCCGACCAGGAGAAACTCTCTGGCGCGCCCGGAGAGATTCGAACTCCCGACCTATTGCTCCGGAGGACTCGCCGCACGATAAATCAACAGTTTAGCGCGGCTTGTACGGAGTAAGATTCCCTAGTATTTATGCGGGTTTCCCGCTCCGCTGCCCTTCGAGATACAAGCGTAACTAAACAGCCACTGGGCACAAAATTGGGCACCGTGGCGCGCGCCAAGGGCAAACGATTCGGAAGNNGAGCGCACAGCGATCGGTTGCACGCTCGCCCGGACGCAATGTCCTGGTGGGTAGTGACGTGTAGCGTGGCGGAAGTACCGAATTCAGTCTGGGTCGGCCCATCCGGATTGGGGAAGAGGTGATCTTCGACGGAGTTGCCGACCATCGGCAAAGGCTCTGGATGCACAGAGGCAGTGCATGAACCAATTGCTGGCAGCGAAACCAGCCTCCGAGTTCACTTCGGGAACTCCATCGGGCTGGGTATCGGGCCACTAGAACCTATCCAATAAATAGGTGACGCCTGGTTTTCTCCCTTATTTGTATTTACTGTGAACTTAGGGCATACCGGAGGGTGACTCCCAAATCCAATGTTGGATCGGGCCTGCCGAACACAGCAGCGCACTGCGGACCAAGACTCTGGAGGAACCAGCAATGAAGACCCCAATGCTGTTTACGCTACTGCTGGCCGCCGCCTTGAGGCTGCCGGCGATGGTGCAACAAGTGCCTGGCGACAACCAAACGGCTGCGACGACGCAGGGCAGCTCCCAATCCACTTCCACACAAAACGTCAATTCCGACCAGAACCTAGCTGCGCATCAGTCGCTTGAGATCGAGCGGCAGGGCTTCTGGGGTAAGATCAATCCAGTCGCCCGTAAGAAGTACGTACAGCGCCAGCTCAGGCCGATTCGCAACCGCGTGAACGAACTCGACGATCTCACCGCCGCCAATGCCAAGGCGATCAAAGACGTGGATGCTCGCTCCCAGGAAGGAATTCGTCAGGCGTCGGCCAAGGCTGATCAGGCCGATAGAGATGCGATTGAAGCCGGCAACCGCGCCCAGCAGGCCAACCAGACTGCCCTGCAGGCCAGCAATCGTCTGCACACGGTGGAGCAGGTGGTCGGCAGCATTGATCAATATCACCTGGCGGCACAGATCGAGATTCGATTCCGTCCCGGCCGAACCGCGGTGAGCGCGAGGGCAAAACAGGCGCTCGACGTCATGACCGCGGACTTGAAGGACCAGAAGGGATACATCATCGAGATTCAGGGCTTCTCAGCTTCGGGCGGGCAGGCTGGCATCGAGAGTTCACAGGCGATAGCGAACTCGGTAGTGCGCTACCTGGTCGAGAAGAACAACATCCCGGTTTATCACATCTTCACAATGGGACTGGGTAATGCACAACTGCCAGAAACGGAAAACAGCAATGATCAGCCGGGATACGGCAATCGGGTCGACGTCAGTCTGCTGAAAAACAAGGTAGACCAGCTCACGAATCGCGAACCAGCCGCCTTGTGATGGGCGCCACCGCCTTCGCTATAGCCGAGGATTTGATCCCGTAGGGTCAAGAAACTCATCTTGGCTGCCACTTCCCACAAGCCGGTATCTCGGGAGTTTGCACGCGAGTGGCAGTTCAACGGTTTGCCGACTATACGTCCAAGTGGTTTCCGTGACCGGCGTGTCACGGGAGTGACCAGGTCGGGCCGGCAGACTTCCCACAACATGACTTCTGGCCCGCGCCGATAGGCCGTCGTGAACACCCCCACTCGCGACCTGACCCAAACGGGCCGTTCAGGGGACATGGGAAGCTGATTGCTTACGAAATGTTTGTCCGTCATCCGCCCACCATCGGCGCCACCCGCCGAGGGTGCTTCGAGCTTCCCAGCTCGGGTCTCCCTGCAGAGCATTCACTTGTGCGCAGAAGCCGCTAATCCGGCGAAGGCCTCTTAACTTGCCTGCGAGACTTGAAGCGCAGCTTGATTAAAGTAGTGATGCTGGTAAGTGGCTGCGGTCGATCATGCGGTAACAATGACGCCGGTGCACGGACTCTTGCTAGCACGGTGATAGCTGTGCCGCACTCCCGAATCAAAGTACACGGCGTCTCCTGATTCGAGGTTGACTGTCTCGGAGCCGATCGTGAGCCCCAGTTTTCCGGAAATTAGATAAAGCAATTCCACGCCCGGATGCTGGTGAGGCCGCGACCTGTCAGAGGCAATGGGTTCGAATTCCGCGTAGAAGGCATTTAGCTTCCGTTCTGTAGCTTTGAAGTCCAGGCTCTCGAATTTGTAGGCGATGCTGCCTCCATCCGGATTGTCCGGAAACCGCAAGCGCTCCTTCTCGCGTGCAATCGCGACTACGTGACGCTTGCGCTCGTCCGTAAAGAAATATTCCAGCCCCACGCCGAACACCAGGGCGATACGCAGCAGCGTGGGGAGTGTGGGAAACAGTTTGCCACGTTCCAGCTTCGACAGCATGGCGGCCGAAAGGCCGGTGTGTTTGCCCAATTCCACCAGCCCCATGCTTTTGCGCAGCCGCAAGGTCCGGAGTTTCTCGCCCAACGCGTAGGGCCGAAGCCCATCGACGATCGTTTTATTGATCATTCTCTTCTCTCGTTTTCTCACCAGTGCAACAAAGGCCGGTAATTTTGACCGTCACTCACATGAGCCTCAGAAATCTTGTCACTTTTCTTATTGCAACAATAATTGTTCTCTATAGTTAATACAGCGCCGCACAAGAGTGCAAGCAGAAAGAAAAGAAAACCACGCAAGTAAGGAGTTATGAATTGAAAGCAGCGAGTTTTGCGTTGATTCTCAGTGTCCTCGCAGGTGCCATGCCGGCAGACGCCGGTCCCGCAAAAAAGGACATCGTTGACACCGCGGTCGCGGCGGGGAGCTTTAACACGTTGGTCACGGCGCTGCAAGCCGCCGGGCTGGCTGACACCCTGAAAGGCAAGGGGCCCTTCACCGTGTTTGCCCCCACAGACGACGCCTTCAGCAAGCTGCCGGCGGGCACAGTCGAGTCGCTTCTCAAGCCCGAGAACAAGGACAAGTTGAGGGCCATTCTGCTCTACCACGTAGTTTCCGGCGATGTGACGGCGCTGGTGAAACTGTCTTCAGCAAAAACCGTCAATGGCCAGGACCTCAAAATCTCGGTCAACAACGGCACTGTCATGGTTAATGACGCCACGGTTGTAAAGGCTGACGTCGTGGCTTCTAACGGTGTGATCCACGTGATCGACACCGTGCTTCTACCCAAAGACTAACTAACGGAGGAAACGATGAAATTGAAAACTCTAGATGTGATCGCAGCTGTGCTTCTCGTAATTGGTGGACTCAACTGGGGTCTGGTAAGCGTTGCGCACTTCGACCTGGTGGCCGCTATTTTCGGCATGAGGTTCGGCGAAACCTCAACCCTGAGCTCAATCGTCTATGCTCTTGTTGGCCTGGCAGCGCTGTACCAAGCCGCCTCGTTCAAGGCTATTCAGCAACGCTGGGGACATGAGTCGGTACCGGCTCGCGCCCGCTAGCTCAAGGACACGGAGGGGGAGGACACCTATGCGTTCTCCCTCACTTCTCTCGCCATGGGAATCACGAAACTCAGCCTCAACCCCCGCATCACCGTGCGAACGTCTGCGGCGCCTGATCCAGAAGGAAAGTGCGTAGTTTACTGGATGCAGCGCGCCCAGCGGGCATTGGACAACCCCGCTCTGGACACGGCAGTTGAGCTGGGCAACGAATTGGGCAAGCCGGTCGTAGCTTTCCTCGCTCCAGCCCCTTTTTGCCCGCACGCTAATCTCCGTCACTACAGCTTTCTCGCCTCCGGAATTCCGGACATCGCAGAGGACCTCTCCAGGCGCAATGTCGGTTTTGTGCTGCGGACCTACCCTGATCACAGCTTAATAAAGTTTTGTGAACAGGTCGGCCCAGCGATCGTAATTGGCGACGAAAATCCTTTGCGCGAAGCTGAGCGGTGGCGAGTTCGCGCCTCCCAGCAGTTGAGTGTGCCTCTGTGGACCGTTGATGCCGACGTCGTCGTGCCCTCGCGGCTGCTGGGCAAGGAGCATTATGCGGCCCGCACCATCCGGCCCCGGCTGCAGGAGCTGTTGCCGCAGTTCCTTTCTCCGAGAAGGGCCGTCA
The DNA here is from genome assembly GCA_003151875.1 of Acidobacteriaceae bacterium. Classification (GTDB taxonomy): domain Bacteria; phylum Acidobacteriota; class Terriglobia; order Terriglobales; family Acidobacteriaceae; genus Bog-257. Next base: position 16,631 of record PLYW01000307.1, read on the forward strand.
AAGCGCGAATACCCTGGAAGAAGCCACGAACTTTGCAGTCGCTCTCGGCGCATGACGATCACACCGCCCGCTGGTCCCTCGAACGCTCTGTTTCGCCGGTAGAGAACTGGCAGGGAGGGACGAAACAGGCGCTGCGCATCCTTACCGAATTCGTGAATCGTCGGTTACAGGACTACCCCGAAGATCGGAATCATCCCGAATTGCCGGGAACCAGCCGCCTCTCGCCTTACCTTCACTTTGGCCATCTCGGCCCGCTCACTATCGCGCACGCGGTGCTGGCGGCTTCAGCACCGGCAGCCGCGAAACAGGCATTTCTGGAGCAATTGATCATCCGGCGTGAACTGTCGGTAAATTTCGTCCGCTACAACTCGCACTATGATTCCTTCGTATGCCTCGAGCCCTGGGCAGATCGCTCTTTTGCCCAACACTCGGCCGACCGTCGCCCTATTCTTTACAGTGAGGAGCAACTGGAGCAGGCTGAAACTCACGATCCTCTATGGAATGCTGCCCAGAAACAGATGGTGTTGACGGGCTGGATGCACAACTACGTGCGGATGTACTGGGCCAAGAAAATTCTGGAGTGGAGTCCGTCGGTTGCCACGGGCTACCAACGGGCGATCTGGCTCAATGACCGTTACGAACTCGACGGTCGCGACCCCAACGGTTACGCAGGGATTGCCTGGGCCATTGTCGGCAAGCACGACCGACCGTGGTTCGAGAGACCTATTTTCGGACAAGTTCGCTATATGTCATACGCCAGCACCTCAAAGAAGTTTGATTCCCACCAGTACATCGAGAAAGTGAGACAGTTGGAGGCCAGCCATGTCTGACCACCGCTGGCCCATGCTCCTCTTCTTCCTGTTCTTGTGCTACGGCGCCGCAGGGCTGGGTTCCATCTGGACCTCGTCCTCGGTTGGGACTTGGTACGCGGAACTCATGAAGCCATCGTTCAACCCACCTAGCTGGATCTTCGCCCCCGTATGGTCAGTTCTGTATTTCCTAATGGCACTTAGCGCCTGGCTGGTTTGGCGAAGGGCCGGGTGGAGCGGCGCAAGATTTGCCCTGGCCCTGTTCTTCGTCCAACTGGCGCTGAATGTCGCTTGGTCGGGGCTGTTCTTCGGACTACGCCGGCCAGGAACGGCGTTGGTCGGGATTCTTGTCTTGTTGGGCACCATCGTCGCCACTGTGCTGGCGTTCCGGCCCGTTTCCCTCCTAGCCTTCTGGCTTATGGTGCCCTACGCTGTATGGGTCGCTTTTGCAGCACTGCTGAACTTCAAGATCTGGCAACTGAATTCCGGTACGGCATGAGGATTCTGGTCAGCGGCGCGACCGGATATGTGGGCAGCAGGCTCATTCCGCGTCTGGTAGCTTCTGGACACGAAGTCTCCTGCATGGTGCGGGACGCCTCGCGTGTGTCAGCACAGGTGGCTGGGAGCACTCGCTCCGTCGTTGCCGATGCGCTCCAACCCGAGAGCCTGGCTGCTGCGATGGAAGGAATCGACGTTGCCTACTACCTGATTCACTCCATGTCAGCTTCTGGCGGGGATTTCCAGAAGCGCGACTGGCTTGCCGCTCGCAACTTCGCCGTCGCCGCCCAGCAAGCAGGGGTGAACCGAATCATCTACCTTGGCGCGCTGGCGTCCGAAACATCACAGATCTCTAACCACCTCAAGAGTCGCCATGAAACCGGGGAAGCTCTACGCAGATTTGGGCCGCCGGTAACTGAGTTCCGCGCCGGTATTGTCGTAGGCAATGGCAGTGTCTCTTTCGAGTTGATTCGATACTTGACCGAGCGCCTTCCGATCATGATCTGCCCGCGCTGGGTGATCACGCGCACTCAGCCCATTGCCATCGATGACGTTCTTGACTATCTGGTGGCGGCGCTTCAGTCCCCAGAATCAACCGGTCAAGTGATCGAAATCGGCGGCGCAACGATTGAAACCTACCGCAGCATGATGCTCACGTATGCCCGGGCCCGGCGACTCAGACGCTGGTTGCTACGCGTGCCCGTCCTGACGCCGCGACTGTCTTCCTACTGGTTGCGCTTAGTGACCCCAATCCCCACCTCGATCGCCCGCCCACTGATCGAGGGCTTGCGCACGGAAGTCGTCTGCAAAAGCACCCGATCTGCTGAATTGTTTCCTGCAATTCAGCCCATGAGTTATGCCGCTGCCATCGAAAAAACCCTGACCCGCACGCTGCCGGATCATTCGCTCACTGCGACTGTTCTATCCCGTCCTGCGCACGTCTTTATTCGGCGGGACGGCATTCTTTGCGACGTCCGTCAAGCTGTCGCCGACGCGTCCCCAAGTAAAGTGTTCTTCGTCATCACACGTCTTGGGGGTGCGAACGGCTATCTGTATGCGAACAGTTTGTGGCGGATCCGCGATTGGCTGGACCGATGCCTGGGAGGAGTCGGCATGAAACGGAACTCTGGCCGCGCGCCTCTGAATAAGAATGATCACATCGACTTCTGGCACGTTCAGGATCTGGAGGCGGACCGCCGTCTGCTGCTACGGGCAGAAATGAAGCTGCCGGGTCGTGCCTGGTTGGAATTCTTGATTTCGCCTCAGCCCAGTGACCGGACGCTGGTTCGCTGCTGCGCATGGTTTGAACCTCGCGGATTGTTAGGAGAACTTTATTGGTGGGTTCTTTACCCCATTCACATCCTGATTTTTCGAGGTATGGTACAAGCAGTGTGCAGAGAGGCGGCCCTGCGACGTCACCAGCAGGCTGACACAGCGGAGGCGCGTTGATTAAGGATCTGCTGCTCACGACTTGCAGCAGTCGCCATGGCGGGACACATGGCTCACCGACCCCACGGTCCATAAACCGGCTTGGAGGAGATTACTCCCGGGACGTCGGGCAGCATCCGGCAGCCGCATTGGCACCACCACTTGGACGTAAAACGCCCAACTCGTAGAAGTGCAACCCCTGACTCCCCGGAAGTCCGGTTGTGGGAAGTTTCGCCAGATCGGTATTGGGAAACGCGCCTGCGTCGAGGAATACACCCTCTATTGCGGAGCGAGGCTCACGTGGCCTTGTCACAGAATCAGCCCGCTGCAGATGAGTTCTGGGGTATGCCTCCCGGCGCCTTGATTGAGCCTGCATAGGTTCGATAGGGTTGTGGTGGAGTTGCATCCTGGAAATCTATCTGATTGATGGCACATACGAACTGTTCCGGCACTACTACGCTCTGCCATCCGCGCAGGACGTGACGGGCCGAGAAGTCGCTGCCGTTCGAGGCGTTCTGGCGTCGGTGCTCGGAATGATCAAGAATGGGGCCACCTACATCGCGGTTGCGACCGATCACGTCATCGAGTCCTTTCGCAATGAGCTGTGGCCTGGTTACAAGACCAGCGAAGGTGTCGAACGCGACTTGCTCGCGCAATTTCCACTACTCGAAGAAGTGCTGTCGGCGGCCGGCGTTATCGTCTGGCCTATGGTGGAATTCGAGGCGGATGACGCGCTAGCCGCTGCGGCCATCGCGGCGGCGCGTGATACACGGGTCGAACGCGTGATCATCTGTACTCCAGACAAGGACCTGGCGCAATGTGTGCAGGGCTCGCGGATTGTCCAGCTGAATCGTCGCACGCGCGTCACCGTGGATGAACCCGGTGTAGTCAAGAAGTTCGGGGTTTCTCCGGCATCGATTCCCGACTATCTGGCACTCGTGGGTGATTCGGCTGACGGCTATCCCGGCCTGCGCGGCTGGGGTGCAAAGTCATCCGCTGCCGTGCTTGCGAAGTTTAGACGTCTTGAAGCCATCCCTGCGGACTGTCGCGAGTGGCGTGTGAACGCCGCCAATGCCAGTGCGCTCGCTGACACTCTTTGCCGGGAGCGCGATCGCGCAATGCTGTTTCGCACGCTCGCGACGCTTCGGACCGACATCACGCTGTTTAACGATGTGGACGAATTACGCTGGCACGGTCCCACACCCGCCTTCGACGCCCTTGCAGCGCGTTTAGATGGGTCGGCGACTAAACGCCCGAGACCCGCAGTTCGTCGTATACCGAAGAGCGCCGATTCTCGGATTTAGCCAGCACCAGCGCAGGCCACGGGCTTGCCCAATTACCCCTACAAATCTGCTGCGCTAAGTGCTTGACACTGCGGCACCAGAAATCGTGCGATTCGGCTGCCCACAAACAGAAAGTTTTCGGGCAAGCCGCGCTGAGATGTCATTAGCTAAGGCTCTGCTCTTGTCTGCGACATATGCCTCCGAGGGTCGCTGGCAAATTCGGGAGGCAAATGGCTGAGCCTTATGGTAGCTCATGTGCTCGACTGTAAGAATAGAGTAGCGATCCCCATCGTCCCGCGCAGCCCCTGCCCATGTCCTCGCCGTCGCCCGAACCCCAGTCGTGAGGTCATGCCCACCGGCCGAACACTGTTCACGGTAGCAACGGTGTTCGTGGCTAGGGCGTTCAAGACCGTTCTGTTTGACGTAGACGTCAGAGGAATCACACCGTGACGGATCGTGGTAGACCGCTGCCAGCGTCAACGCACCGTGGTCTAACGGCCCCCCGCTGAGTCAATGTTGAGACATGGCGACTTCACCAGCAGATTCTCAGGCGGCGCAACCTGATTTCACCAATTGTCCCCATCCAGCCGTTTTTAAACCCAGCCCTCGTTCCCAGGCAAGATTCGGCGCTAATCGGCTACGCGGAAGTCTCCTTAAGCGTGTGAAGCCGAGCACCCAGAAACTGCTTCCCGATACTCATTTAAGCATCTCCGGTCTCCATGTCTGGGTGTCCACCTATCACAGGTCAAACTTTTATCCGCCCTGTAAAATTCTATTGGTTGGCACGGGAGGCAGATGGACACTGGCCGCGCTTCCTCCTTTGCAGTCTGTTGCTAGCGGGGCAGTCTTCTGCCGCCGATATGAAAACTCAGGTTCTGGGCGGAGGCGTACCCCTAATCTAAACTAGGTAGAGGAGAAGATGAATGTCCGCAAGGTTGACTTCATTCCGCCATGCTGTCGTGTTCGCATTAACTCTATTCGCTCTCCTTCTAGTAATCTCCTGTGGCAAGAAAGCAGCGCCCCCTGTCAATACAGAGCAGGCGAAGCAGCAGCCGGCTTCCGCTCCGCCAGTGTCGTCACCAGACGAACCGCCTGAGCCGCCCAGCGGTATTGCGTTTCCGACAGGTTTCGGGCGCCACACCGGCGATCTCGATGAGATGGCGAAGAACCGCAGCATCCGGGCACTCGTTATGCTCAACCCGATCGGTTTTTTCTACGACAAAGGGCATCCCAAAGGCGTGATGTACGAGGCGCTGGAAGATTTCCAGAAGTTCACCAATCAGAAACTGAAGACTGGCACGCTGGACGTGAAAGTCACGTTCCTTCCCATGCGCCCCGACCAGATTGAGGCGGCCCTGACAGAAGGCGTCGGAGACATTATCGCTTACGGAATCGTGGTCACGCCCGAGCGAGAAAAACGCCTTGCTTTCTCGACGCCGATCCAGACGGACATTTCCCAGATCATCGTAACGGGGCCGAATCTGGGTACGGTCTCCAGGTTTGCAGACCTGGGCGGAAAAGAGGTGTACGTCAACCCCCTGACCAGCTATTACGGAGACCTGCAGAAGGTGAACGAGAGGCTTCAGAAGGACGGCCAGGCGCCTATCGTCATCAAAGCGGCAGACAAAAACCTGTTGGATGACGACCTGGTGCAGATGGTGAACGCCGAATTGATCCCAGCGACAGTCACCACCAAACAAAAAGCTGCCCTGTGGGCGCAAGTGCTCGATCACATCCAGCCGCATCCTGACCTAGCGATCGCGAGTGGAGCGCAACTGGCGTGGGTCATGCGCAAGAGCAACCCCCAATTGAAGCAGTTGGTCGACGAATTTGTCGCGTCGCACGCGGTGGGAACGTCGTTCGGCAACACCGTGCTGCGGCACTACCTGCAGAACACCAAGTGGGTCAAGAACTCGACTTCCGGGGAAGAGATGAAGAAGTTTCAGGCGAACCTTGCGCTCTTCGAGAAGTATGCCGCGGAGTATGACTTCGATTACCTGATGATCGCGGCCCAGGGCTATCAGGAGTCTTTGCTAGACCAGAGCAAAAGGAACCCAAGTGGCGCGGTGGGCATCATGCAGGTGATGCCCAAGTATGCGGCAGCTTCTCCCATCAGCATTGCAAATGTGGGGACGTCTGACGGCAACATCCATGCCGGCATCAAAATGTTGCGTAACATTGATGATAAGTACTTCAACGACCCCAAGATCGATCCAGTGAACAAGACCCTATTTGTCTTTGCCAGCTACAATGCTGGGCCGAATCGCATCGCGAGGCTGCGCAAAGAGGCGACCGATATGGGCCTTGATCCAAACGTCTGGTTCAACAATGTGGAGCTGGTTGCGGCCAAAGACATTGGGCAGGAGACGGTCACCTACGTCGCGAATATCTACAAGTACTACATCGCTTACAAGCTGGCGGTGGAACAGCGACAAATCCGGGATAAGGCTAAGAGATTGCCAGGGAGTTAAGCCAACACGCAATAAGTCCCAGATCGTCGGCAAACATGAAGTAAGCGTTTGAAAATGATATGAGGTTTCCTCTCGGCAAAGTCCGCGAAGACCGGGCGAACCAGGAGCGGTGGTTGGGGAGACTCTTCTCTCTCACCACCGTCGGGCTTCTGATCCTAGCCTGGGCTAGCGTCAAGGCAGGTGGGCAAGCTCCGGCTCCAATGCCGTCGCACCGTGTGCTGGTGCTCTATTCGGATGAGCGACTGCTGCCGGCCAATGTCATCGTGGATGAGGCCATTCACGCAACTTTCACGGCCGATACCGGCGACCACATCGAACTCTATAGCGAGTTCCTTGACGTGGTCCGCTTTCCTGGCGAGGAACAGCGGCAGCGACAGCGTGATTTTTTTCGAGAGAAATATCGGGACCGTCCGCCCGACCTTGTGATCGCGGTCGGCGGAGGCGCTTTTGCCTTCTTGATGGAACGCCGCGCCGAGTCGTTCGGTGGAGTGCCGATCGTTTATTGTTCCGCCGCCGGTGATCCCCATCCTGAACACCTTTCAGATACGAGGATCGCGGATGTTCCGGTCCCCGACACCGCTGGCCGCACGCTGGAGATGATGCTCAGGTTGCATCCTGACGCCCGCCACGTGGCGATCGTCTCGGGCACCGGTCCGAGGGATCGGCAGTACGCCGACGTCTTCCGCGAAGAGCTGACCACCTTTGGGAACCGGGTGGCCTTTACCTGGCTAACCGATCTTTCCATGGAGGAATTGCGCGGCCAGTTGTCGCACCTGCCGGATCACACTGTCGTGCTTTACCTGACGATGTTCCAGGATGCTGCCGGTGAGACGTTCACTCCGCGCCAGGCGCTGGATGCGTTCGCCCCTGCGAGCCGTGCTCCGATCTACGGCCACTACGAAACCTACGTCGGGCATGGGATTGTTGGCGGTTCGACGGTTCCGTTCGAGGAGATCGGCCGGAAGGCCGCCCAGTTGGGCATTCGCATCCTTGCCGGCGAAGACGCGCAAGCCGTCGCCCGGTCGGAGTCGTACCAGACGGTGCCGATGTTTGACGGGCGCCAGTTGCGGCGATGGAAGATCAGTGAGCAGCAGCTACCCCCTGGCAGCATCGTCCGGTTCAAAGAGGCCACGTACTGGGAGCAATATCACCGGATCATCATCACCTCGCTTTCTCTGTGCCTTCTGGAAGCATTGTTGATCGTGGCGTTGCTTGCCCAGCTCCGTCGCCGCCGGCTGGCCGAGGCATCTGTGCGCGAAAACGAACAGCGGATGAGCTTAGCCGTCGATGCGGCCAACTTTGGCATCTGGATTCGGGACCTCGCGCGGAACGAAATCTGGGCGAGTGACAAGTGGCGGGAGTTGTTCGGATTCGCACCGTCGGAGCGACTGGAACTCGATGCCATTCTGCAGAGGCTGCACCCCGACGATCGCGAGGCGCTTCAAGGCGTTCTTGCGAAGGCGCTCGCGGGCGAGGGTCGATACGAGACGGAATTCCGGGTGATGCTGCCGAATGGCGGAATACGCTGGATCTCTTCCCATGGCCGTGTCGAACTTGACGCCAATGGCCAGCCAGTCCGGATACGCGGCGCCTCCCGCGATGTCACTGCCGACAAACAAGCCGAACTGGACACGCAGATCTTGCGGCAGCAGGTCGCCCACGTCGGCCGCATCTCGATGATGGGCCAGCTCGCCACTGCGCTGGCGCATGAGATTAATCAGCCGCTCGGCGCGATCCTGCGCAACGCGGAGGCGGCGGAGCTTTTCATGCAGGAGACATCACCCGACCTCGACGAGATCCGCGCGATCGTTGCCGACATCCGCCAAGACGACCAGCGTGCGGGCGCTGTCATCGACCGGATGCGCGGGTTGCTCAAGCGGCAAACCCTCGATTCGAGGCCGCTCGATGTGGGCGAACTCGTTGGCGATGTCAGGGCCCTCGTGCGGGCCGACGCTGCCGCTCGGCACGTGAAGCTGGACGTCTACGTGCCAGGTGATCTGCCGCCCGTGCGCGGTGACCGCGTGCATCTTCAACAGGTGTTGCTCAACCTCGTCCTCAACGGCATGGATGCCGTCAATGGGACGGGCGGAGAGGAACAGCGCGTCAGCATCACCGCGTTGCTGGACGGAGCGCAGGCCGTCGAGATCGCCGTGAGCGATACCGGCACCGGCATACCCGCCGACAAACTCGCGCACGTCTTCGATCCCTTTTTCACCACCAAGCCGAACGGTATGGGCATGGGCTTGCCGATCTCGCGCACGATCATTGAGGCGCACGGCGGACGGTTCTGGGCGGAGAACAACAACAGTGGTGGAGCGACGTTTCGCTTCACGCTGCCGATCGCGCAGGAGGCCGCCGCGAAATGAGCGCGACCGAACCTACCGTTCAGATCGTCGATGACGATCGCTCTTTTCTTGTGGCGACCTCGCGCCTGCTGCGGGCGAGTGGGTTCGCCGTGAAGACATTTTCGTCAGCGGCCGACTTTCTCGCGCAGCACGACACCGATGCGCCGGGATGTGTACTGGCTGATTTGCAGATGCCCGGAATGAGCGGGCTCGATTTGCAATCGGCGATTGTGCGATCGCGTAATCCGCTGCCGATTCTCTTCCTCACCGGCCACGGTGACATCCCATCGAGCGTGCGTGCGATGCGCGGAGGTGCGGTGGATTTCTTGGAAAAGCGCGCGCCGAAAGAAAAGCTGCTCGATGCGGTGAGGCGCGCTCTTGCTCGCGATGCGCACGAACGCGAGGAGCGTGCCCGGCGACGGGAGTTGCGCGCGCGCTTTGACGCGCTCAGCGAACGGGAACTCGAAGTGCTCTCTCATGTGGTGCAGGGCAGGCTCAATAAGCAGATCGCCGCCGATCTCGGCATTCACGAGCGGACGGTAAAGCTCCACCGTACGGCAATCACGACGAAACTAGGCGTGCAATCCGTCGCGGAGCTGACGCGCCTGACGCTGGAAGCAGGCATCTTCGAGGCGTCCGAGACCACCTTCCCCAAAGGGCAGTAGTCGGCAGTACCCGCCGAGGCCTATGGTGCTCATAGGTCCCCAATGAGCAAAACCATACCCATCTACGTCGCCGTCGTGGATGACGACGAAAATCTGTGCCGATCACTTAGCAGGCTGCTGCGTGCGGGGGGCATTCAGCCGATCACCTATGCCTCAGCGGAGTTGTTCCTCGCGGATACGAAGCATCCTCAGTTCGACTGCCTGGTGCTCGACATCCAGCTCGGTGGCATGTCCGGGATCGAACTCGCCCAGAGGCTGGTGGCCGAAGGCAGGCACACTCCTATCATCTTCATCACCGCTCACGACGATCCCGATGCGCGCGCAGAGGCCGAAGCTGCGGGTTGCACGGCTTACTTCCGTAAATCTGATTCCGGCGCCGAAGTGCTCGACGCCATCCGGAGAGCGGCGGCCTGAACCGCGCGATATGAAAAAGCATTTTCACTTCTCAAGTTCACCAACTGAATTCAGGCCGGGAAATATCGGGTTGACAATGATCCTGTCTTCAAGTGGGCAACTCAAGAACACAACAAGAACCAAGAGGAGAAATACATGAACCATGCATTCGCAGGACTCCGGCGAGCCGGAGGATGGGCGGTTAGCTCTATGCTCGCCGCGGGAATGATAATGTCGGCCAAGCCCGCTCAGGGCCAGTCGGCGCAAATCAAGAAGCCCAATATCGTCATCATCTGGGGCGATGACATAGGTCAGACCGACGTCAGCGCGTATTCGATGGGACTGATGGGCTTCGACACACCAAACATCGATCGTGTCGCTAGGGAAGGCATGATTTTCACCGACTACTATGCCGAGCAGAGCTGCACCGCTGGTCGTGCGTCGTTCATCACCGGCCAATCGGGTTTGCGCACCGGCTTGACCAAAGTCGGCTTGCCGGGCGCGACGGTCGGCTTGCAGAAGGAAGACCCGACGATTGCCGAGCTGTTGAAAGCGCAAGGCTATGCCACCGGCCAATTCGGCAAGAACCATCTGGGCGATCGCAACGAATACCTGCCCACAGTGCACGGCTTCGACGAATTCTACGGCAACCTGTATCACCTCAACGCCGAAGAAGAGCCGGAAGATGCCGACTATCCGAAGGATCCGGCGTTCCGCGCCAAGTTTGGCCCGCGCGGCGTGCTGGACTGCAAGGCTTCCACCACGGACGATCCGACGGTGGATCCACGTTTCGGTAAGGTCGGCAAGCAGGTGTGCACGGACACAGGCCCCCTGACCAGGAAGCGGATGGAAACGATCGACGATGACGTCGCTGCCCGGGCGGTGGACTTCATTCAGCGGCAAAACAAGGCCGGCAAGCCAGCCTTTGTCTGGGTGAACTTCACCCACATGCACTTCCGCACCCACACCAAGCTGGAGAGCATCGGCCAGTCGGGACGCTGGCAGAGCCCATACCACGACGCCATGATCGACCACGACAAGAATGTCGGCACGGTTCTCAAGGCACTGGATGATCTGGGCATGGTGGATAACACTTTCGTCATGTACTCCACCGACAACGGTCCGCACATGAACTCCTGGCCGGATGCAGCGATGACGCCATTTCGCAGCGAGAAAAATACCAACTGGGAGGGCGCCTACCGGGTGCCGGCGATGGTCCGCTGGCCGGGTCATATCAAGCCGGGAAGCGTGTCCAACGAGATCGTTGCTCACCTCGACTGGCTGCCGACATTTCTGGCAATGGCCGGCGACCCGCAGATAAAGGACGAGCTGATGAAGGGCTACAAGGTGGGCAACATGACTTACAAGGTCCATCTGGATGGCGACAACCTTGTGCCGTACCTGACTGGGCAAACCGAGAAGGGCCCGCGGGAATCGTTCTTCTACATCAACGACGACCAGCAACTGGTAGCCCTGCGCTTCGACAACTGGAAGCTGGTGTTCATGGAGCAGCAGACCCCGGGGGGAATGCTTATCTGGGCGAACCCGTTCACCAACCTGCGCGTCCCGAAGATGTTCAACCTTCGCATGGACCCGTACGAGCGCGCAGACATCACATCGAACACCTACTGGGACTGGGAAATCAACCATGTTTACCTGTTGGTCCCCGCGCAGGCCTATGTGGGCCAGTTCCTCGCGACCTTCAAGGAATACCCACAGCGGCAGAAGGCAGCCAGCTTCAACATGGATGACGTTATGGCAACACTGAGCGCGAGCGACGGAGAGAAGTAGCAAGGGAACGCGGCGGGCGCTTCTACGGAGGCGCCCTGCCATTTTTCCTTCAGAGGAGAAACTAATGAGAACCAAATACGCACGCAAGTTGATTGCAGTTGCACTTCTGTTCGTGTGGATAGGCGCGCTGGCCGGGTCTCCAGCTCAAGCGCAGACGATGGACCCCTTGCCGTCATGGAATGAGGGCGCTGCAAAGCAGTCGATTGTGGATTTCGTTAAGCGCGTGACTACGCCTGGCAGTAAGGACTTCGTGCCGGTGCCCGAACGCATCGCCGTCTTCGACAACGACGGTACTCTCTGGTGCGAGCAGCCAGTGCCCGTTCAATTGTATTTCGCGCTCGATCGCGTGAAGGCGCTCGCGCCGCAGCATCCCGAGTGGAAGACCCAGGAGCCGTTTGCCTCATTGCTCAAGGGCGATGTGCAAACCGCGCTCGCCGGCGGCGACCACGCGCTCCTGGAACTCATCATGGCCACGCACACGGGCATGACCACGGTGGAATTTGAGCAGATCGTAAAGGACTGGATTGGCACCGCGAAGCATCCGAAGACCGGCAAACGCTTTATTGACATGACCTACCAGCCGATGCTCGAGGTGCTCGCCTACCTCCGCGCGAACGGCTTCAAGAACTTCATTGTCTCCGGCGGCGGCATCGAGTTTATGCGCCCGTGGACGGAGCAGGTTTATGGCATCCCACCGGAACAGGTCGTGGGCAGCAGCATCAAGACGAAGTTTGAAATGCGCGACGGCAAACCCGTCCTTGTCCGTCTGCCGGAGCTGAACTTCAACGATGACAAAGGTGGAAAACCTGTCGGCATCAACCAGCACATCGGCCGCCGACCCATCGCCGCGTTCGGAAACTCCGTGGGCGACCAGCAGATGCTGGAGTATACGCAGGGCGGCAGCGGCGCACGGTTCGAGCTGTTGGTTCTGCACGACGATGCCGCGCGCGAATACGCTTACGGTCCTGCTCGCGGATTGCCGGACGTCAAACTGGGTTTCTTCACCCCGGCGCTTGATGAGCATGCAAAGAAGGATGGCTGGACCGTCGTCAGTATGAAGAATGATTGGAAGCGCGTTTTTGCCTTCGAGAAATAGTGGATTGAAAATTCAAGGGCCAATGAAACCCGACACAAGGAGAACAACCATGAAACCTAGCAATTATACTTTAGCGCGCATGCTCCTCTGTGGAGCGATGGTATGTGCGATTGCCACGCAACCTGGAGCGATGCAGGCACAGCATGCTACTNNCGCACCGCGGACCTCGACAAAGTCTATGCTGCCGCCGGTAAGGTTCTGGCCAACGCCAATGTGAACGGCATGAAGTTGGAGGCGTTTAAGTACTACTATGCTCCGGCCGGAGCGGTTGGCGTCGCGGGCATTTGCGCGAAGCCGACACCGGAAATCTTGAAGCTCCAGGCGGACATCATTGCTGCCGTGAAGCCGTTTACAGTAGAAACCGGGCCCATTGGCGCGTTCACCGCCCCGCACGACGATCCCGCCACTGACGCGGCCATCATCCAATACGTTTCGACATTCGTGCCGAAGATGTCCGGAGGGAACTTCAATCCACACGTCAGCACCGGCGTTGCCCCGAAAGACTACCTCGACAAGATGCTGGCCGAACCGTTTGAACCGTTTGCCTTCTCGCCCGCGGGCGCAGCCGTTTACCAACTAGGCCCGTTCGGCACGGCGGCGAAGCAACTTAAAGAATGGGATTTGAAGCCGTAATAGGCCCAGTCGGCAAAGTCCGGGCGATCAAATTCGGCTGATCGATTTTCGACAAATCGCAGAGCAACCAAGGGACAAAATAATGAAAACGAAAAACAAACTGAACCTCCTCGCCGCAGCGCTGGCCTGCCTTCTGATGGGCGTGGCGGCAATGCCAGTCCGGGCACAACAAGCCCAGTCCCCGCAAGACAAGCCGGCTGCCACGCAAGAAAAACCTGCTGCTCAGGAAGCGCAGCCCGCTGCGGCGGCTGACAATGCGGACGCATTGCGCAAGGCGGCACAGAATCCCGTGGCCAGCCTCATCAGCGTTCCCATCCAGGAGAACTTGAACTTCGGCATCCAGCCGGGCGACCGCACCCAGAATGTTCTGAACATTCAGCCGGTGATTCCGGTCAGCGTGGGGAAAAACTGGAACCTGATCGTTCGTTGGATTACACCAATCATCTACCAACCCGTCGGCACTGAAACCGGTTACTACGGCTTGGGAGACATGCAACCCGCATTCTTCCTCTCGCCGAAGCAGAGTAAGGTAATCTGGGGCGTCGGGCCGCAATTACTTCTGCCCACGGCGACCAAGACGGGCATCCTTGGCCAGGGGAAATTCGGTCTCGGTCCGACTGTTGTCGTCCTGGTACAGCCGGGCAAGTGGACATTTGGGGCCCTCGCGAACAATGTCTGGTCCGTCGCCGGTCATCCTGATGATCCCAGACTGCCCCCGGTCAACCAGTTCCTGCTGCAATACTTCATCAACTACAACTTACAGAAAGGCTGGTATCTCACCTGGCAGCCCACTCTGACAGCCAACTGGAGGGCGACAAACGGTGGCCGATGGGTGGTGCCGCTTGGCGGAGGCATCGGACGCATCATGAAGTTGGGACCGCAGCCGGTCAACGTCGGGCTTCAGGTCTATGGCAACGCTATCCATCCGCCTAATGGGTCCCCCTGGAGTTTGCGGTTGCAAATCGCATTCTTGTACCCAAAGAAGCCGAAGAGCTGACGGACTTGGGCCTGAGGCCGCGCAAGCCATGAAACCCTTGCAGGAAATTGAGACCCTTCTGGCTCCCGGCAACTAGGTCAGGGCGTAATCTGTATGGTGCAGCCAAGTCAAGCCACGTCACAGCAAAAGACCGCCGCGGACGACCGGTTCTCGCTGGTTCGCGGAGGCCCGTTTTATCGTGCGCAGGCGGCGGCGCGGCTCATCGCGCAGAATCGCTGGAATCTCGGTCGAAGATTGACCTTCGCGATTGCCGTGGGCTGGCTTCCGTTAGTCCTTATCACGTTGCTCTTCGATCCTCGTGCCGTTTTCGGATTGGTCAGTGACTATCCCATCAATGCAAGAGTGCTGATCGGCGTGCCCGTGTTGCTGGTAGGGCAACTGGTGATGGAATCCGCGTTCCGCACCGTCCTGCGCCACATACGTGAAGCGGGACTGCTTACCTCGTCAGACACCGACCACATGGATCAAACCCTGGTCAGGCTCATCCGGCTGCGCGATTCAGTCATTCCGGAGTTGTTAATCCTGGTCGCGGCATACGCTCGCAATTTCCAAATCGTGCACACTCACCTCGAGTTAGCACGGCCCTGGGCGCTGACGGGAACGGGCGCAGCCGCACACCTGTCGGCCGCAGGCTGGTATTACATCCTGGTGGGCCAGGTGCTCTATCAGTTTCTTCTCGGCATTAGCCTTTGGAAGTGGTTCCTGTGGGCGATGTTTCTCTTCAAGCTGTCGAGGCTCAACTTGCAACTGGTTCCGACGCATCCCGACCGTCACGGCGGAATTGGCTTTCTGGGGATGTCGCCTATGGCGCTTGCCCCCACCATCTTCGTTGCAGCCACGGCCATCGGGGCGATCTGGCGCGCCCAGATCCTCCGCCAGGGTATGCACCTTATGGACTTCAAACTTGAGGGCATCGTCTTGCTGATCATCGTACTGATCATTGCTTTGGGTCCACTGGCCTTCTTTGTTCCCAGCCTCGGGCATCTGCGGCGCAAGGGAATTCTGGAGTACGGCATCCTGGCGCAAATGCATGGCATGGATTTTCACAACAAATGGATCTTGCAGCGGGCCGGGCGCGAAGACGAGTTTCTCGCCGCGCCGGAGGTTAGCACCCTTACGGACTTTGCCAGCAGCTACCAGAACATCGAAGATCTCAAGCCGTTCCCGTTTGACCAAGGTGCCTTCTTCGCCGTCATTCTGGCGGTTGTGATCCCCATGCTGCCGGCAGTTCTGGCCGAGATTCCATTTGCTGAAGTGTTGAAGGGATTGCTGAATGCGGTGAGATAGACAAAAAACATTGCTTCAAGTGCATTTCTTATTGAGAAGAGAGGATTCAGTATGGAATCTGCTGTCGCTTCATCCAAGAGTGAAAGACGCAAGCAGGGAAAAGCGCTTCGCGAAAAGTGCCCGCGCACTGCGCAGGCCGAGTGGAAGCCTCGCTCGAAGTCACAAGACATAATCAAACTACTTGAGGAATCGGACGCCGATCGCATTGCGGGTTTGATCCCGGTTAAGTATCAAAGAATGTCCGTATCGCCTTTTACGTTCTATCGTGGCACAGCCATCATCCAGGCACGGGACCTCGCGAATGCGCGAGTGTCGGGGATCACCGTTCAGGCTTGCGGCGATTGCCACCTGGCGAACTTTGGCGGCTTCGCGTCGCCAGAACGAACATTGGTTTTTGACATCAACGACTTCGATGAGACGTTCCCTGGCCCATGGGAATGGGACATGAAACGGCTAGGGGCCAGCCTCATACTGGCAGCCAGGGACCGCGGTTTTTCCAAGAGCGTCGCTGATCAGACGGTGCGGGCGGCGGCTGCGTCTTATCGAGAGCACATGGCGGAATTCGTCGAGATGAAAGTGCTCGAGACCTGGTACGCGCAAGTCAGCATCGACGCCATCAAAGAGTATTTCCGGAAAGATGAGGACATGTTGGCCCGCTTGTCAAAGAAGCAGAAGCAGGCGAGCTCGCGAACTTCTGAGGCGGTGGTTCCTAAGCTCACTGCGATGGTGGACGGGCTCCGGAAGATTAAGGACGCCCCCCGGTTATCTACCATATCCACGAATTTACTCAAGATTTCGAAAAGCAGCGCGTGAAATTCGTCGAGGAATACAGGAAATCGCTACAGGCGGATCGAAGACGTCTGCACGAGCGCTATCGCTATCAGGACAGTGTAATAAAGGTTGTTGGGGTGGGCAGCGTCGGGACGCGCTGTTATCTCTCGCTGGCGCTGGCCGATGACGATGATCCACTCTTCCTTCAAGTCAAGGAAGCACGCAGGTCGGTCCTGGAGTCGCCGCGCGGCAAGAGCCGATATGCGCATCAGGGTTTCCGGGTGGTGGAGGGCCAGCGTGTCATGCAAGCCGCCAGCGACATCTTTCTGGGCTGGGCCCGCACTATGGGACACGATTACTATCTTCGCCAGTTCCGTGACATGAAAGTCTCCGCCGAA
>PLYW01000191.1 GCA_003151875.1 Acidobacteriaceae bacterium
CCGGCTGAGAGCTTGCCCAGCGCGGCCAAGCGATCGCGCTGCTGCTCGCCTCGCGTGGATTCGCGCGTCCGGTCCACCATGGTCGCCACCAAGCGGCGGCCCAGTTCCGGCAAGTGGCGGAGAAGGTTGTCGAACTCGGCAGCCGGGAATGCGAGGATTCGCGAAGGTTTGACCGCCCTGCCGGTTCCGGGAAAGACCTTCATTCGGGAGTACGGTAGCACGCCGGAAACGGCCCCAGCCTGGGTGGTAAACACGTTCTCGTTGGCGCCCTCAAAGCGAGCCTGCAGCTCGCCTTCCAGGACCACAATCATCTTGTCCGCGGGATCGCCCGCGCGAACATAAATCTCGCCGGGTTGTATGCGGGCCTCGGTCGCATGTTCGAGGAACCAGTCCAGTTGCTCGTCAGGCAGATCGTGGAACACCGTCACGGTGCGCAGCTCTTCTCGGGTGACGTTCGACATGGGCTACACCTTCGCCATATAACGATGGATGAACTGCACCGCAATTGCTCCCTCGCCAACCGCCGAGGCCACACGCTTGATGGAACCGTGGCGCACGTCGCCCACCACAAACACACCGGGCACGCTGCTCTCCAGCAGAAAGGGATCGCGATCCAGGTTCCACGCAGCAGGAAGCTTTCCGTTTTTCAGCAGGTCAGGCCCCGCCAGCACAAATCCTCGTTCATCGCGGGCAACCGTCCCTTCCAGCCAGTCCGTCCGAGGCAGTGCACCGATATAGATAAACATGGAACTGGCCGGGACCCGCTCCACCGTATTGGTGTCGGAACATTGCACCGAAATCTCCTCCAGATGCGTGTCCCCATGGACTTCGATGATTGCGGCATGCGTCCAGATTTGGATATTGGGTGTCTTCTCGATCTGGTCGATGAGGTAGCGGGACATGGTTGCCGAGAGCGAGTCGCCGCGGACCAGCATCACCACTTTCTCCGCATACTGCGCAAAGTTGAGCGCGGCTTGGCCCGCCGAATTAGCGCCGCCTACGACGTACACGGTTTCGCCCTTGCAGGAGATCGCCTCCTGACTACCGCCTCCGTAATAGACACCTGCGCCTTGCATGCGGTCCATTCCCGGAACCTCGAGCTTGCGCCATTGCACGCCCGTCGCGATCAGAACGGCGTGGCAGGAAATCTCGTTGCCGTCGGCGAGCTTCAGGATGCGGTACGGACCCTCCGCGCGGAGCTCAATGACTTCCTGCGGCGCCAGTATCTCCACTCCGAAGCGTTGGGCCTGCATCACCGCCCGGCGTGCAAGGTCACCACCACTCAGACCTGACGGAAAGCCGAGGTAGTTTTCGATCCGCGAACTCAGACCCGCTTGCCCGCCGGGAGCCTCGCGGTCGAGCATCACCGTCTTCAGCCCCTCGGAGGCGCCGTACACCGCGGTCGCCAGACCTCCAGGACCGCCGCCGACGATGGCGAAGTCATAGAACTGAGTGTCGGCTCGTGTCTTCAGCCCAATTTTTTCGGCCAGCTCAGCCGGACTCGACTGAAACATCCGCGTGCCATCGGGAAACAAGGTCAGTGGCAACTTGGCGGCGTCATCTCCGACCGACGCGATCAGCTGCTTCACCTCCGGATCTTCCGCCGAAAGCTCGAGATCGATCCACTGATAGGGAACGTGGTTCCTCGCCAGAAAATCGCGCACCTCGTATGCCTTCGACGACCAGCGCGTGCCCAGTACGCGGATTCCCTCGTAGGCCGGACGGTACGCGGCCGTCCAGTCTTCCAGCAGGTCGTCGATGACCGGATACAGATGCTGGGCTGGCGGGTCCCAGGGCTTCAGAAAGAAATAATGAACGTTGACTTCGTTAATGGCGTTGATGGCGGCGCCGGTGTCGGCATACGCCGTCAGTAGGGCTCGCTTGGCGTCGGGATAAACTTTTCTGGCTTCGTTCAAGAACCCGATGCCATCCATCTGCGGCATGCGCTGATCGGCCAGCAGCAGCGCCACCGCGTCATTGCGGACCCTGAGCTCGCGCAATATTTCCAGACCTGCATCGCCTGAGTTGGCGCGCAGCACGCGATAATTCTCGCCGTATCGAGCCCGCAGGTCCCTCTCGATCGCCTTCAACACGTTGGGATCGTCGTCAACAGTCAGCAGTGTCGGTTTGGCCATGCGTTATACACCCTTCTCCGTTTACCGGCAGCGTTGCTTTTTCTTAGATAAGAAAATGGGGTCGCGCGACTCTGCAAGGGAGGGTCTTCCGGACGAATTTATTTTCGAGGATGCGGCTTCAATGCCCCCGCGGTCGCGGGGGGACTCGGCGCGGGCAGCTATAATGGCTAGCCATGTTTCCCTACGATCCCATTCTGCTCGCGGCGGTCACGACCACCCCCGAATCCATCGACGAGGTTATTCAAACTATGCGGGTAATTGACGAGACCTGTATAGACGGGGACGGCCTGAAGTGGTTCAACGAGCTGTACCTTCAAGTGACCCAAGCCGTGCAAAGCCGGATCGCCTCCGGTGGATTCAGCGATCCGCAGTCGCTTGCTGGGCTGGACGTGCAATTTGCGCGACTGTATTTCGGCGCGCTGGCGTCATCGCTTTCGGGTCAGCCTACGCCGGACTGCTGGCAGGTCCTGTTCACCAGTCGCAGCCAGACTCTAATCGCCCGTATCCAGTTCGCCCTCGCCGGCGTGAATGCTCACATTAATCACGACCTGGCGCAGGCGATCGTAACCAACTGCCAGGCCACTGCCACCATTCCGCAGCACGGTACGGCGCAATACAACGACTATACGGAGCTTAATGCCACGCTGGACAGCCTGATTGAAACCGCCAAGCGCGAGTTGCACGTCCGCTTGCTCGGCGATCCGCTCCCGCCATTTTCTCGCCTGGAAGACACCATCGCAGCTTGGAGCGTGAGCGCGGCGCGGGAATCCGCGTGGAACAATGCCGAACTGCTATGGCATCTAGAGGAAAAGCCGCCGCTCGCTTCGACGTTGATGGCCACTCTTGATGGCCTGGCTACAGTGGCTGGCAAGACTCTCATGGTCCCTGTTCCTGAGTTGCGGGTACCGTGAACCTTTACTTTGCGGCGCTATTCATAGCGCAACGCTTCGGCGGGCAGGACGCTGGCCGCCGACCATGAGGGATACAGCGTCGCAATGAACGAAACGCCGATGGCGACAATCGCCACCAGAACTCCGTCAAGCACGCGCGGCGCGAACGGCACATAGTCGATGGAGTAAACCTCGGCGGAAAGCGATACCAGATGGTAGTGCCCGGCTGCCCAGGAGAGCAGATACCCGGCAATCAGACCCAGCACCGTTCCGATCACGCCGATCAGGATGCCCTGATAAATGAAGATGCGCCGGATCTGCCGCTTCTTGGCGCCCATCGAGACCAGCACCGCGATGTCGCGCGTCTTCTCCATCACCATCATGATCAGCGAGATCAAAATATTGAGCGCTGCGACAAACACGATCAACCCGATGGTGATAAACGTAACCACCCGCTCCAGCCGCAAGGCATGGAAGATGGCGCGGTTCTGCTCCATCCAGTTGGTTGACATGAAACCCTTGCCAGCCGCGGCTTCCAGCTTCTGCGCGATTTCCGGCGCCTGGTAGATGTCGTCGATCTTGAACTCCAGCACGGAGACAACATCGCCAAGGTCAAACAGTTTCTGCGCATCGGCGAGCGGGATGAAGGCCCAGGAACTGTCGTACTCATAGAAACTCGACGAGAAAATTCCGGTCACCTTGAAGCGCTTGTATTTGGGCACAATGCCGAATGGCGTGAGCTCGCCTTGCGGGCTGGTGACCGTAACCAGCGATCCGACCGTTGCGCCCAATTGGTCAGCCATATCCTTGCCCAGAAGAATCGGCGGTAGGGAAGCGGTGATGCGCGCGGAGAGCGGATTAGGTTCGTCGGGGTCCGGAGGGGGGCTCTCGCCGTGATTTTCTTTGCTCACTTCGAGGCTGTCGGCGGAGCCGCTCTTGACGGTATCGAGAATATCGCTGACCCTGCGCTCGTCTTGCGGCAGGATGCCCTTCAAAATCGCCCCTTGGGCGCGAGCGCCGCGCGAGATCAGCACCTGCTCGTAAATCGCAGGCGCAGCGGCGAGAACGTGTGGCTGCTTTTGCAATCGCGCCAGCAAGTCTTGCCAGTTGCGGATGCCATCGCTTTCCACGCGCAGCAAGTTGATGTGCGAAGTCGAGCCCAACAGCCGCTCCTGCAGGTCCTGGCGAAATCCGTTGTTGATGGCCAGCGCGATGATGAGCGAGGCCACGCCCGCCGCTACACCGACAATGGAGATGACAGTGATGACCCCGATGACGGCCTGGCGCCGTTTGGCCCGCAAATAACGCGCCGCGACAAAGAGTTCAAATTGCATTCCGAGCGCTCAGCGAAGTTTCATTGTAGCGAAAAGCGGGTCAGACACGACGAGGTCAATCCTTTCGAAGCCTTGGCACGACGCCAGGCACGCGCTGCCGATACGCTCGAAACGCTTCCCCAAAGCGCGCTTCCAGTTCGCGGTCCTCCATGCGGATCATTACCGCTCCGGTGATCACGGCGAAGATCGCCAGCACGTAAAGCGCAACCAGTCCGGTTCCAATGCACCAGCCGGCGATCTCGCAGAGATGACCTAGATAAATGGGATGGCGCACGCGCGCGCGAATGCCGGTGGTGATCAGTTGCTGGCGATGGCGGTCGGGCTCAAGTTCGGCCAGGCCGGAAACTTTCGTCCGGTCGAACTTCTGGAACGCCGCGCGGTAAATCGAAAATCCCAGGAGGAAGAAGATGGCCGCAGGCGCCCAAGCAAACCAATTCGCATAAAGGTGGGCCGAGCGAAACGGCCACATCGCCAGAAAGGCGATGGCGATAAATCCGCCCCACACCGGGACGATGAAGACGTAAGCGCGCCGTCCGCGTCTGCGCCAGCGCTCCACAAACGGATGCACCACAAACCAGAACAGCGGAATGGTGCCGTACAACGAGCAGGCCAGCAGCGCGACGAGATCGACAATAGCGCGAGGGTTCACGCAGAAGTGCGCCTCAGAGTAATAGGTGCAGAGTAGCCGTTTGTCATCCTGAGCGCAGCACGAATCCGCCGTGGCGGACTCGTGCGGAGTCGAAGGACCCCTCTAGCGCCAGCGGATCAGCGCCCGCCCGCCGCCTTCACCACGCTCTTGCTGATACCCATGTTCTCGAAGCGATCGTACACGCGGACCACCAGCGTGTGCTCCTCGGCGCCGCCGCTGGCGACGCGCTTGCCGGCATCAATCTCGCCGCCACTCTCACTACCACCCGCCGCAATCGGCACGGTGAAATCGTAGGTCTCAACTTTGTAATCCGAAATCTTGCCCACTGGATCGACGGTTTGCCAATCGCCGGCATCCAGCGAGTACTCGGCACGGCTGATGGGCGAGAAGCTATCCACCGCGCGGAACGTCACGTGTAGCTTATCTCCCTCGACCTTGACCTTGCTGCCCAGCCACTCAATGTGAGGTGGGGTGTTGTCCACTTCAAAGCGCGGGCTGGTGCCCTCGCCTGTCAGGGCGTCCTCGGGTGAGTGCGACGGCGCATCCGAGGCGACCACGCGAATGGTGTAGCTGCCATCGGGAAAGAGGTCGGCGTCGAGGTTGACGAACCGCTCCTCAATACTGTCGCGCAGCAACTTCCAGCGGCCCTCGCCGTCGCCGCGGTAGTAAACGCTATAGATCAGCGAGTCATCGTTTTCGTCCAGCGCCTTCCACTTCACCGCGATGGAATGTTTGTCGTGGACCATGGGAATGGGAGGCACATAAGGGTTCGGGGCAGGACCCTCCGGCTCGGTGTGCGTGCCCGCCGGGACCCGCGAGCCGACAACAACCGTAACCTCGTCCACCTCGGGGGCGACGTTCTTGGGCAGGTAGTTGAGGGTTACGCTCTCGATGGCCGCCGCTGGTTTACCGGGACGCAGCACCGCCTTCCACTGAATGAAGCGGGCTAAAGGCGCATCTACCGGCAGATCTCTCTGCAAATCGACCTGCTTCCACAAGCTCCAGTTGCGGTCGGGATTGTCCACGTTACCGCTGCGCGCGAACACATCGAAGCTGCCGCTGCCACGAACTTCCACCCGTCCCCACTGGGAAAAGTTTCTTGCGTCGAAGACATCGCTCTCGTAGGTGCCTTCCGCCACCGGATTGGCGCCGAGGAGAAAAATCTTTCCCAGATTGCTGGTGGCCGCATACAGTCCGCCTTTGGGCGCGCGGGCGAAGGCGGTCACCTGGTTAGCGCTGGCCTGGACCAGGTCGGTGTATTGCTTGCCGCTAATGATGAAAATCTTGCCGCGATTTCCCGTGCCCGCGAGCAGGCGTCCCGCCTGATCGAAGGCGAGCGCATAGACCAAATCTTCATGCGACGCCCATATCGTCTTCGGCGAACCGTCCGCCCCAATTCGGTACACCTCGGAGCCGCCAACGCTGGTCACGCTGGGGTAGGGAATCGCGGCGAACGTGGAAGT
>PLYW01000138.1 GCA_003151875.1 Acidobacteriaceae bacterium
AGTGCCCGCTGCTTTCGAAAAACAGCTGCACGCGCCCCACCTCCGCCGCGTATTCCTCGTCAGTGCATCCCTTGAAGCAGGGCGCCAGGCACATCTTCATCTCGGAATAAATGCAGCCGGGGAATTGCGGGTCGGGATGGAGATCGTCAACGCAACGGCGCATCTTGAACAAGTCGAGCGCATCGTTGGCAAACTTCTCGGCGGCGACGCGGGTGGCGAACGGCCCAAAATATTGCGCGTTGCCTCGCAGGCCGGTGGAAGCACCGGGCTTTAGCCCGGTGAATATTTCGCGCTTCAGCATTCGGGCTTCAGCCCCGGCAATGCGCGTGGTAACCATCGCCCGCGGGTAAGGATTGTCGAGGACCATCTTGACCAGCGGCGCAAAACGCAGGCGCAGACGTCTGTCGTAGGCCTTGGGAAATTCGCGGCGCAGCGTTTGGTAGAGCAGGAACGAAGCTTCAAAGTCGGAGCCGGTGGCGGTCCACTCGACCCAGCGCACACGCTCGCGCAGGTTCAGCTTGCGGGTTTGTCCATCGACGGGGCCCAGCAGGCGTTGCAAGCGGCGGCGCAGGTTTGAGGTCTTGCTGATGTACGGCTCGCCGGCCTCGTCCACTCCACGCAACAGAAACACCGCCGCACTTGCCGGCACGGCGGCAAACAGCTCAGCGTCACGGTCGGGAATGAACTCGATGCGATACGATAGCACGAGGAGATTGTATTGCAGGTAGAAAGAACCAAGGATCAGGGATAGCGATTTCAGTGTCCTCTCGCTAAGCTAATAGGATTGGACGCTTGTGTAATGGCGATATTACGCCAACGACGCTTGTCCGCTGTGGCGAATAGTCTGTACCATTCCTTTATGCAAAAGGGTCTTCTTGTTTGCCTGCTGGTCGGATTGACCACTAGCTCTACCACCGCGCGTCCGCAAGAGCAAGCGACCTGGGAGGTGATATCGAGCGTTCCAGCTCCTGCGGAAATGTTCGGGCGTTTCGGCTGGCAGCCGAGCATGGTTGGTTGTGGAACCGACGAGACCATCACCACCTACTTGCAGTTGCGTCATGAGATCGTAAAGTTCGGGCTCAACGGAGCTGTTTCCGTCCGCATCGACACCGCTCATTTGCTCGAACCGGGAGAAACGTGGGTAGAGTCCTTAGCTCCGGGTCCGAATGGCGAACTCTACGTTATGGCGGCGAAGGCGAAGCGACTTAAAAAGGGAGGTGTATTCGTCGACGGCCATCCGACGCTGTTCCGGTTCGACGCAAACGGTGGTCTCATCATCAGCCGCCGCATGCCCAGATTCCTTGCGCCCAGGATTGCCGTTTTTGACTCAGGAGACTTTCTCCTCTTCGACGCCGGACCGCTCGACAAGGCTCCGGAAGCGACCATGTTTTCTGCCGATGGAGCGGAGGTCAAGCGCATCGACCTCTCAGGAACTGCTTTGGACAGGCGCAATGAGAAGAAGGCTGAGCAATCTCCCGATGAAGCATTAGTTGCATCGCTGGCGATGAGTGGCAACAAGGTCTTTATTTCGACGGGCATTGCTGACAACGCTCCAACGGTGACTATCGTAGGCGACGACGGAAAAGTCATTGCCTCCTCCTCCCTAAAACTCCCAACCAATTTCAGCCTGAGTCTTACCCGAATGGTGGAGGGGCGCCTCTTTGCAGAATTAGAGTGCAAGGCGAACGCCCTTGCGTGTAGAAGTGGCAACTATTACGCGGAGTTTGACACTACCTGCGGTGACCTACTTGCAATCGAGCATGATACGGGATCTGTCAAAAGGATTCCCGCCTGCAACACATCGAGCGGGATGAGCTTCCTTAATGGTGCCGAGAAGACGCTGGAGGTAATCAACCCAACGGGGCCTAAGCAGCCAATTAAAGAGTAACTGTCGATAACAGGCCTTTACGCAAGCAATGCCCGTCCAAGCAGCTAGCCGTTCCTCTTAGTGCTGCGCAGCGTCACCCGCGACGGCGCGTCGTGCCGATGAAATTGCGCTTGTTTGGAATGTTCGCGAAAGTCGAGCCCTTCGATCTCCACCTTCTTGCACATCTCGTGCAGGCGTGAACGCATGCGCTCGCCGATGCGATCGCCCAGGGTCTCGCGGCGGGCGGCGCGATCGGCAGCCGAGCGGCTGCTCAGATTGTCAACCTCCAGCTTGTCCTGCTCCGGCTTGTCGGGAAAGTTGGTGGTGATGATGGTGGTCTTGTTGTCGTTGTAGCGGCTGTTGAGAACGTAGTTGACGGTGTCGAAGACCCACTCCGTGCTACGCACCGCGCCCAGTTCATCGAGCACCAGCACCTCGGCGTCGAAGACCGGCCGCAGGATCTCCATCTCGGTGGCCTGCACCGATGGGTTGTAGGAATTCTGGATCGACTTCAGCAGCTCGCGATAATCGCAGAACAGGCAGTGGATGCCCTTTTCGCGGATCAAGTCCTTCATGATGCCGACCGCCAGGTGCGTCTTGCCGACGCCAACCGATCCCACAAACAGCAAGCCGGTCTTGTCGGTGGGATACTCCTCCACGAATCTTCCAGCGAGAAAGCGCGCGTCGCGGATGCTCTTCTGCCCTTTGTCGTCGGGATCGTACTGGAAGTTGCCCAGCTCGCAATGCTGGTAGCGTGCCGGGATGTGCGCGGCGGCCAGCAGGCGTCCGCCACGGTCGCGCACGCGGCATTCACAGCGCACTGCTTCGCGCTCTTTGCCGCGCTCGACGGTCTGCCATCCGGTGCCGCCGCAGATGGGACAGGTCTCGCTCGGTGTCATCATCATCTGAACCCGAATCCAAATCTACTTTGTTCAACAATGACTGTGCAATGTCTGCAACGTACGTGTGAAGAAACATGTGTGGAACGCCGGTGCAAATCCGCTAATGGCTGTGGAAGAAGCAGGAAAAACGCGAACTAGGCCGCTTCGTTGTAGGGGCGGATTCTTGCCACCTGACTGCGCAGTGCGGCCGTCGCCTTTGCGAGCACGTAGGCGGACTGCAGATTCATCCAGAACTCCGAGCTCGTGCCAAAGAACCGTCCCAGGCGTAAAGCTATTTCGGCGCTGATGCCGCGCTTGCGCAGAACAATGTCGTTCACCGTTTGGCAGTTCACGCCAATTGCCTTGGCCAGCCTGTAGCCGGAGATCTCCATCGGCTTCAGAAATTCTTCATCTAGAATCTCGCCGGGATGCACCGCCCAGCCCGCGCCTTTGCGCCTTGCGAACGACATGGTTACCTCTGTCTCAATGGTAGTCGGTGATTTCAACGTCATCCACGTTCCCGTCGCGCCAAACGAAGCAGATCCGAAACTGATCGTTGATGCGGATTGCGTGTTGGCCCTGCCGATTGCCCGTCAGCGGGTGCAGCTTATTATGCGGTGGCAAGCGCAATTCTTCGAGGCTTACCGCAGCATCGAGGAGCTGCAGCTTGCGTTTGGCGA
Organism: Acidobacteriaceae bacterium; assembly: GCA_003151875.1. Classification (GTDB taxonomy): domain Bacteria; phylum Acidobacteriota; class Terriglobia; order Terriglobales; family Acidobacteriaceae; genus Bog-257. The sequence continues at coordinate 3,429 of PLYW01000138.1, forward strand.
CATTTCGCAGGTTCGCGGGAGGCCATCGGGCTGACTTTCCCGTTTCCCAGAACCTCCGCGTCTCTTCGTCTGCGAATGACTTGATCACCTGTCAGGCTTAACAGTATGCGCCAGGCTTTGTTCATGTCAAGCATGAATTCATGCGAGACATGCATACGGCAAGCGGCCCCACCTTCAGACCCTGAACTATGGCATCGGTAAACGCTAGAGGCCAGAGTTGCCCACGGCGCCCAACCCAGACTGCGGGCTGCTTCTTCAGGCGGGGAAAATGTCGTAAACATAATCATGCACGGCCAACGCGGCGGGCTTCATCGTGCCCGCTTCCAGCTGCTTCACGATTTCCTCCCGCGAAAC
>PLYW01000125.1 GCA_003151875.1 Acidobacteriaceae bacterium
GGAGTGGCCGCGTCAGGCGGCGGAGCGGTTGCGCCGGGCGCAGGAGTTGTGGCTGCGGGCTGCAAGTCGTTCTTCATTTCAGGCACTGCGCTATTGTCGGAGGCCGGGTTGGCGGGCGAGCCACTCTCAGCCCCGCCCGACACCGCACCGCTCCCCGTGGGGGGAGTGGATCCGGCAGGCGTCGCTCCTTCGGCGTCAGAGCGCGGAACGGGAGCGTTCGCCGCGGGGACTGCGCCGTTCTCCACGCGTTCGACGCCTACCTTGTTGGAACCGATCATGCTGCCGATGACGCTGGTATTGGCGGCGCGCACCATATCAGGCGCGCTGGACTGCTTGGGATCAACCAGCGTTGGTTCGCCGGCCTTGGTGGCATCCGACACGTCCGGACCTTTGTGGAAGTTCTCCATCAGCTTGCCGAAGTGTCCCACCGAGCCGCGGCTGGCGATTTCAGCTTTATCTTCAGCAATGGCGGCGGGGGTGGCTTGCGGGACCGGCTGCTTCATGGCCTGCAAGCGCTTCTTGGCATCGTCGGCGCGCTCTTCCAGCGGGTAGCGGGTAAGGATACGGTCGTAGGCGGCCGTGGCTCCTTCGGTGTACTGCTTGATCAAGGCGCCTTTGGCCACTTCCGGCAGTTTCGACCGGCGGATAAGGTCAACTTCCTTTTCGTAGGAGCTGCCCAGTTCGTACAGGGCCTGGTCGGCCCCGCTGTACAGCGGGTACGTATCGGCCACCGACTTCAGGCGGGCGATGGCCGCCGGATATACCTCGCGCAGAAAGTAGAAGTGCCCGATCATGTACTCGCGATCGGCAAGCACTTCCTGCACCTCCAGCAGGCGCTGCTTGGCCTGTGGCACCAGCGCGCTGTCGGGAAACTGCAGGATGAGCTGGCGATACTCCTCCTCGGCGCGACGGGCGTGGGTGGGATCGCGGTCCGCCTTCTCCATCTCCTTGTAGTGGATGTTGCCGATCTTCATCTGGGCTTCCGCCGCCTCGGGCATATTGGGGAAGAAGGTGATGAAGTCCTTGTACTCGCTTTCCGCCTGGGTCATCGCGGCCGAGCCGCCTTCGGCATACCAGGAGTCGCCGATGGCCAGCTTGGCGCGCGCCACATACTCGGAATCTGGATACGTATTGATCAGGGTCTGCAGGCTGAGCCGGGCGACGTCATACTTGGCGTGCTTCATCGCGTCCATGGCGCGGTCGAACAGCACCTTGTCCGGCTGTTTCGAGTTGACGTTGGCGATGGGATTCTGGACTTTCTTGTTGCTGCATCCAAGGGTCAGCAGCATGGCAGCTATCGAAAACGCGATGATGACGCGACGAAACATCCTAAACACCTCTGGGAAATACTGCGTTCCACGGCTAGGCGCGCAATAAGGTGGCTTCCTGGGCCGCCTTCAGCAACCCCTCCACTTTGCGGGCCGGATCACCGTGGCCAAACACGTAACTGCCGGCAACGAAAATTTCTACTCCGGCGCGGACTGCTGGACCAATCGTTGCCAGGTCCACGCCGCCATCGATTTCAATGCGATAGTTCAAACCCTTGGCGGCGCGCATGGTTGCCAGCTTGCGGACTTTCTCCAGCGCCCCGGGAATGAACTTTTGTCCGCCAAAACCGGGATTCACCGACATCACCAGGATGTAGTCCACCAGATCGAGCACCTCGCCGAGGGTCTGTACCGGCGTCGCCGGATTAAGCACCACGCCGACCTGCATGCCGTGGCTGCGAATCAGGTTCAGGGTGCGGTTCAGGTGGCGGCACACTTCCTGGTGCACCGAGATCCACTTGGCCCCGGCATCGGCGAAAGCCGGAATATAGTCATCAGGATTCTCGATCATCAGGTGACAGTCCAGCGGAACGTCCACGGCTTTACGCAGCGACGCGACCACCGGAGGCCCGATCGTGATATTGGGCACAAAGTGGCCGTCCATGACATCCACATGGAGGAGGGTGGCGCCACCTCGCACCGCCTCGTTGGCATCCTCGGCCAGGCGGGCGAAATCGGCCGACAATATGGAAGGCGCTATCTCGATCAAGACAAAACTTCTCTCGCGAGCATTTAGTCAAATTTTAGCACGGGAGCAGGGCGGGCCACATGCCCGCGAACGTGGCTGAACGCAACATCATTTTGCTAAGGTCGCCCGGGATAAGAGCTTGTGGAGACCAGCGGACCTCCATCAAGACTCGATGAGGTGCTCGATGCGAGACCCCACTTCTTCGTGGGTGAGGTACTCGCCGCGCTCCAGTTGGGATTCACCGAGCTTCACGGCTTCGAGAAAGCGGGCCTCTTCTTCCAGATACCGGCAAATCGCTTCCTGCGCCAGCGAATCCGCGTCTCGTCCTCGGTCGCTGGCGAGTTGCGCCAGTCTGGAGGCCTGCTCAGGGTTGAGATGTACTTTCATGGGCTCAGGTTAGAAGTGACGATTCGGATTGTCAAATTATAGATTGGCGCCGGCATGTAAGACACGCTCCGCACCGATTGAGGTTGCAGAAATCAACAGGGCGGGATTGTGTCCCGCCCTGCTTGATCACATCGTCTGAATGGCCGCGAGTTCTTACTCGGTGGTGGCTTCCGCCGCCTTGCTGATGGCGATGGTCTCGGCGACGTCGCCCACCTTGAAGCGGGCAAAACGCCGCACCGAGATGTTCTCGCCCAGCTTGCCTACGACCGTAGCGATAAGCTGGTGCACGGTCATGGTCTGGTCCTTGATGAAGGGCTGCTCGTACAGGCAGACCTCTTCATAGAACTTGCCCATCTTGCCTTCCACGATCTTCTCGATCACCGGCGCGGGCTTGCCCGTCTGGGCCGCCTGGGCGCGGTAGATGTCCTTCTCTTTTTCGAAGGCATCGGCGCTCACGTCTTCTTTGCGAATGTAGCGCGGATCGGTGGCGGCGATGTGCATGGCGATATCGTGCACCAGCGCCTTGAAGTCGTCGGTGCGGGCCACGAAGTCGCTCTCGCAATTGACTTCCACCAGCACGCCGATCTTGCCTCCGGCGTGGATGTAGCTGGTCACCGAACCCTCGCTGGTGGCGCGGGTCGCCTTCTTGGCGGCGGTGGCCACACCCTTCTTGCGCAGAATGACAATAGCGCCTTCCATATCGCCCTTGGATTCGGTCAGCGCGTGCTTGCAATCCATCATGGGAGCGTTGGTCTTCTCCCGAAGCTCTTTCACTTGTGCGGCAGTAATGTTCACGGTTGTAGTGCTCATCTTTCGGAAAATCCTTTGGCCTTTAGCCCTTAGCTTTTAGCTCTTAGTAACAAACTGCCGGAAAGCAGGAGCGCTAAGAGCCCGAATCTTAACTTGCTCTGTGCTGTTTGCTAAAAGCTAAGCGCTAATAGCTAACAGCTACTCAGAAAAACAGCCCGCGCTGCAATGACGCGCGGGCCAGGGAACCACTCGTCGTCTCGAACTGTTGCTAGGCGCTGGTATTCTCAGCGGCGGCGCGCCGGCCACCCTTGCCCAACACTTCTTCCATGCTGACTTCTTCGGCCTCGCCGGTCTCCTCGGGAGCCGCAGCGACTTCGCTCTCTTCCGGACTGGCAGCGGCAGCCTCGGCATCGGGACTGTACTGCACACCGGAGGCGATGTCTGCCATCTGCTTGTCGGTGGCCGCCTGCGAACCCTCGACCACCGAATCGGCAATCTTGGAAGCGAACAGCCGGATGGCGCGCAACGCGTCATCGTTGCCGGGAATAATGTAATCCACTTCGCTGGGATCGCAATTGGTGTCCACCACTGCAACCACGGGAATCCCCAGCTTGCGCGCTTCCTTCACCGCAATCTGCTCCTTGTTGGAGTCGATCACGAACAGCGCGTCGGGCAGGCGGTTCAGGTTCTTGATGCCGGCCAGGTTGGCCTGCAAGTGCTTGCGCTCGCGTTCCAGCTTTACCACTTCTTTTTTCGGCAGCAGCTCGTAACGGCCGTCCGTGGCCATCTCGTCGAGCTCTTTCAGCCGCTTCACCGATTTCTGCACGGTCACCCAGTTGGTGAGCAATCCGCCCAGCCAGCGCTGGTTGACGAAGAACATGCCGCAGCGCGTCGCTTCTTCGGCGATCGCGTCCTGCGCCTGGCGCTTGGTGCCCACGAACAGTACCAGCTTGCCTTCGGCAGCAATGTCCTGCACGAACTTGGACGCCTCCTTGAACATCTTCAGCGTCTTCTGCAGGTCGATGATGTAAATTCCGTTGCGCTCGCCGAAGATATATTCCTTCATCTTCGGGTTCCAACGCTTCGTCTGGTGCCCGAAGTGAACGCCGGCTTCGAGCAACTCCTTCATCGTGATATTTGCCAAGCTACCTCCTAGGTTGGCTTGCATCCTTTGCGGCGGCCGCGGCGCGGTGCGCCTGGCCGGATCGCTCTGGATTGCTTTCCCGTAACCCGCCCTTTGTCACGAGTGCGGGAAGAATTCGTTCCGGTTTAATTGTTCATCTCGCCCCCGGAAACATAAGAGCGAGGGATTAGGGGTTAGGGACTAGGTTTTAGGGATTAGTGTCTCTCTATCCCCTAAACCCTAGCCCCTGGCCCCTTCCCACTACCGCTTGCTGAACTGGAACCGCTTACGAGCGCCCTTCTGCCCGTACTTCTTGCGCTCTTTACCGCGAGCGTCGCGACGCAGAAAGCCTTCCGCCTTCAACTTGGGCCGCAGCTCGGGGTTAAACTCCTGCAGCGCGCGCGCCGTTCCCATGCGCACCGCGCCTGCCTGGCCGTTCACGCCCCCGCCGTCCACCGTGCACAGCACGTTGAAGCTGGCCGTGGTTTCGGTGAGCACCATCGCCGACTTGGCCATAATGCGCTGGGCCGCGGTCACAAAGTATGCGTCAAACGGTTTGCCGTTGACCGTGAACTCGCCGCTGCCGGGACGAAGAAACACCCGGGCCACACTCGACTTGCGGCGTCCCGTTCCGTAGTACTGAACCTGATCTGCCATCGTTTGTCCGTCGGGAGACGCGTGCTCCCTTTGATCCTTCCAATAAAATTGATCGGCGAAGCCAGGCCTCGCCCTTAATTGCGCTACGCGCGCTTGGCGGCTGCCGCAGCCATGACTTCGGGCTTCTGCGCCGCGTGCGGATGCTTGTCGCCCCGGTAAACCTTCAGCTTGCCGGCCATGGCACGTCCCAGCTTGGTATGCGGCAACATGCCGGTGATGGCCTCTTCCACAATCTGCTCCGGCTTGCGCTGAAAGCGCTTCTTGTATTCCTCAGCCTTCATGCCGCCGGGAAATCCGGAATAGCTGTAATAGACCTTTTTGTCAGCCTTGAGGCCGGTGACGCGAACCTTTTCGGCATTGATCACGATGACATGGTCCCCGCAGTCCATAAAGGGCGTGTACTTGGGGCTGTCCTTGCCAGAGAGGATGCGCGCGATACGGCTGGCCAGCCGGCCCAGCGTCTGGCCGTCGGCATCAATGACAAACCACTTGCGCGCAATTTCCCCCTTGGGGAAATAGGTTGACATCGGTGAATCTCCCAAAATAGTTGAAAACCGCGAAAGAGCCGCTGAGTTCTGGCGCTGGACGCGCTAGGAAACTTGCTGGCGGGCAAACGCAGGACTACGAAAGATTTAAGAATAGACTACGCGGGTGGGCATTGTCAATTGAAACGCCGACAGCAACAAGCGGTTTCAGCTTGAGAATCGCTCCTCGCCATTGATGGCACGATTAGCCACCGTGCCTGCTGGCGATTAAAGCTCCGAAGCCGATGTGCGCCAGCCCGAAACCGGCAGCCAGCATGATGTTGGCCCACAGCCACGGCATGGGCAGGGCAATGGCGCCGAGCACCACAAACACGATGCCCATCGCGGGCACCGCGCGCACAGAAAACGCGCCCGCTTGCACCACTCCAATTCCGTAGAGCAACAACCACACGCCGGGGATCAGCCGCGTGGAGCCGTCCCAGACGATCGCTGCCGTGAGCACGCCGCCGGCAGCCAGGGCCGGCAGCAGTCCCATCAACAGCCGCCGTCCCGCGGTGGACAGCAGGTCAGCTCCCTGCCGGGAGGCTTTCCGGTTCATGCTGAACAGCCCGATAGTG
>PLYW01000328.1 GCA_003151875.1 Acidobacteriaceae bacterium
ATGTCAATACCCCGCCACCTCCGCTGAGTCTTTATTACCCATACGTGCCTGCGGGAATCGAGGCAGCCGTACTGAAGGCAATGCAGAAAGACCCGGCTGCGCGCTTCCGCACAGTGGAAGAGTTTGCCGCCGCCCTGGAGACTCCCCATGCCGTTCCTGCAGTGGTAAGTGCTGGAGAGGCAGCGCGCGGAACGCTCACAAGAGGAAATGAACCAACCGTGGGCGTCACGGTGCAGGATTTCTCTCCCCCCTCGACCCCACCGCCGGCACCGGCACAGGGGACTGCGGCAAGTGCCGAGGGACGTGATGTCCGCCCGATCGCTCAAGCGGGCCCCGGATTCTTGACGCCCAAGAACCTCATGGTCGTGGGCGCGGCCTTCCTGGTTCTGGCCATGGTAGTTGGAGTTGTGATTTGGAAAAAGTCCAGCTCGCATCAAGCGGCCAACACGAAGCCTTCATCAGGCAGTCTTTCCGATGGAGGCACGAGTTCACCGACAGCCCAATCCCCCAGCCAGCCGACCTCCAGCAACCAGCCACAGGCAACTCTCGCCTCGCCAACCGTGCCAACCACGCCGGAGGTGACACAGCTCAAACCAAGTCAAGAGACGGTCCCAACGCAAAAGAAGCAGCAACAACCCAAGGACGTGGGCGCGGTTGCTCTGGACAAGGCGCGCACCATGTTGGCAGCCCAGAGGCTGTTACAGCCTCCCAAAGACTGCGCGATCTATTGGGCGCAGCAAGCGACCGCACATGGAAACGGCGGGGGGCCGGAGATGGAGCAGCGCATCCAGAACCAGGTGCACAGTCAGTTCCAGGCTTCGATACAGGCGCAAAATTACTCCCAGGCCACGTATCTGTTTACCACCATGAACAAGTTTTATCCGGGACAGTTTGAGTCCTGGCGAAGTGAGCTGCGGGCGGCTGAGCCAAGCCAAAAGGCGGTTGCGGAAAGTCAGCCGAAACCGGCCCCGGCCGCTCCACAAACTGCTGGCCGTAGTTTCAATGTGCGGCACCGCCATTCAAGCAAGCTTGGGTTTGCCTCGGAATGGTACTCCAACGGCACTTTAACTGTGTCACCCTCAGGCTCCGTCGCCTACCACTGCGTCTCGGCCCCCAGCGGCAAGGTTTGTGAGCCGGATATAGCGCTAAGCGAGAGCGCTATCAACAATGCCAAAGTTAATTCCCAAGGCCTGCTCCACTTGGGTACCAGCCAGGGAAATTACGACTTCATGGGTGACGGAAACACGACGACGGAAATCAAGAATGCGTTGATGTCGGCTAAGCACAAACAATAGGTCGTAGTTGTTCAACGTCGGCCTGGAGGCCCTACCCGGCGCACCAAGCTTGGAACCACCTTAAACGCCGGTGGCATGGGCCTCCTACGGTCCAGCACCTTCACACTATTCGCCCGTCAGCGCCTTGTGCTGGGCCTGCGTCAACGGTACGACGGAGAGTCTTCCCTGACGCACCAGAGGCGAATCCGCAAACAGCCGGTTGGCTTTGATCTGTTGCAAAGAGACCGGCTGCGGAAGCGCTTTTCCGGCCTTGATCTTCACCATCGGCTTCTTGGGATCGGTCGCATCGACGGAAACCACCGACGCGGCGCCCACTGCGCTCTTGCGATCTCCGGTCTCGTAAATGATCAATCTCGCCCCAGACGTCATTTCCCGCAGGTGTTTCACCGCGACCGGATTGGTTACACCGTCCCACACCGTCACTTTGTCCCGCTGCAGATCAGCAAAAGAGTACTCCGAGGGTTCGGTCTTGAGCAGATAGTCCAGCGACATGAGTTCGCCCCTCCTTGGGAATCGGTTTGCGAGCCCCAATGGTAAAGCAACCTCGCGCGCAGGCCAATGCACTATGACGTTTACAAGGCGTACTCATCACCAGCTGCGTCCCACGTAAACATTGAAGTTTCGCAGGACGCCGTTCAAATTCGGATTCCAGTAGTCCCGGTAACTGCCGTAATAGACGACCAGGCCTCCCTCGAATTTGTGCGGGAACAGATAGTTCACCTTGGATTCGCCGATCCACTGCGGAACGACCACCTGCGAGATCTGAGTCGAAGCAAACTGCACGTTGCCCAAAGCTGCGGTGAAGAGGACCGGATCGAAAGCGCCTTGTTGAATCAGGGCCTGGTTGCCGAGCTGTGCCGCATCGTTGGGATTCACGTCCGGCCGCATTCCGCTATGGGCCGAGTTGTAGGTAACTCTGAGGGTCAGCCCCAAACGCTGCTTGATGGTATAGGCCGACTCGCCCCAGTAGGTTTGGCTGAGTTGTTTGTAAGGAACGAACGGTTCGTCGACAACATATCCGACACCGCTATCGTTTTGAAATGCCATGTAAGTATTCAGATTGTTCTGCTGGTACGAATAGCCAAGTCCCAGGTACCAAGCCGGCACAAGGCGCAAGGTGGCACTGGCTGTCTCCGTGTAGAAACGGTCACGGCGCTGGAAATTGCCGGGATTATTGGGGAGCGGAATGGCTGGAAAGGCGTTCTGCGCCATGATGCTGAGATCGTTGGTGAAGGTCAGCCAGGTAGCAGGTGCGTAGGTCACGTTTCCGAAGATGCGGTTGTTGCTCTGCGGCACGATCAAGTAGCCGGGGTTATGCGTACCGGTCCATTCGTATCCAGCTCGCGCGCTCCACGTGCCGCCGTGGTCGTGGTAACGCAACGCCAGCCCGGTGGTGTTGCTGAATGAAGATGGCACTACGGTCAGTAAATCCGTGTTGTCGATGGAGTAGATCTGCGGCCA
>PLYW01000057.1 GCA_003151875.1 Acidobacteriaceae bacterium
GTTGTCAGTAGCCAGTTGTCAGTAGTCAGCGCCCGCCAGTTCGCATTTGGCACTTGGCACTTGGCATTTGGCTGCCCTTACCAAATGCTAAATGCTAAGTGCTAAGTGCTAACTGCTAACTGCCAAGTGCTCACTGCTGGCTGCTGTTAGAATTATCGTGTGCCACGCTCCATACGCCTCATCGCCATCGATCTGGATGGCACCCTGCTGGACTCCAGTGTCCAGGTCCCGGGAGCCAATTTAAAGGCGTTGCGCCGGGCCCATGAAGCCGGCATTGAAATTGTGCTGGTTACGGGGCGCAGGCACCGCTTCGCCTTGCCTATGGCGGAATCGCTCGGGTTTGACCTGTGGCTGATGAGTTCCAATGGGGCAGTGACCCGTTCCACGCGCGGAGAACTGTTCCACCAGGACCTGCTGCCCAAGGAAACGGCCCTCAAGCTCTGCCGGCACATGGCGGAGTATCGCAACCACATGGTGCTCACCTTCGACCGCGAAGGGATGGGGGCAATCGTGTGCGAAAATCGCGAGCGTTTGTACGAGGTCATCCAGCGCTGGATGGAGAAGAATGCGCCCTATACCGAATATGTCAGCCCCATTGCAAAGGCGCTGACGGAAGACCCCATTCAGGCCATGTTCTGCGGCCCGGTCGAACTGATGCGGCAGGCGCAACAAGCGCTGCTGTCCTGCGATTTCGCCGGCGAGTTCACCATGCTGCGCACGCAATATGATGTGCGCAACTTGTGCATCGTTGACATCCTCAACGCTGGGTGTTCGAAAGGACACGCGCTGGAGCGCTGGGCCAACTATCGCGGCATCGATCGCTCCGAGGTAATGGCCATCGGCGACAATTACAATGACATCGAGATGTTGACCTTCTCCGGCCATCCGGTCATCATGGGAAATGCATCCGACGACCTGAAGCAGAACGGCTGGACCATCACCCTGCATAACGACCAAAGCGGAGTGGCGGCGGCCATCGAACAGGTACTCGACGCCAATACTGCGAGCGTGAATGCGTAAACTCTTACAACTCGGCTTGCTGGGCTTGCTGATGACGGCGCATCTTCACGCTGCCGAAATTGCCAACTTGCGCAACGGTTTCAGCATTCCCCACGAGCGGCATGACGTGGTCGGCGATACTACGCGGCTGTACATGAGCGCGGAACCGGACAGTGGATACATCGACGTGCCCAGCGCCCAGATCGAGAGCTTTGAGCCGGCGCCGCCCGAGCTGCAAGCGGCCACATCGCGGGCACACGCGCCGATGGACTTAAGCGCCATCGTCAGCGAAGCCAGCGCGCGCAGCCAGGTGGACGCCGACTTCATTGCCAGCGTCATCCGTGCCGAGAGCGGCAACAATCCGCACGCCGTCTCGCGCAAGGGCGCGCAGGGATTGATGCAACTCATGCCTGGCACGGCCGGCAAGCTGGGGGTGAAGAACAGCTTCGATCCGGCGGAGAACGTTGACGGCGGAGTGCGCTACCTGCGCGAGCTGCTGCTGCTTTACAACAATGACATGATCAAAGCGCTGGCCGCGTACAACGCTGGTCCGCAGCGCGTGCAGCAGTACCAGGGCGTGCCGCCCTACCACGAGACCCACGCTTACGTGGCGCGGGTGATCAACGACTACAACCGCAAGAAGCTGGCCCAGCGCAAGCATCAGCAGAAACCCCCGGTGCGAGGCGCGACAGCGGTCAAGCCAGAGATTGCGCAAAGCGCGGCCGCTCCCGCCGCGGGCAGCGAATAGCCGCCCGTTTGACCCCACTCATGCCGTCATATACCTTGACGACTGGGCCTCAGCCGCAGGCCTCCGTCACAATCCACGAAAAGGCAACCCATGCCGATGGGCCCTGATTTTCTTCCATGAACAAGAAACGCACGCTCATCTTCGGCGCAGTCCTGATCGCGTTATGCCTGCTGATTTACCTGCAGATTCGCGCCTGGAAGACGTTCGACTGGCACATGTTCTGGAGCCGTACCGAACACATTGACTGGCTCTATGCTTTCTACGGACTGGCGCTGACCTACTTCGCCTATGTACTGCGTGCCGTGCGCTGGCGCATCTTCTTGAAGCCGGTCCGCAAGACGACCACGGCCCGCCTGCTGGCGCCGCAATTTGTCGGCTTCGCCGCGCTGGCGCTGCTGGGCCGCGCCGGGGAAATGATCCGGCCTTACATCATCGCCAAGAAGGAGCGGCTCAGTTTNNTGCTGGTGGGCGGGTTGTGTGTGGGAGCGTTTGTGGTGAGGCGCTGGGGCGATCGCGTGGGCCAGTTTCTGCACGATCTATTCGCCGGCTTCGCGCCCAAGTTCGCGCACCACTTGCGTGAGAAGGTGCGCTCCTTCAGCGAAGGGTTGGCGACCATCCACGACCTTGCATCCGCTCTGCAGCTGACCGGCGTCTCGCTTTTCATGTGGGTGCTGATCGCCTTCGCGTATTACGCGGTCACGCACGCCTATCCCGGCGAACTTCGCAGTCTTACCCTGCCGCATCAGGTAGTGCTGATGGGTTCCACCATGGTCGGTTCCATGCTGCAATTGCCGGCCGTCGGCGGCGGCTCGCAACTGGCGGCCATCAGCATGCTCAGCTCGGGATTCGGCATCGAGAAGGAACTGGCTGTAAGTTGCGGCATCCTGCTCTGGGCCATTACTTTTATGTCGGTCATCCCGATGGGATTGCTGCTGGCGCGCCGCGAACATGTTTCCATTCGAGCCGTGGCCGAGGCAGAAGAGAAGGAAGCGGCGCTGCTGGAGTAAAACGGCGTGTGGCGGCGCGCCCTAAGGTGCGCCGCTTCAAACGAACTAAATGAACATCTCGTCGGAGGGGCCACCGTTGCGGCCGCGCCTCTGACTGTTGAAGAACGCGCCCACGCCGACGCTGATGGCCTGCACAATCCCCGAAACCTGGCGGACCGGCGACATCACGGAGTGCTGCACCTTCTCCGAGGTTTCTTCCACCCGGTCCAAGGTGTGGGTCACCATCTCATCGACGCGGATCACCTGGAGGCGCAGGCGATCCAGCAGGTCATGCACGGTGGCATCAACCCGCTCGACCTCGGTGCGCGTCGTGGTGGTCACATGGGCAAGATTATCCAGGATGGTGTCGATTTTGGGACGCGAAACTTCCAGGAAGGACTTCACTTCCTGCTGCATCACCTTGGCGTTGTCCAGCAGGGGAATCAGCCGCGACTGGGTCTCGTCGGTAACCGACCGCAGCTTCTTGCTGAGGTTAAAGATCACCACGCACATGACCAGGAGAATCAGCATCTGCAGCACCACAGCGGCTGCGGTAACAGCGACAAAAAGTGTCAGATTGTCAGACATATTCCTTCCCTGCCCGCAGCGCTAGCTGGGTGACGCAGCGCCCGCTTTACGGTACTTTGGGCTTGGCGCCCTCGGCCTCTTCGCTGGTCGCTTCACGGTAAGCCTGGCGGCCCGCCTCGTAGGCGGAGCGGATCTGCTCTTTTTGCTGGCTCAGGTAGTCGCGCCCTTTGTCGGCCCAGGTCCCCGCCTGTTCACGCGCCTGACGCGCGCGTTCCTTGACGGACTCGCGGCCCTCTTCCGCGACCTCACGAAGACGCTGGCGCGTCTCATCGCCCGACTTTGGAGCATAAAGAATCCCCACGGCCGCGCCGATGCCCAGGCCGGCCAGAAACCACAGGAAACCACTTCCGTCGCGTTCCGACATGATTGCCTCCTCAAAAAAACTTCACGAGCCGGATGGTAGCACCCGGTTTGCAGAATTACAAACCTGCCCAGGGAGGCTTGCCAGCCTCTCCGAGGCGAAAACGTCAGCGTTGATTCATGGCCTTCGCCAGCAGGGCAATTTGCCCGGCGTGGTACACATGGTGTTCGATCAGCCCGTGCGCCTCATCGTAAAAGGACCGCTTGCCGGCGGCCGACAGCTCGTCCAGGCGGGCAGGACTGAGTCTTTGCAGCGCCTCCCGGAATGCTTGATTGGATGCGCGAAACTGCTCGAGTGTCTTCTGCCAGTTGGCCTCGGTGGCTTCGGGCGCGACCGGAAAGTTGAGGCCCTCCTCGTCGGGCGTGGCAGGAAAGTTGCGTTCCTCCTCGCGTCCGGCACGTAAACCGGCAAGCCGCTTGGCCGCTACGCCTTCCCAGAACGCCATATGGCCAACGATTTCCCAGATGCTATGAGCGTTGGCAATGGGCCGCAAGGCAGCCTTTTCAACCGAAATGCCATCGAGAATCGGCCAGATGGCATCGCCGTGCCAGGCTG
>PLYW01000106.1 GCA_003151875.1 Acidobacteriaceae bacterium
TTTGGGCGTTTTTCGTCAACTTGACTTCGAACAGCGGCAACTTCCGGATTGCCCGGCACTCATTTCAGTCTTCTGCGAAGAAGCGCTTCTTAACGGCGTCGTTCACGGGTATGTCGGGCCCAGAGAAGCCCGCGTCGGGTTGGCGGCTGGGGTCCTCGGCAATCAAAGGCAAGGCGCGGGCGCGACGGGCGTCGGCCTGAGGCCCCGTTTCCAGATAAAACTCTGCGAACCAGAGGTTCACGGCATGGCTCACTTCGGTGTGGCGGTCGTGCTCTCTGGCGTAGGCGTGCCCAGCAGTTTCCCAGTCTTCTGTGCCGAGCAATTGATCGCGCAGTACGCGGGCATCGCGCAGGGTTAGCGACAAGCCCTGGCCCCAGGTAGGGTCGCTCGCCGCCGCGGCGTCTCCAATAAGTGCCACACCATCGCGGTAGGGATGCTCGACCCATGCTTCCGCTCCATCAAATGTCGCGAGCGGCCCGGCCGCCTTCGCGCCGTCGTAAAACTCCGGATTCATCCCCACCGTTAGAACATCTCCCGAGTAGAAATCCATCCAGGGGAGCTCGTGCGCGCACCGGTCGCGGAGCAATTCGAGTACGTCCAGTTGGATTGCTTCGGCGACACCCCAGGGGAATACGCACTCGCCGCGCACGCGATCTTTAAACTGTCGCTCTCGCTCAAGCAGCAGGACGCGCGCTCCGCGCTTCGCGATCGAAGCGGCTAGACTGGAGCCACCCAGACCTCCTCCCACTATAATGAGATCGTATTGCTCAGATATCATGCCTCCCCCGACTCGACTTCTTCTCCACCGAGGGATTCTACTTCAATTCCCGCTACTGGGCGGATGGTCGGAAAGCCGAAAGGAATCCGCATGAGCGAGAAGTCGCCATGTCGTCGAAGTGCTGCGGTGAGATTAGTCTCCACAAGTCGGCTTCGAGGAGGTGATCTCCGCAGGCCCGTTCCGCGATTTCGACTCGTCATTGTGAACTCGTAATTCCCTTAAACACCTCGCCGCCCTTCATCACGAAGTTCACGCGCTCCAGCTGAGTGATGTCGGCCATGGGATCGGCGGGCACGGCGACGATGTCGGCGAACTTGCCGGGCTCGAGAGACCCGATCCGGTCCTGCATATCCAGCAGTTCGGCAGCGCTCATGTTGGCGGAGCGCAAAGCCTGCGCCGGAGTCATGCCGTACTTCACCATCAGAGCAAATTCCTTCGCCGGATCGATGGTCCAGGCGAATCCACCGGCGTCGGTGCCGAAGGCGATCTTCACGCCGGCGTTCAGCGCGCGCCGAAACGTGGCGGCGTGAATGTTGATCATGTCAACCCACACGTGCGCTCCCGTGGCAGCTCGGCCCTCAGCGACATACTCTCCGACGAACAACGTAGGCACGTAGAAAGTGCCCTTGGCAGCCATGGTCTTGAGGTCAGCGTCGGCGATGTAGAAACCGTGCTCGATGGAATCGACTCCCGCCTCGACCGAGTTGTGAACGCCATTCAGCGCCGAGGCATGGGAGGCGACCCTGTGATGCTCGCGATGCGCTTCATCAACGATGGCGCGCAGCTCGTCAAGAGTGAAGGTGGGAATGTCGTCGAGCACTCCGTCAGGCCGCACCCGATAGCTGCGGTCGGAGTACACCTTGATCCAGTCCACGCCGTTGGAGAGCTGCTCGCGCACCGCCTTGCGGCCGCCTTCCGCGCCGTCCACCTCCTGCACGCCCTTGGGCATCTTCAGCTCCCAGGAATAGCCGAGCAGAGGATAGGAGCCGGTCACGTCCATGGCGCGCCCGGCGACCTGCATGCGCGGGCCGGGAATGACTCCGGCCTCGATGGCGCGCTTGATGTCCACATCGGCGTAGCCGGCGCCTTCGGTTTCAACATCGCGAATGGTGGTGAAGCCGTACTCGAGCGCGCGCTGCGCCGCCACTGTACCGAGAATGGTGCGGTACGGGGTCGAGTATTTCAGCAGTTGCACGTCGTAATCTTCGGCGGTGATGTCGCCTTGCAGCAGCACGTGAGTGTGAGTGTCGATCAGTCCGGGCAGGCAGACCTCGCGGGTGAGGTCGATGACTTGGGCGCCGCTCTCGGGCTTGAGCGCGTTGTCGCCGAGCTGATCGATCTTTTCGCCCGCGATGCGCAGCGTGACGTTCTTACGGGCAGTGTCGCTCTTGCCGTCGTAGAGGGTACCGCAGCGCAGGTAGGTGATGCTGGGCGAAGAGGACTGCGGTTTGGTTTGGGCGAAGGCGACGGTCGGGGCGAGGGAAAGGAAGAAGAGAACGAGAGGGAATTTCATCGGGTGCTCCGCTATGGGTGAACGACCATGACTATACCAGCGCACACGGAGATGGGTTCGGGAAAGTCAGGTATTACAGTGGGCTGCTTCGCCGTCCCGTTCCGGTCATCCCCGAGCGAGCCGAAAGACCAGCGATCCCTCAGAGTTTCTCATCCTGAGCGAGTGAAGCGAGTCGAAGGATCTGCGTTTACTGACAACCGACAACTGGCAACCGACAACTGCCTTTTGTAATCGCCGCGGAGAACACGGAGAGAAACAAGTGAACTGATTCCCTCCATGGCTCCGCGGTGAGCAGTCAGTTAGTTACACACCTGCGGCCGGACGTTCACACATCTTTCCGCCGCAGCAGCCCTTGCCGCCTTTGGCCATGTCGCACTTGCCATCTTTGCAGCAACCGCCATCTTTGCCGCAGCACGACATCTTGCCGTCCTTGCCGTCATTTTTCGCCATCATCGGACACTTCATCCCGGACTTGCCGTCCTTGGACATCATCTCGTCATGCGACATCGTGGCGTCTTTGCCGTCCTTGGACATCTGGCCGCACTTGCCGTCTTTGCCGCAGCACGACATCTTGCCGTCGGCCTTATCGTGATTGCAGCAGGCACAGGCTTTGGTGCTGTCGCCGGATGGGGCGGCAGGAGTTTGGGTCGCGTTCTGGGCCATCAGACCCAGAGCCATGACCAGCGTACTCAGAATTACCAGCATCTTCGATTTCATAGTTTCCTCATCATTTCGGTTGAACATTGTCCATGTCACAGGGCCATGAGGCCCGGTAGAGTTCGCGGCGAGCGCGCACAAAGTAGTGTTGCGCGAATCAGGCCGGAGGCTGCAAGGATTTCGCGAGGCCCGCTAAATCCGCAGGTCCGTTTTCAGTTCGAAGACAGGTCGGACGAGCTGATAAGCGTGGTCAATGGAGAGGAAGGCAGAACCTGGAGGCGCGGGCGCCGAGATGGTGCCTGCTGGACCGTTGGCGCTTAGCTGGGGCGTGAAAGAATTGCCCAAGGCGACCAGGGCGGCCAACGGTCTGGCAGGCTGGCTGCTTATGTCGCAACAACCCGGGCGATCTGCGCAGTGGGTGGCCGCAGACGCGGGGTGCGACGGGCAGCAAGGCATGGAGTGCGGGCCCTGTGGGCAACAACCAGACGGCGTTGCGAGGGTCGCGGAGTGGGTAGCGTGCCGGTGCATCGGCGCCATCCGGACATGGCATTTCGAACCATGCCCGGAGGCGGGCGGCATCGCTACGCCAGCCTCAGCCCATAGAATGATGACTAGCGACAGGACCAACGACAAGCCTCTCCGCATTGCGCTCCGCGAAATCATGCCGATCCTATTGTTGCTTGCGGCGACCCAGCCGTCTGTGACCACCGTCACTGTCCTCTGGTTTGACGGTGCAGGTCTGAAAAGGGTGTTGCTGAGTTGGCACCTGTTGGGCGGCCCGCTTTTCCTCACGATCCACAGCCATCCACATAGCTGCACCGAGAATAGGCGTTGAATCGGCTGCATTGCGGGGCTAGAGTCCAAAGCGTGAGCCAACGTTCGAGCTTTGAGTTTCGGGACGAGATCGAACCGTAGATGGTTGCACTCGCGTTCGCCTCAACGCAGAAAGCGGCTAGCGAAAAGCGTGTTGGCACACGGTTCGCCAACGAGATGGCAGTGGGACTCAGACGCCTCGTCCAGCCCTGAAAATTTGGAGGACCGGAGAGAGGGTTAACTCTTTTGGTTCGGGCCGGGGAAGGTATAAAATACAAGATGTAGTGTTATGCACTTGACATCCACAAGATGTCGGGAGTACCGTTCGCAAATGCGGTCGCCGCGTGAAGCGTTTTCCCAGAGCCGAGGCGGGCAGAGGTGACCGCCCAGGCGTGCAAGTGGGCCCGCGTACTTTGACGATTCCTCCTCGGGATACGGTGCAGATTTCGTCGAGTGCAGTGAATTTGGGCCCAGGGCTTTCGGCAGATTTGCGACCCAGAAGCTCACGCGGTTTCCCAACGCACGCCATTTGCGTGCCGAGGGATGGCAGTTGGGCCAGCGAAGTCATCGCAAGACGATGACATCAGCGTTGTTCCTTTCCAAGTCAGTGCGGCACTTCAGCGCGGCGTTGCGCGCATGAGTTGCCCGTCCGGATTCCGCCACAGGAAATTTCCTTGGCGGCACGCGGTTGTGCGGTGGCGCCGGACAAAGATGAACCCGGGGGCTTCTTTCCTGTCCACGTTTCGCTGGCAGGCGAAGAGGCCCCCACAACCTTTGCAGTCGGAAATAATAAAGCGGGCCTCAGACCCGCGTAATAACGCAATAATTAAAGACTGATCAGGAGCACTCTCCATGTCCGAAGTCACCACCAAACCAACCACCGCGACCACTGCGTCCATCGCGACCGGTGAGCCCACGACCACCGCCGCACCCACCACCACCGCGAGCACTACGCCCAAGAAGCGCGCGCCCGGTCTCACCTTCAAGCGCTTCTTCACCAAGGCCGGCGTCTCGCCTTACGACGAGCTGGAATGGGAGCTGCGCTTGGCGCAAATCACCGACACGCAGGGCAGCATCATCTTCGAGCAGAAGGACGTCGAGGTCCCCAAGGACTGGTCGATGACGGCGACCAACATCGTCGCCAGCAAATATCTGCACGGGCCGCTGGACACGCCCGAGCGCGAGACCGGCGTGCGCCAGCTCGTCACCCGCGTCGCCGAAACCATTCGCGACTGGGGCATCAAGGGCGGATACTTCCGCAGCGACGACGACGCGGCCATCTTCCACGACGAGCTCGCCCACCTGCTGTTGCAGCAGAAGGCGGCCTTCAACTCGCCGGTATGGTTCAACGTGGGCTGCGATCGCATCGAGCCCAACTCCGACGCGCAGAACTGGCACTGGAATCCCCAGGCCCAGCGCGTGGAATACGGCGCGGTCGGCTACAAGAATCCGCAATGCTCGGCGTGCTTCATCAACTCGGTACACGATTCGCTCGACAGCATCCTCACTCTCGCCAAGACCGAGGGCATGCTCTTCAAGTGGGGATCGGGCACGGGCACCAATCTGTCGCCGCTGCGTTCGTCCACCGAAGCGCTCTCCGGCGGCGGCACCGCCAGCGGCCCGCTCAGCTTCATGAAGGGCTTCGACGCCTTCGCCGGCGTCATCAAGTCCGGCGGCAAGACGCGTCGCGCCGCCAAGATGGTCATCCTCAACGTCGACCATCCTGACGTGATGGACTTCATCGAGTGCAAGCAGAAGGAAGAAGCCAAGGCGTGGGCGCTCATCGAAATGGGTTACGACGGCAGCGGTCCCGACAGCGACGCCTACTCGTCCATCTTCTTCCAGAACGCCAACAACTCGGTGCGCGTGACCGACGACTTCATGTACGCGGTGCTGCGCGATGGCGACTTCAGCACGCGCTCGGTGAAGGACGGCCATCCCGTGCAGACCTTCAAGGCGCGCGAGATGCTGCACAAAATTTCCGACGCCACCTGGCACTGCGGCGATCCCGGCATGCAGTACGACACCACCGTCAATCGCTGGCACACGTCGAAGAACACGGCGCGCATCAACGCGTCGAACCCGTGCAGCGAATACATGTTCCTTGATGATTCGGCCTGCAACCTGGCCAGCCTGAACCTGATGAAGTTCGCGCCCAACGGCACGTTCGACATCGAGGCCTACCGTTACGCCTGCGCCGTCATGATCACCGCGCAGGAAATTCTGGTGGACAACAGCGGCTATCCCACCGAAGCCATCGGCAAGAACTCGCACGACTACCGTCCGCTGGGACTCGGCTACGCCAACCTCGGCGCGCTGCTGATGGCCGCGGGCCTGCCCTACGACTCCGACGCGGGACGCGACTACGCCGCCTGCCTGACTGCGATCATGTGCGGCGAAGCCTATCTACAGTCGTCGAAGATTGCCGAACTCTGCCAGCCGCTCGCCCCAGCCACGGAACAAACGGGCGCTAACAAAGATGTGTCATCCCGAGCGGAGTCAGCCGCGGCGGACGGAGCCGAGGGACCTGCTTTTCTAACCCCTAGCCCCTATCCCCTGACCCCTGGAGGTGCCTGTCCCGGCTGGTACATCAATCGCGAGCCCTTCCTCGACGTCATCCGCATGCATCGCGCATCGGTGAACAACATCGACAAGACCCACGTTCCGCCGGCGCTGTTCGAAGCCAGCAAGAGCACCTGGGACGAGGCCCTGAAGCACGGCGAGAAGTTCGGCTATCGCAACGCGCAGGTCACGGTGCTGGCCCCCACGGGCACCATCGGTTTCATGATGGACTGCGACACCACCGGCATCGAGCCCGACCTGGCGCTGGTGAAGTTCAAGAAACTGGTGGGCGGCGGCATGATCAAGATCGTGAACAACACCGTGCCCGCCGCGCTGTTCAAGCTGGGCTACACGGCCGACCAGACCAACGCCATCGTCAGCTACATCGACGCCACCGGCACCATCGAAGGCGCACCCTCGGTCAAGGAAGAGCACCTGCCCATCTTCGACTGCTCGTTCAAGCCGTCGAAGGGCACGCGCACCATTCACTACCTCGGACATGTGCGCATGATGGCGGCCGCCCAGCCGTTCATCTCGGGCGCAATTTCCAAGACCATCAACATGCCCGAGAACGCCACCGTGGACGACATCACCGAGGCCTACATCCAGTCGTGGAAGCTGGGGCTGAAGGCGGTCGCCATCTATCGTGACGGATCGAAGAAGGCGCAGCCGCTCAGCTCCATGGGATCGGCCACCGCCAAATCGAAGAAGGGTGACGCGCTCGCTGCCCCGGTCGAGGTGGAAGACGAGGCCGCGGCGCCGCCGCGCGCCATGCGCCACCGTCTGCCCGACGAGCGCCTGTCCATCACCCACAAGTTCAGCGTGGGCGGACACGAAGGCTATCTCACCGTCGGCCTCTACAAGGATGGCATGCCGGGTGAGTTGTTCATCACCATGGCCAAGGAAGGCTCGACCGTTAGCGGCCTGATGGACAGCTTCGCCTGCGCCACGTCGCTGGCGTTGCAGCACGGCGTGCCGCTCAAGCTGATGTGCGAAAAGTTCGCGCACACCCGCTTCGAGCCCAGCGGCTGGAGCCATAACCAGGACATCGGCTANNCCGCCCGGCGTGCCGGACGAGAACGGCTACGGCACCGACAAGTCAATTACGGGTGTCATCCTGAGCGACCCCGAACATCGTGAGGGGGAGTCGAAGGACCCCTATAGCGGCAGCAATCCGTCACAGCTTGCCATCCCGGGCGCAGCGGGCGCCCCACCGTTGTCTGCCGGTATTAGCGGACAGGGTGGGAAGGCCGGCCTCAGCGGGCCCAGGGGCCACCATCACGCCTCCGACGCGCTACAGGACCTGATTGAAATGGGAGACTCACCCAGTTGCCCCGTCTGCGGCGCAATCATGACGCGGAACGGTTCGTGCTATCGGTGTATGAGTTGTGGGAGTACGAGCGGGTGTAGTTAACGGGATGTGCTTCTAGGGAGAATGGGGAAAAAGAACGCATGAAGATCGATGGTCTTTCAGCAGCTGTCAGCGAATTCGTCAAGACCGTGGGCGGTGAAGATATACCCGAATCGAACACGGCGCGTTGTGCGGATTTTCTTTTCCGCGGTGAAGGTGTTATCGCGGAACTAAAGACACTCGAAGAAGAAGCAGTACGGGAACATTCTCTCAAGCTTCAAGCACGCGTGCATGAATGGATGCGGCGGGGTCGTGTCATAGTTTACGGCCGAACAACTCTTGAGCTCCAGAAAATGCCTGCGGACTGCCAAACGGAATGGCTCAACATCCTGCAACCCCCTGTCGAGAACATAGTTCGCGATGCAAACCGACAAATCCGTTCCACCAAAGAAATTCAGGAACTAACAACCGCAAAAGGCCTGCTCTTGATATCCAATGAGGGCAACTTGCTGTACGAAACTCCCGCCGACTATCTGTCGGTCATCTCTCGAGTCTTGCAAAAGAAAACTGAACACGGAGACCTACGATTTGCCGACATCAATGCTGTTGTCTACCTGTCGATTCGCGCCGTTCGTAACGGGATGCTCCCTGTTTGGCAAGCCGGCTTTTGTGACATGGCAGATCAGCAGTTACGCGAGTTCGTGAATTCCCTTGAACGCCAGTGGTTCACTTATCTCAGCCGTGGGAGGCTGATCTTTGAAAAAAAGTCGCCGGATGGAGGATACCTGCCGGTGAGGAGAGAGTAGGACTTCGATTGGTTACGCCGATGGCCTAGGAATTTGTTAGGCCCAAATTAGGGTAACTATATACTTGCCGTACCGTACCTCCCGTGACAGAATCAAGGGGCCGTGACAGGGCTATCGCCGGAGATCGGTTCGATAATCCATTTGAATCCTTCGGATGGCGTGATCGTAGCAATGTGGATGTGGCCCCCTACCGCTCGGCATAGCGGGTCGATAGCGATGGCCTCGGGGTCGCTATGCGCCAAGATGAACGCCTTTGCGCCCTCTAGTGCATCTTGCAAGGTCACTTCGTCCGGTTCCTTTATGGGACGGCGATACACCGACAGACGCCCATCTTCCTTTGGTTGATTACAAACCAGGTGCCCGATAATTTTACTCGGAGAATAACCCCTATATCCCCCGATGTGGAGTGGGCTTTCCGGTTTTACTTCGGGATCACACAGCACACCATCTACATGGTAGAAGCGCATATCAACGACAGTCGCCCTTTTGCCATTCCGGATGTTCTCAATCCCGACCAAGGCGATCCGACAAATCGTATCGCCGAATTCATCTGCCAAATTCGGCTGTGCCGATGTTCCTGAATGAATCGGGCCACCTAAACTGAATCCCTTAATCGCCTCATTGATGCAACGACTGAGACGATATGCGTAGCCAGCCGCATTAGCGAATCTTCTTCCTTCCAATGACGCAGCGCAACGCATAGCCAACTGAGGCAGCTTAAGCTGATCTCCGGTGTCTAATGATGTGAACCCGTCAGCGCCAGAAAAACAAAGAGCGAAGGCTCCCACTGGGCAGGTCAACGGGAAGATTTTCTGCACTTCGTCCGATATGACGGAATTGTTGTCTGAATTGCTGCATCTACCATCGGCGACCAAAGCAAAGCCTTGGCGGGTGAGTGTGCGCACTATGGCCGTCATTGCTCTGATAACCACATAATTCGGGTAACAGCGAACATAATGAGCACAGCTATCACCTGCCCAAGTCACTCTTGTCGCAACTGCGGCTTGCACGGAGCGCACTCCTGTATTACCATTGGATTGCGCTCCTAGATGGTTTCGCAAAGCAGTCCCGGTTCCCGCCGGGCTGTTTCACGTTTGGCCTGATTTTCCCGCCATTATACGCCGTCGCAGAAATGCTCCGGAAGGAAGCCGTAAGATCTACAGCTAAAGCTCCCGCTTGGTCTCGCTAGGGTTATCGGACTCCCCCAGGTATTCGAGAATTTTCTCAATCGCCTTGCGCAAGCCTGCGATGTCCTCTGGAAAGTTAGGGCTTGTTCCATTCAATGCTTCCTTGGCTTCCTGCAAACGCTTGTCCATGCGCACGATACTAACACCGCGCCTGCTTCAACGCAGATTTCGGCCACTACCGATTTTGCGGCCATTATATGCCGCTTCCCTTGACGCCTGATATGATAATCGCGCTCAATGGCCGACAGACCTTCATCACTGCTGGATACGCGCGTCATTTACTGCGGCGACAACTTGGAGCAGTTGAAGAAGCTGCCCGATGCTTGCATTGACCTGATTTATATTGACCCGCCGTTCAACTCAAACCGCAACTATGAAGTATTTTGGGGTGAGACGAAAGAGAAACGCTCATTCGAGGATCGGCACGAATCCACGCAAGCCTATATCGACTTCATGCGGCCCCGCTGCGTTGAACTGGCGCGAGTGCTCAAGAAAACGGGCAGCTTTTACTATCACTGTGACTGGCACGCTAGCCACTACGTCAAAGTGATGCTTGACCAGATTTTCAGCGAAAACAACTTTCAGAATGAGATTGCGTGGAAGCGATCTGACGCGCACAGCGATGCCAAGCAAGGCGCGCTGCACTACGGAAGGGTTCACGATTCAATTTTCTTCTACACAAACGGCGGCAAGTATGTGTTCAACGTCATCTACAAGCCGCTGCCTTCGTCCACCGTCGAAAAGTGGTACAGGAATGTGGAGGAGGGCACTCTCCGTCGTTACAACAAAGCCGACTTGACGGCGGCAAAGGGCGGCGGCGACACGTCCTACGAATGGCACGGCCAAAAGCCCTCGACTGGCCGATTCTGGGCCTACAGCAAGGCGAAGATGGCCGAAATGGAACAGCAGGGACGGCTCGTATATACCAAGAGCGGCATGGTCTATATGAAGCGATACCTTGATGAGAGCAAAGGGGTGCCTCTGCAAACTTGGTGGGATGACATCTCAATGCTTCGCGGCATCACCCAAGACGGCGAGCGGCTCGGCTATCCGACTCAAAAACCGCTCGCCTTACTTGAGCGCATCATTCAGGCATCGTCGAACGAAAACGACATCGTGCTGGACGCATTCTGCGGTTGCGGAACTGCGCTCGTAGCTGCACAGCAACTCGGACGGCAGTGGATTGGAATCGACATATCCCCGACCGCTTGCCGCGTCATGGCGAAGCGGCTGCGCGATGTTTGCAAGCTCCGCGAGGATGATAATTACTGGCGTCACGGTAAGGGCTTCGTGGTGCGCGGCTTGCCGTGGCAAGAGAAGCAATTGCGCGAGATGCCGCCGTTTGAGTTTGAGAACTGGGCAGTGATCGCGCTAGGCGGAATACCGAACAAGACGCAGGTCGGCGACATGGGCATAGATGGGCGCATTTACCCCGTAGGCTCTGCGCCGAAAGAAGCCGATAATGCGGAGTTTGGCTTCATGGACGAATGGTATCCAATCCAAGTGAAGCAGCGTGACAAGGTGGGCCGTCCCGATATAGACCAATTCCAAACAGCGATGGCACGGACGAAACGAAAGAAGGGGTTTTTCGTGGGCTTTGGGTTTTCCAGCGATGCGCTGACGGAGATCAACTCGTTTTTCCGACGCGAACACGCGGTCATTGTGCCGCTGACGGTGCGGGAAATCTTAGATGAAACCATTGCTCAGAAGCTAGCATGAGGGCTGCTCATTGAATTGCCTCGCGCACGATATCGACGAATAGCCCGGTATCTCCGTAGTAGTTAGGATAAGCATCCTCAAGTTCATCTACGGAGTCCACAGACACAAGTACAACATTTGCACTCGGAGCGTCCCGCTGTGGGCGTTCGGCGATTATATATTTGCGGAACGCCTGCCAGTCATCGTCGGCAGCGAATCCGGTGACATCCAGTGACATAAGGCTCATTGGGTTGTCCCGAGGATTGAGTTTTAGTAAGAACTGAGATGCACCTTCGGGGATAAACATTTCAGAGCCAAGCACCACGCGCCAACCGTTGAATACATTTATGACGTTCAATTCTTCGGCCAGGGGTCGCAGTTCACTTCGCAGACCGCCTTCATCGCTCGGAGTCTCGGGGACGATTGGCTGCTGTTCCCTGAGCGCCATAACGCTTCCCATTAACTGAAAAAAACGCCGCCACTTCTGCACGTGCTCAATCTCTCGTGGATATATCGAATGCACGGCTCCGACAGCTAGCCGCAGAGGTATTCCGGCGAAGGTTAGGAGCATTTCAACAGCGGTCGCCCACGCATGTTGCAGTTGTGAGCGGATTTGGATTTCGATTCGATGATTGTTGTAATGGCGATAATCCAATGAATCACTGCGAAATTTGTGAACTAGATGAACGCTGCGGTAGCCATCCGCTTTTGGATCATAAATATAGTTGTCGAGCTTGTACAACTGGGATTTCGTTTTTCCCCTGGAATACAGAGCCGCCAATTCTAGCGCCCCAACAATCGTTGGCATAATGGCTCGGCATCCGCCAATGTCTTGTATCTGAGTAAGGGTCATGGGGCGGTATGCGTTGTCCCGCAACTTTTTTTCAATGGACGGCAATCGCTTCAGACGATGCGCCACGATTGCAGAGGAGTTGATGCGCTTCGCCCGATTCTCTAGCACCTTGCGAATCAGGTAGAGAGGAGCGGTATGCGATTGACGCCAATCGTTTACGACTTCCATCGTCTCGCTGTACGAAGTGGGAGATACAATCGGCCCGAAAACAGAGTCAAACTGAAGCAGCAACTTGCCAGCCTCGTCCACCTTGTTTCTGGAATAGCGCGGCCATGCCATCTTCCACGGAACATCAGTCCCGTACTCCTCCGCGATGATGTCAGGTTCGCCCAAATGGGTTTGAACCTGCGTAAACGGAACTTCCTCACTCTCGGATTGACTCGGGGCAGGCATCGGCGCATAATCCTAACCGGAGCGGATAGCGCCCAATTGGGAGTTCTCTTTGCTTGCCGAGGGTCGCCAAGTCCTCTGCCAAGAATACCGAGGGTGACACGCGCAATTATACGGTATGAGACCACACGCAGAAATGATCGAAGGGTCGGAAGCGGCAACGCGATTCACCGAGGCACTGAAGACGGTGCTTTCAGTTCCCAAGAGTTCGATCCCCAATCCCTTTCACAAATCCAAAGCTTCCCACGCAAAAAGGAAAAAGCCAGCAGCCCGAAAGGGCTAACCGGCTTTCCGTTTCCCTCTTCTCTGTCGCTTTAGTTGAACGCCGCCGTGTCCGACTCCCGATCCTTACCGGTGAGATGCTTCAATGTCAGACGCTTCCCTGTGATCTGCGAGAGCGCCAGTTTGAAGCGGTCGAAATCGTTCATTGGATTGTCAGGTGTGGCGCGATTGTTGTAGCGATATGCCTGTTCATCCAAGTACCGGAACAGATGGAACGGTTCTACGCTGACGTAGGTTCCATTGATCCCGCGCTTCAGCAGAGACCAGAAATTCTCAAGGCCGTTAGTGTGGACTCGACCGTCAACGTACTGGACTGCGTGATCCACAACCATGTGCGCGTAGTCGCCTTCCAGTCCTTCGTATGAGAGCAGGGCATCGGTGTAGAGCGCCGCGCCAGCTTCAACATGCTTTCTCACTTCGGCTTGCAGTGCCGACTTCTTGCGGCTCGGCACTACCATTGTGCGAACCTTCCCGCCGCGCTCCAAGATGCCCATGACGGCGGTCTTATCCTTGGTGCCAGTTCCGGTGATGCGGCGCTTGCGTTCACTGATGTGCATGTTCCGCGCTTTTCCGCCGATGAAAGTTTCGTCCGCTTCCACTTCGCCAGAGAGCAATCCGAATCCGCCATCTGTCAAAGCAAAACGTAAGCGGTGAGCCATAAACCATGCAGTCTTTTGAGTCACTCCAAGATCGCGGGCCAGTTCGCAAGAACTGATTCCATTTTTGCAATTCACTACGAGCCACAGCGCAGGCAACCACTTGTCCAAGCCGAGCCGAGACTCTTCAAAAACGGTTCCGGTCTTCAATGAGAAAGTTGGCTGCGCGTGTCCGGTGTAGCATTTCCATACGCGGTTCTTGGCGAGATAGGTTACTTTCTCGGAGCCGCAATGTGGACATTTCACCTTGCCGTCAGGCCAGCGAAGTTCTACCATCATCCGGTAGCAGTTGTCGTAATCCGCGAAGTGGATAACGGCCTCTTGAAGTGTCTTTATGCTTTCCATGCTCTAAATATAGCCCTTTGACATTGGTATGTCAAGTATATAATTACCCAAATTAGGGCAATTATATAGTTGCGTAATCCACCGTGACCTAGCGGCCAACGAGGTTTACGAGGGCGAAAAATCCGAGTAGGAATACGCCAGCCATAAACACTCCAAGAGTCATGCTCAGCGTGCCCTTTATGATCTTGGCGGCTGTTGGGCCCAATATCGGGCCGTCTGTAGCAAACGTGAACATATGTATCAGCGAGAAGCAGACACATATCACCATGCAGGTAAGCGCTCCCGCTAGGAGCGCCTTACCCTTAAGCGGCCTAGGCAAGCCAGCGAGCAACGTTCCAAGTAAGGCGATTACTCCAGTTGCGAGAGTGGTTAGATGCCTTGAAGAATCAACTGCTAGCCTTGCCCGTTCTATCAGAACTTGCAGTCGCTCTTTATCATCCATCCGCCCTTCTCTTAGCTTTCCGTCCGCTCCCTCTTCAATAAAGTGCAAGGAAATCAGCCTTTCTTCTTCGCTCGCGCTCTGGCGTTGCGATGCAGTTCTTTCTTTTCCTGCTTGAGAACTTCCGCCTTCGGGACAGACATCACCTTGCGGAATACCCGGTCAAAGTTGCTGAACTGGTTATCCGCATCGCATTGGGCAATCAGTTCCTTTGTCGGTTTCGGGATCGGCTTGTGCTTCACTCCAGGACCCGCTTTCCGTTTTGGCATTTGCGCCGCATGATCTTCACCACCTTACCGTAAAAATCTCCCTCTAAACACTCCAGCGTTGGATGCTCAATATCAACGCCCTTACCCATCTTACTCGTCCACGCTCCCGAAGCCTTTTGTCGGGCGACATGCTCCGGCCCGTCTCCACTGGCGTAGATCGCAACCTTTTCGTACTCAATTTCAAGACTCGCATCGCTGGTTTCCGCGTAGCCGTGAAGCTCGAACAGCTTCGCCCATCCTGCGACCGTATCCGCACTTGGCACTCCGGGCGGCCAGTAATAGCCATTGATCCTGCCCGCTCCAGCTAGGCCGAGATCATCCCAGAACTGCGTCAGATCGCCAACCGCAAACGCGAGGGCGGGTGGCCCAGCCCTTCGGCTTGAGCGGGCTTCTCAGACATGGGTGCCCCATCCTTCTCGCCCGCATTTGGCGAGAGGGTGGGCACTATTTCGTGACCACCTCATACCCACCCTGTCGGCCAAGGAAGGCGACAAGGGTGGGGCACCCGGGTTACATCAAAAGATTTGGAGGAATTTGCTCTGGTCTCAAAAATAAATAGTAATAGATCGCTATCGATAGGGCCGTCCATGGAATCTGGACGACCCAGAATCGCTTTTTCTTCCAGATCGATGTTTTTGGCGGCGAGCCGATCCTATTGTTACGCCTGCGCATAGTTTCGATCATATCAAATACCATGTATGGAAATGGTAGATAAAACAATAATGCAATTTTGAATATTAACGTCCCGCCGCTGCGCCTTCCTTCGGCTTCCAATGGCACGCTCAGTCGATGAATGGCCGCGCCGATGATTGCCCCGGATAATTGAACTGAAGCGTTGGGGGGACCCGCATACACTACTTGCACTGTCGCGCTGTCATTTTTTTCCAGTATCGTAAAATCGAATGTCCCAGAATTCGTTTGTCTGCCGGAGCTGTCCTTATCGGCTCTCGCTTTGAATTTCACAATTTCAGGACGTGACTGCTTTACAACGGTCAAATCCAGGATCTGCGTGTATTCTGGTAACAGAAGCTTAATGGGCAAAAGAACATCTGTTGACCGAATTGGTTCCAACCCGGCATTCCAGAATTGTATCTGGAGCGCGCTGACATTCGTCGCGTCTAGGGGTTCACCGTTGTATAAAATCTTTATTTTCTCCCCAACCGCCAGACCACGATCGACTATGCTAGTTCGAGTAGGCTGGACGTAATACCACGGCTGGCGTTCATGTTTCGAATGGAAATAAAAAAAAACCGCCAAGGTAATACCAGTCACACCTATGATGAAGCTGGCAAGTTGGAAAGCCGGGTGATTAGTCAATGTACGCAATAAGTGTGGTGGATCTTCGGGAAGTTGTGGGACGTCGTTCATTGAAATAACATTATAACGATGGAGTCAAATTGGCGGGTGGCCCGGGTCTCGCGGTGTTCGAGACCCAGGAACTTCGCTTGTGAACCGGTAGGGTTTCGGCGGGGGGTTCATCCCTTCGGCTTGAGCGGGCTTCTCAGACATGGGCACGCGAAAGCAGTTGTCAATAGCCAGTAGCCAGTAGCCAGATGAAAAAGCTCAATCCGATTCCGGTCACCCCACTCCTCTAGCAAGAATTACTGTCAGTCTCCCCGTCATTCGAAAACGACGGATGCGCGGAGCACCCGGGGCATTTCGGGACGAATTTCAATGCTTCTCGTCAGACGAGGAGGGCCCGACGCCGGGAGAGTGGTGACTTCCGGTTCTGGCGATCATGAACGACGTGATGCAGAAGCTCAGCAGAACGGCGCCGGAAAAGATGAGTTCGCGCGGCGATTGCTCTTTCATGAAATCGCGCAACAGATTGACCGCCGCAATCAGGGTGATGGAAACAGCGACCTTGACCTTCACCCCGCCGCTGTCCAGCTTGCCCAGCCACTCGGGCTTGTCTTGCCCACTCGCCTCAATGCGCGAAACGTAACTCTCAAAGCTTGAGACCGCGACCATCATCACCAGGTTCGCCAGCAGCACCAGGTCCAGCATCGAGAGCATGGCCAGGACCACATCGGTTTCGGCGCCGCCGAAGGCCAGGGGCATCAGGTGCTTGAATTCGCGGACCAGCATGAAGAACAGCGGCACCAGTGCGACCAGCAGGACGGCATAAAACGGGACCAGCAACCAGCGTGCCGCCAGCATCCAGTTTTCGATTTTCCGGTCGAAGTCGAACATGAAATACCCCGCGATCGATTGGCCGACGCCTCATACTAACGCAGCACCGGCAATGAATTGAATTATGCCTTTGGCGGGGACGTTGTCAATCGTGTTGTTGCCGCGGGCGGGTGGCCCGGGCCTTCGGCTTGACCGGGCCTCTCAGACATGGGTGCCCGAAGAACAGTTGTCAGTAGCCAGTTGTCGGTTGTCAGTGGAAAACGAAAATCCCCGCCCTAGCCAAAAGAAGGCTAGAACGGGGCACCCGGCGATAATCATTAAGCAGGTATCGGCGCGCTTACAATTTGCCGAAGGCCACGCCCTTATAGGTCCAGCCGCAACTGGTTACGGTTTCTTGAATTTGTTTCTTTATCTCGGCCACGCCGAAACAATAGTTGTAGACTTCACCCGAGTCCAGCGTCTCGGTAAAGGCGTGCTTCTTCCCAAAGCTAAATTCGAGTTTCTGTCCCCGGAAGAAATCCCCTTTCCCCTCCAGCAATTGCGTGCTTTCGCCCTTGAGCGCACTCTCCGCCAGCCTACCTGCCAGCTCCTTAGAGGTGGTGGGCAGTACCGTGGAACACGACACGGTGTATTCGCGCTCCACTGCCCAGACTTCATGCTTTTCCGGATGCAGCTTCATGAAAATGCTTGCTGACGTTTTGGCTGAATCGGCCTTGGTAAAGATTTCCTTCCACGAAGCATCTTCACTCCTCCAATTAGCAATCACGTCAACGCCTTCGGCAGCACCGTCAATGACACGGTAGGGCGAGGTCGGGCGGTTCATGCCCAGAAGGCGTTTTCGTACCTCCTCGGCCGGCAGTGCAGGAGTGCCCGCCGGCGGCCGTTTCCTCAATGTCAGAGTGTCAAAGATGCCCATAATATCGCTCCTTCTCCAGACAGCCACATGAACGCTGGCGTTAGCGCGATCATGCAACCACTTTAGCTGGAATTTCCGTTTTGGTTTTCAACAGGCCGACACTATACACCCATCCAGCGATTTCAGCGCATATTTCTTGTCTTTGGCCGAGCCCAAGGCGGGTGGCCCACCCAAGCTTCTTTTGCTTGGTTGGGGTGTTCGTGGTTACAACGAAAATCCCCACTCTAGCCGAAAGAAGGCTAGAACGGGGCACCCGAAAACAGTTGTCAGTAGCCAGTTGTCAGTTGCCAGTAAAGACAACCGCAGATCCCTCGACTTCGCTTGGCTGCGCTCGGGATGACAAACGACAGTTGTCAGTAGCCAGTAGCCAGTTGAAAAAGCCCAATCCTCAGCCCGGAGGGCGTCACAATCGTAGCCCGGCATCCGGC
>PLYW01000315.1 GCA_003151875.1 Acidobacteriaceae bacterium
AGATGGGCTCGCGCGAGATCAGGAAGTACTGCGAGCTGGGTACCGACTCCGAGCACCTGTTGGAACGGGCCATGGCGAAGCAGGGGCTCAGCGCCCGTGCCCACGACCGCATTCTGAAGGTCGCGCGCACGGTGGCCGACCTTACCGGGGCCGAGTCCATCGAGCCGGGTCACATCGCGGAGGCAATCCAGTATCGAACGCTCGATCGCACGTTTTGGGCGTGAGGTGGCATCGGTAGTGCAATGGGCTGGTATCGCCAGTTACCGTCTCAACTTCGTTCTTACAGCGTTCCAGCCGCCCTTCTTGAAACCCTTGCTTGACTCGCGTGTACGATAAACAAAGCAAGAAATGACGGACGCATTCACAGCCGCGAAGTTGATCAGGAAGAGACGGACAAAGTGGTGGCGTGAGCACATCCCTCTTGCCTATGCTGCCGTGATTAGCTTCTTCGTCGTGATCTACATTGCTGTGGCTTTTATTGATCGCAACGCGCCCCGATGGCTACGGACTCTTGGGGTGACGCCGTCGGGAGTGAATTTGCTTCTTGGTACCGCGTACTGCGGGCTGGGGATTTGGGGTCTGAAGGATGCTAGAGGTATAGGAACGGTATGGATTGTTCTATATGTGCTCTGTCTGCTAGGCGGCATTCTGAATCTGCTCAAAGCCTTCGGTTTCATTTGATCACGGCTCTCTAGCGTCGCCTTCCCCCCAGGTCATTAGTGATAAATCGCCTTGTCACCGGTAATCGAGACTGGTGGCCGATCTCAGCGCAGCCGAAGATCATCTCCATTCCGCTACGTTGAACTTAACCCCGCTATACCCTTGCCCACAGGATAGATTACCTTGAGATCGCTGGCGGCCTGCCATCCACCCGCTACAATCGTTCAGGAACTGATCGATGAAGCAGCACGCCACCAACATCGTTCGCGAGCTACGCGAGCGCGGCTTCCAGGCGTATTTCGCCGGAGGCTGCGTGCGCGACACGCTGCTCGGGGTTGAGCCCGCCGATTACGACGTTGCCACCGATGCCACGCCCCCGGAGGTGATGCGCATCTTTCCTGAGACCTACGCCGTCGGTGCGCAGTTCGGAGTCGTGCTGGTGCCTTCCGCGGATGCGCCTCCCAGCGATGGGCTGCCCTCCGAGCATCCGAACTACGTCGAGGTGGCCACGTTTCGCAACGATGGAACGTACTCCGATGGCCGCCATCCCGACCAAGTGAGCTACGCCAAGGACCCGCAGGAAGATGTGCAGCGCCGCGACTTCACCATCAACGGATTGCTGATGGATCCCTTGGACGGCAATCGCGTGCTCGATTTTGTTGGCGGCCGCGACGACTTGCGGGCGGGAGTGATCCGCGCCATCGGCGATCCGGAACGCCGCTTCAGCGAAGACAAGTTGCGCATGTTGCGAGCGGTACGCTTTGCGGCCCGCCTCCACTACACCATCGATCCGGCAACGTTGGCGGCGATTCAGCGGCTGGCGCCACAAATTCATCAGGTGAGTGCCGAACGGGTGCGCGACGAATTGACCAAGATGCTGACCGAAGGCAGTGCGCGGACGGCGTTCGAGCTGCTCGACACCACCGGCTTGCTGAAGGAGGTGCTCCCGGAGGTGGACCGCATGCATGGGGTGGAGCAACCGCCGCAGTTCCATCCCGAGGGCGACGTTTGGATTCACACTCTTCTACTGCTGGAGAAACTGCCGCCGAGGTGTTCGCGCACGCTGGCCTGGGGCACGCTGCTGCATGACGTTGGCAAGCCGCCGACGTTCCGCGTGGCGCCTGACCGTATCCGCTTTGACGGACATGTTGAGGTGGGCGTGCGCATGGCGGAGGAAATTTGCCACCGCCTGCATTTCTCCAACGAAGACACCCGGCAGATCGCGGCCCTAGTGGCCAACCACATGCGTTTTGCCGATGCGGAGCGCATGAAGGAATCGACCCTGAAACGCTTCCTGCGATTGCCAAAGTTCGACGAGCATCTGGAATTGCATCGCATGGATTGCCTGAGCAGCCATGGCGACCTGTCGCTCTATGACTTCGTGCGCGAGCGCCTGCAGCAGACTCCGCCGGAGGAGATCAGACCGCAACCGTTGCTGACCGGAGAGGACCTGATCGCCCTCGGCTACCAGCCCGGCCCGCAGTTTCGCGAGATGCTGGCCGCGATTGAGGACGCGCAGTTGGAAGGGACGCTCAAGAGCAGGGAAGAGGCGCTGGAGTTTGTGCGCCGGGAATTTCCACGCGCCGGCTGAGGTGGCAAAACTGCCCCGCAGCGAACTGCACCATAGCCCGGGCTAGATCTGTTTTGCTTTTTCTGTGTCCGGGTAGTGCGGCGCTTTAGCGCCGCGTGAACCCGATCCATTCCCAACCGAGCCGGCTTTAGCCGGCGACACGGATTGTGTCGTCGGCTGAAAGCCGACTCATTGCACCAAGGCAGGCGCAACGCGGGCCTGAAGGCCCGCACTCCCCGGACGCAGCAATACCTAAACTGCGCTGATTACTTCGTTCGGCCACCTTCGATCTTTAGCTCTGCACTTGCGCCTGCCTGCGCCGCTGCCAAGCGTGCGGTCAGCACGCGGAACGGCGAGCACGAAACGTAGTTGAAGCCGAGCTGCGCGCAGAACTCGACCGACGAAGGTTCACCGCCGTGTTCGCCGCAGATTCCGATTTTGATGGTCGGACGCGTCTTGCGGCCTTTCTCGACAGCCATCTTGAGCAACTGCCCGACACCTTCGCGATCAAGCACCGCGAACGGGTCCTGCTTCAGAATTCCTAGCTCAAGGTACTTTGGCAAAAATTTATTGATGTCGTCGCGCGAGAAACCGAAGGTGGTCTGCGTGAGATCGTTGGTGCCGAAGCTGAAGAACTCGGCTTCCTTGGCGATCTCGTCGGCCACCAACGCAGCGCGCGGCAACTCGATCATGGTTCCCACCAGGTACTCGACCTTGTACTCCTTCTCGGCAAATACCTCTTCCGCGACCCGGCGCACGATGGCAGCCTGGTTGGCCATCTCGTTCAATCCGCCGGTCAATGGAATCATGACCTCCGGTTTCACCTTCACGCCTTGCTGGGCGACCTTGACGGCCGCCTCAAAAATGGCGCGCGACTGCATTTCCGTGATCTCGGGATAGGTGATGCCCAGACGGCAGCCGCGATGGCCGAGCATGGGATTGACTTCATGCAATTGCTCCACGCGGTTCAGCAGGGTACGCAGCTCTCTTAGCTTGGGCGATTTCGGTTTGGTGATTTCCAGCTTGGCGATTTCCACCATCAGGTCTTCGCGGCGCGGCAGGAACTCGTGCAGCGGCGGATCGATGGTGCGGATGGTGACGGGCAGCGACTCCATGGCCTTGAAGAGGCCGACAAAGTCGGCGCGCTGCATGGGCAGCAGCTTCTTGAGGGCGGCGCGGCGGTCCTTCTCGTTGTCGGCCAGGATCATGGTGCGCATGTGCTCGATGCGGTCCTCGGCAAAGAACATATGCTCGGTGCGGCAGAGGCCGATGCCCTCGGCCCCCAGCGAGCGGGCGTTGGCGGCGTCCTCGCCGGTGT
>PLYW01000127.1:0-8111 GCA_003151875.1 Acidobacteriaceae bacterium
TAGAGATTGATTTTCAGCGTGGAGAGGAACTCGTCCGAGCTCTTCATGTCGCGCTGCCATTCCACCACCTGGCGCAGCCAGGCCAGTCGCTGCTCATCGCGCGCCGACACCGGACCATCCTTGTACTTCCAGTGCGCCGCAATGCCTTCCTCGGCCATCTTGTGCATTTCTTCGGTGCGGATCTGCACCTCAAAAGCGTGGCCCTTCTCGGAGATCACGGTGGTGTGCAGCGACTTGTAGAAATTGTTGCGCGGGATGGCGATGAAATCCTTGATGCGCCCCGGCACTGGCCGCCATTGATTGTGGATGATGCCCAGCACGGCGTAGCAATCGGATTCCGATTGCGTAATGATGCGCAGCGCCAGCATGTCGT
Organism: Acidobacteriaceae bacterium; assembly: GCA_003151875.1. Taxonomy (GTDB): domain Bacteria; phylum Acidobacteriota; class Terriglobia; order Terriglobales; family Acidobacteriaceae; genus Bog-257. The sequence goes on from PLYW01000127.1 coordinate 374, forward strand.
AGATCTGGTCCACCGAGATGCGCTGCCGCTGCAGCTTCTGCCAGATGCTGTAAAGGCGCTTGATGCGCGCTTCCACCTTGGCCTGGATCTTGGCCTCCTTCAGCTTCTGCCCGATGACGTTCTGCACCTCGGACAGGAAGGCCTCGCCCTCTTTGCGGCGTGACTCGATGGCGTCCTTGACCTGCTTGTAGGAGATGGGATCGACGTACTGGAAGGCCAGGTCTTCCAGCTCGCCGCGAATTTTGCCCATGCCGAGGCGATGAGCGATGGGAGCGTAAATCTCCAGCGTCTCTTTGGCGATCTTGAATTGCCGCTCCGGCGAGAGGAACTTCAAGGTGCGCATGTTGTGCAGGCGATCGGCCAGTTTGATGAGCACCACGCGGATGTCATCCATCATGGCCAGCACCATCTTGCGCACGTTTTCGGCCTGCGCCTCTTCCGACGAGGCGAAGTCAATCTTGCTGATCTTGGTGACGCCTTCGACGATGTGGGCGACCTGCTCGCCGAACTCAGCCTTGATCTCTTCGATGGTTACCGTGGTGTCTTCCACCGCGTCGTGCAGCAGGCCGGCGACAATGGCGGTAGGGTCGAGCCGCATTTCCGCCAGCAGGGTTGCCACCTCCAGAGGATGCGCCAGGTAAGGCTCTCCCGACTCGCGGGCCTGTCCTTTGTGATGTTCCAGGGAGAATTCGTAGGCCTTCTTGATCAGGGCCTGGTCGTCGTCGGGACGGTAGGAGCGGACCTTGCGCAGAAGATCGCGAAAACGTGTAACCGTCAAAACATTGGTCGCGATGTGCTGGCGCAAAGTCGCCATGTCCGATTATACGACTTCTTCGCATCAGCCCCGATGCGGCGCGGGTTTTCGATTTTGACGGAGATGTGTTACAGCTTACTGCGAAGTTTGCTTGCAGGAGTGGACGTGCGAATACTGATTAGCGGCGCTTCGGGACTGATAGGACGCGCACTTACCCCCGCTTTGATTTCGGCTGGTCACGAACCGGTCGCTCTGGTGCGGCGCGCGCCACGCCAGAACGAGGTGCAATGGAATCCGGGCGAGCCGCTCGATGCGGAGAAACTTGCGGGCGCGGATGCCATCGTCCACCTGGCGGGCAAGAACGTCGCCGGTCGCTGGACGGAGAAGTTTAAGCGGGAGGTGCTGGAGAGCCGTGCGCAAGGAACTCGAACTCTGGCGAACGCAGCTGCCGAGTCGTATCGTCGAAGCGGACAGCCGCAAACTTTCATTTCAGCCGCCGGGATTAATTACTACGGAAGTCGCGGCGACGAACTGCTGACTGAGCAGAGCTCTACGGGCAAGGGATTTCTGGCGGAGGTCAGCCGGCAATGGGAGGCCGCGACCGCTCCCGCGAGCGAAGCTGGATTGCGAGTCGTAAACCTTCGCATTGGAGTAGTGCTTGCGCGCGATGGCGGGGCGCTCAAGCCTTTGCTATTGCCATTTCGGCTCGGACTAGGCGGGCGGATCGGCAGCGGAAAGCAGTTTTGGAGCTGGATCGCCTTTGACGATGTGATCGGCGTGGCGCTGTTTGCCTTGCACAACGACTGCTTGCGCGGACCGGTCAACACGGTTGGACCTGAGCCAGTTCGCAATCAGGAGTTCGTTCGCGCGCTGGGAAAGGAACTCCACCGACCAGCAATTTTCCCTTTGCCAGCCTGGATTGTGCGTACAGTACTCGGCGAGATGGGAGAGGAGTTGCTGTTGACCTCAATTCGCGCCGAACCCGCAAAATTGAAGGCCGCCGGATATAGCTTCGTTCATTCGGAGCTGAGGGACGCCATCCACACCGCCGTGCGCGGGAAGTGAGCGTTAATTGCTAGTTGCTTCCTGCGGCGTGACCGACACGAACTTGCCCATCTGGCCGCGGTCCTTGAACTCCACCACGCCCGTCACCTTGGCAAACAAAGTGTCGTCTTTGCCACGGCCCACGTTGACGCCCGGCTTGATGCGGGTGCCGCGTTGCCGCACGATGATGGAGCCGCCCGAAACCATCTGGCCTCCGAACGATTTCACGCCCAGCCGCTGTGCATTCGAGTCGCGGCCGTTCCGGGAACTACCTAAACCTTTTTTATGCGCCATTGCAATATCCTCAAAAGTTGGAGCCGCAACTCCCACAGTGTGGGACAGCCGCGTTTGTCGTCTAAGTTTCCTGCAAATCAGGGCCGCTTTCGCGGACTCGCGAGACGACCCGCCGTATTCGGGCGGGAAGCCCCAGCAACACCGAATCGAAGCGCTTGGCCAAAGTGACCAGGGCCGGGATCAACTGGTGTAGCAGCATCAGCCGTTAGCCTTCAGGTCCTTGCCGTCCACGTTGATGCCGGTGATCTTCACGGCAGTGTACGGTTGGCGATGTCCGTTCAGCTTTTTGTATTGCTTCTTGCGTTTGAAGTGGAAGACCAGGATCTTATCGGCGCGGCCCTGCTCGACCACCTGGCCGCTGACGAAGGCCTTCGACGGCTTGCCGAGTTCACCCTCGGCGCCGCTGACGGCCAGCACTTCATCGAACTGAATGTTTTCGCCGCTGGTTTGCGGCACCTTCTCGATCTTGATTACGTCGCCGGGTGCGACGCGATATTGCTTTCCCCCGGCGCGGATCACCGCGTACATGGCAATGCCTCCAATGAACTTTTCCGGTCAGGGCGCTTGGCTGCTTCGCCCTCACCTCGACGGCTCGCAATGTAGCGAGTGTCCTTGGCTTCGCCGGCCGCGCATAGCTGTGGCGCGAACGGCGTTAACCTCTTTGTGCGCTTGCACTTCCCCGAGCCAGGAAGGAGACCTTCGCGGAAAGGCGGGGGTGTCCCTGACGGGACCTGCTAGTACAGGCAAACCATAAAAGTATAGCGTGTTTGGGCAGGGTTGGTCAAACGGCAATCGGGATAGTGCGCGACCGGGGGAGCGTGCGAGAGAGATCTGCCTATTTCCTGGCGCGTGTGCGCGCTGGGGGCGCAGCGAACGGAACCGTGGGCGAGCGTCCGAATACCGCAGCCGGAGTACGGGCAAAGGCGCGGTCGAGCGCGGGAGTACGATGTGCGCGGAACGGTACGGATGCAGTTCGGCCGGACATGGGCCCCCCTGCCGACCGCTTGGCCAGAAAAGGAATTGTCGGGCGAGGAAGTTGGGTGTAGACTCCACTCATTTGCAGTTGCAAAATTGAGTCTCAGTTGGGGCGATTCAGCACTCAGGAGAAACCTTTTTTTGGAGCTTGGCGCGGATGGCTGACTACTACTCGTCAATCAAATTAGAGCGGGGGCTCATGGGTAGCGTTTCTTACTTTACCGCGGAGGCAAATGTCACCGGTGGTAGGTTACATCAGCGTATGTTTGTAAACTCTCCCCTGAAGAGCGCGATCCATGGGAAGCCCTTATTCTATGTCGATACCTATCTCGCGGGACACACGCCAACCGTGTATGCGTATGCGCGACACAAGTCTAACGCCAAAGATTTCTTCAATGCCTTGAGCAGCTTCTACGAAGGGGTTGCTAGCTCCCACGAATTGAAAGGAAAAGAGTTCTCGCTTTTACTGAATCAGAGGGGCATCTTGAATACTGTCCCCCTGCGTCTGCCTTTTGTTCCCAATGTTGATCTCGAAGGTCTCAGGTTTTGTCGAGTCTCACTCCCAATAGGGGATATTGCGGTCGAATTCTCACCGACGCCCTCAGAGGCAGATAACCAACTTGATTATTGCGTAAAGTACAAAAAGCTGATTACAACGTTAGAAAAACCACTTATCGGCTGTGACCTCTCGCGTACTTCGGTACTTGCTTCCTTAATTGCGCGATTGCATTGGGCCAGTGACTTTCTTCCCCCAGCTATCCTCGAACAGCTCGCAAGCCAACTTGCCGGCAGCGCGGTGACCGCCTAACTATGCAAGAACGCTGCGTTTTGAATTGCATCGTTGTTCGCTCTCAAATGCTAGATGCGCGGCATCAGCCAGTGAAGAAACTCCATGTCGTCATCGACCTTGTAAAGCCCACACAATATTTGCACGCAATAGAGCTAGTGAAGAATCTCTCTCTTTGGCCTATTCGAGTCAGCGTACGAAGTGAGCTACAGGCTCCGAGCCACGTAAAATATGTGCGAACCACCGCAGACAATGAATGGGTGTTCGAAACCTCACTCCTCCCCAATCGAGGATTTTCTGAGCAAACCGCTCTTATGGAATTTAAGCGGGAGGGGTCTGGCCGAGAGGAAGTGTCAACTGTATTCTTGACTGATAGTGGCTATACTGACAATCTCTCCCTCCCCATCGAGTTCGAATGAAACCGACCGTTCCGATCGTCATACTCCCTTACGCTGTCGATATCGTCGTCAAGATTTCAGGACTCTTTGTGGATCGACAAGTAATGCTTGGAGCGCTTCGAGACTTGGTAAGTCTACCAAAGCCACCAGGTGCAGGAAATTTGACTGGTGACCAGCAGGAATTGATCGTGGACCATCTTTCAAGTGCTTCACTTAAGTCTCAGACAGTGATAACTGCTTTCATCTCGTCCTTCGCTGCGTCCTTGATAGTTTACGATGCTCAAGCCGTGCCCTGGATTGACTGGACGCTTCTCGTATTTCTCATACTAGGTGCCGCCATGATTTGCTGGGTCTATCCACGACCGCTCTCGTACTTCTTGGTAAAAAGCAAGCATGGTGTCGATCGGGGAACATGCGTGATTCTGGTTTTTTGTTTGTATGATGTGATACTCGCGACTTTGAGTCTGTTTTCTGTCCGCCTGCAGGCGAGCATCACTCGATGAGGGCCACGGCGTTGTCAAGACAAACGGCTCCTGTTGGGGTTTTCCGGTTCTGATCAACGAAAATCTGTTGGCTTACTTTTGCACTCCATTTCCGTTTAAGACAAACAAAACACCCACTCGGACAAGGGAACTTCGAGCAAGGAGTCGGAAATCTATCTTGCGAGGCTAGTATGCAGCTTCCTAAGCACGGATATGTAGAGGCTGTAGCAATGATTGTCGATATCAATAGGTTTGAGTCGATGGTGTCAAAGGGCTGGGATGACAATGTCGGATTGTTTGTCAGAGATGTTCTGATTGGTGGTGTCACAATCGTCGAGAAAAACCTTGGAGAAGTGGTCGCATTTATGGGTGACGCCTTCCTGGCGGTTCTTCCAGATCCTAGCCGTGCTGGCAATGCATGTCTCCAAATCGCAAAAGACCTCGGGAAAATAAATGAATACGTCTCGCTTGCGCAGGAGGAATCTGCAAATGCATGGAGTTTCGCTACAGGCGGTTGCGGTCTGAAGCTGGCGTTGGAAATCGGGATCATCGAGGTTAACACGATCACAAGTAGGTTTCTTGGAGAGCAGGCTCTTCTTACTGGCCATAACATCAATTATGCCGCCCGTATTTCATCCGCGAGCGAAGGTAACCGATGTGTGATCGGCCCTGAGCTTGCTAAGGTGTGGCCATACGGACCGCTAGAAGGGCCTTATGAATACATTGCAAAGCACAACCTCAAGTGTGCCTACTTTAAGTTTGAGATGAGTGACATTTGGACAGACTGAATTTCATTCGCATCACGGGTCAGTGTGCAGGCGGTGCAAATAGCAGATGCTCGTGTCCGCTTGGCGTAGATATTCCAGAGCGCTTTCGCGTGATCGCGCCGTATGGATCAGACCCCAGCCAATGGCCCAAGCTGGACTGGAACACCGTCAACCGGAGATGGGACGCGCAACCCACCTGCTAGCATAGAAGTGTGTCGCCGCTGCTCGAGGTCCGGAATCTCACCGTCGAATTCGCCACCGCCCTGGGAAACGTGACTGCCGTCCGCGATGTGAGCTTTCAGATTGCGCCCGGCGAAGTGCTGGGACTTGTAGGGGAGTCAGGCTCGGGGAAGTCGGTCAGCGCCCTGGCCATCTTGCGGTTGCTGCCGCCTCAGGCGCGCATTCATGGCCACATCCAGTTTCGCGGCGAAGACCTGCTAGCCAGGCCGGAGCCGGAGATGCGGCACATCCGCGGCGCGGGGATCAGCATGATTTTCCAGGAGCCGATGACCGCGCTCAATCCGGTGATGAGAGTGGGAGATCAGATTGCCGAAGCTGTGCTGGCACACGTGAAAAAGCAGATCCCTCGCGGACTGAACTTTACCCCAACAAGCGCAAAAGCGGCGCTCGTTGGGGACCCCGGTTCGCCCGCTCGTGATGACAAAAACAATGGGGACCCTAACGGCACGGCTGAAGCCGTGCCCCTTCAAAACGGTCGCGTTGCAGGCTCTTTGCATTCTCCGCAAAAAGACCTAAGCAAAGCCGAGGCCTGGTGCCGTGCGGTCGAGGCCTTGCGCACCGTCGCCATTGCCGACCCCGACCGGCGCGCGCGCGACTATCCCCATCAGCTCTCCGGCGGGCAGCGCCAGCGCGTGATGATTGCCATGGCCGTGGTGAACCGGCCGTCGCTGCTGATCGCTGACGAGCCTACGACTGCGCTCGATGTCACCATCCAGGCGCAAGTGCTCGACCTGCTCAGCGAGCTGCGCGAAAAATTCTCTCTGGCGATGCTGTTCATCTCCCACGACCTCGCCGTCGTCTCGCAGGTATCGCACCGCATCGGAGTCATGTACGCCGGCAGCCTGGTCGAAATGGGAACAGCGCAGGAAGTTTTCCGTCATCCTGCGCATCCCTACACCCGCGGGCTGTTACACTCTGTGCCGACGCTGCGCACCGAGCGCGGCCAACCACTTCAGACTATCGAGGGAACTGTGCCTGCCATAACGGGCCTGCCACCGGGCTGTGCTTTCGAGCCACGCTGCTCCTGGCGCATTGCCAGCTGCTCGATCGAATTGCCGCCGCTGGTCGAAGTTGCGCCCGGCCATCTGGCCCGCTGCCCGGTTGTCTCCGCGGAGGTGCGCTGACCGATGCGCCTTCTGGTGCTCAGCGACGTTCATGCCAACCTGGAAGCGATGGAAGCCTGCCTCGCCGCCGCTCCACCGTACGATCTGGCGGTGAACCTGGGGGACGTGGTCGGCTACAACGCGTCGCCGAATGAAGTATGCGAGCTGGTNNCTGGTGCGCGAACATCGGAACTGGCTGCGGTGCTTGCCGCAAGGGCCGGCCCGCCTCGACGAATTACCCGGACTCGAGTTCGTGCACGGCTCCCCGCGCGATGAAGATGAGTACCTGTTAAACGCTTCCACCGCTAACGCCAATTTCCGGGAGCCCGACCATGCCGATGTCATGATGTTTGGGCACACCCATGTGCAGGGTGGCTTCGTATACCAGGAGGGCAAGACGCATTACTTCGAGCCTGGTTACGACACCATGGAGGGCGTTGCGGAGGTTTCTTTCACGCTTACGCCGGGTGAGCGTTACCTCATCAATCCTGGGTCGGTCGGCCAGCCGCGCGATGGTGACTGGCGGGCGGCCTTCGCTCTCTATGAGAGGAACGGGGATGCACCCGCACAGGTTACCTTCTACCGCGTTCCTTACAACGTAAAGAAGGCGCAGGACAAGATTTTTGCCGCCTCACTGCCTGAGCGACTGGCACTGCGCTTAGCGAGCGGACGATAGTATTAAGTCCGCCGCCAGAATGGGCTCCGCAATGGCAGGGCGGCTCACCGCATCAAAAAGTTTTGGGATAAACTACAGGTCATGCCCGCACGCCCATTTCCCACAAAATCCCGGTATCGCTCACAGGAATTCGACGGTGGCGCAATCGATAGTTCGGACGAAGGCTATCTGGTCGCTTACGTTGATGGCGGCGCCCGCGGCAATCCCGGCCCCGCAGG
>PLYW01000127.1:8163-12537 GCA_003151875.1 Acidobacteriaceae bacterium
CCGGGCGATGAAGATGATCGACCAGCTTGACTACTTCGAGATCAAGCACGTGCTGCGCGAAAAGAACCGCGACGCCGACCGCCTGGCGAACCTGGCCATGGACCACGGCATCGCGAAAAAAGCGCCTGCGGTGAGCGCCACGGAGGTCGGTGGGGCTGCGTCGGTGATAGCCGAACTCAATGGCGTGGTGCGCAATGGCGTGGTCGAATTCCTGGGGAATCCGCTCCCCGATGGGACTCTGGTCAAGGTTCGCGGTGCTTCACCCACGGCAAAGAAATAGTCATCTAGGCTGAAGCTTTGGCTTGGGTCATCGCCTGCGCGGTCAAGCCCGCTCGCATTTGCGGCGGCTCGATGGTCTGCACATCTTCCGGGGGATTCTCCACCGCCCACGCCAAAGCCTGCGTCATCTGTTGAAAAGTTACCAGGGCGAGCCGTTGTGCGCCTTCGCGCGTCGCTGGAAACAACCTTGCCAACGCATACAACGGAATAAGGGCGTACGGCCAACTGCGTCCCGGCCCCAGCACATACCAGGGACGCACGAAGGTCGCTCTCATGCCACTCTCGCGGACCAGTCGCTCCCCTTCGGCGCGTGCCGCCTGGTATTCCTGCATGATCGGCGCCGGCCGCGCAACGCTGAGATAGACGAAATGGCGCACGCCGGCTTCGACAGCCGAATGCACCGCCTCCTGACACGACTTCAAATCGATGGCGCGAAATTCGGCGGCCTTCCGTGGACTGGGATGCGCCACCCCAACCAGGTGCACGAAGGTATCGGCTGGCGCTATTTGCGACGCATAGCTTTCTGCGCGCAGCGCGTCGCCGCGCACAGGCTCACAGCCAGCCGCCAGCTTCGACTCAGAGCCTGGGCGGACCAGCGCGCGCACGTGGTGTCCCCGGCGCAATAATTCCCTGGCCAAACTGCTGCCCATGAAGCCCGTCCCGCCGGTGAGGAACACGTCTTGTTGCGTGGAAGCCATCCGCCCCTCCATGGAGTGAAAATCAGTNNATCCGGACGTGCCTACGATTTAGTATGGTGGTTACTTCCTGTTGGCTTTCCTATGTTCGTTGACGAAGCAAGAATCCGGGTGAAGGCGGGCGATGGCGGCAACGGCTGCATGGCCTTCCGGCGCGAGAAGTTCGTGCCGCGCGGCGGTCCCTCCGGCGGCGATGGCGGTCATGGTGGCGACGTGGTGATGGAATCGAGCGAACGCCACAACACCCTCGTGCACTTCCGCTTCAATCCCGAATACAAGGGCGAACGCGGACGCCATGGCGAAGGCTCCAACAAAACCGGCCGCGAGGGCGAGAGCATCATCCTCAAGGTGCCCGTCGGGACCATCGTTTACGACGAGATGACCGGCGAAGTGGTGCATGACTTCTCCCATCCCGACGAGCGCGTCGTGGTGGCGCACGGCGGTCGCGGCGGCCGCGGCAATGCCCGCTTCGCTACCTCGACCCATCAGGCCCCTCGCGAGCACGAGGAGGGACACTCCGGAGAAGAGCGCGATCTGCGTCTGGAATTGAAGCTGCTTGCCGATGTCGGCCTCGTCGGCTATCCCAATGCCGGCAAGAGCACGCTGATCTCGCGTATTTCGGCGGCGCGGCCCAAGATTGCCGATTATCCCTTTACCACCTTGCAGCCCAACCTGGGTGTGGTGGCGGTCGGGGAAGCGCCCGAAGAAATGAGTTTTGTGGTGGCCGACATACCTGGACTGATCGAAGGCGCCAGCCAAGGCGCGGGGCTGGGCACGCAGTTTCTGCGCCACATCGAGCGCACCCGCTTGCTCGCGCACCTGGTGGACGTCTCCGACGCCAGCGGCCGGCCTGACCCGGTGCAGGATTATGAGGTGATCACCCGCGAACTGGCGACCTTCGGCGCGGGACTGGACTCGAAACCGACGATCGTCGTCGCGTCGAAAATGGACGTGGCGAACAAAGAAAAACTGGCCAAGCTGAAACGCTACTGCAAGCGTAAGAAGCTGGAACTGTTTCCCATCTCGGCGGTGACCGGCGCGGGGATTGACGACCTGAAGTGGGCGATGGCCGAACGGGTGGAGAAATTGCGGCGGGTTAGGGACTAGGGGTCAGGGGTCAGGGGTTAGGGGTTAGGGGTTAGGAACTAGGAGTAATGGACGCTTGATGTGACTTGTCCAGAACTTCCGGGATGGTCGCGGGTTCATAACATTCCGGCTACGCAGGTTTTCAGAAGAATCCAAATCCCAGGAAGTGAGTCAGCTTGCCAACTCAATCGCGATCGAGCGCGCCAAGACGCTGGATTCTATTGGCGACACTGACATCTCTGCTGGTGTCATACCTGCCATTGCCCGGCCAGCAGACGCCGACCTTCTCCTCCGACGTCAATGTGGTCAATGTGCTGGCCACCGTGAGAGACAAACACGGCCAGATTGTAAACAACCTGACCAAGGACGATTTCAAGCTGGAGGAAGACGGTCGCCCGCAGACGATTCGCTACTTCGCCAAGGAAACCGATCTTCCGCTCACGCTCGGCCTGCTGGTGGACACCAGCCCGAGTCAGCGGCGCGTGCTGGAGCAGGAGCGCGTCGCCAGCTATGCCTTTCTGGAACACCTGATGCGCGAAGACAAGGACAAGGCATTCGTCATCCATTTCGACTGGGAGATAGAACTGCTGCAGGACCTGACCGCTTCGCGCAAGAAGCTGAACGCCGCTCTGGAGAAGCTGGACAATCCGGAGTTCGAGCAAAGCGGTGGAGGCGGTTCACCCGGGTCAGGCGGCCATCACCGGGGTGGAGGCACCACGCTCTACGACGCAGTCTTCTTGGCCTCGGACGAGCTGATGCAGAAGCAGCAGGGCCGTAAGGCGGTCATCATCCTCTCCGACGGTGTGGATACTGGAAGCAAACTGACGCTGACCCGCGCCATCGAGGCGGCGCAGCGTGCCAACACGCTGGTCTACTCCATCCTGTTCACCGACAAGGAAGCCTATGGAAACAGGGACTACGGCGTCCACGTGGGCGGGTTAGGCGGTGGAATGGGTCGCCCCGGCGGCATGGGTCGCGGCGGTCCTCCCGGATATCCTCAGCAATCCCATCCCGATGGCAAGAAAGTTATGGAGCAGATCTCAAGGGAGACTGGCGGCCGCTTCTTTGAAGTTTCCAAGAAGCAGCCGATCGATCAAATCTACGCCAGCATTGAAGAAGAGCTGCGCAATCAGTACAGCCTGGGCTACTCGCCAGACAAGGCCGATGCCTCACACGGCTATCACAAGATCCATCTGACAACCACGCAGAAAGACCTGGTGGTTCAGGCCCGAGATGGATACTACAGCGGCAGCGCGGCCCAGCCGTAGCTTTGGGCGGCAGGGCTAANNGTGAAATCGCCTGTTCTCGACAGTTAGGCTGGCAAGTATCATCATTCAGCGACCCATGACAAACCAGACTCAACCAAAATCCAGACGCCCCGTGCTTGTGGCGATCTTTTCCGGTATTTTGCCGTGGTTCGCAGGATTGCTCGTGATCTTAACGCACAGTGTTCTCTGGCTCGCGCTGGCGGGCGTACTGGTCTGCGTGCTATCTAGTACCGGAATGTATCTGTTGCGGAAGTCTCGCGACCGGGCTAGCGCCAAGCACTGGCTGATCGTCGAACCCATTCTGTTTGGGTGTTATTACACTTCGTCAGCCGTCCTGATTCGTTACGTTTTCCTTCACAGATAGTCTGCCGTTTTTAAGATATGGCAGGGCTTGATGATTAGTGAAAAATCGCCGCTGCTCACACAATCCTAGACCGCGTCGGTTGATGGCCAGCAACCCCGGCCGCGAGAACGTTGAAGGGTAAACATTGAGGCACGGGTGGGAATCGAACCCACGCATGAAAGTTCTGCAGACCTCTCCCTTACCACTTGGGTACCGTGCCGTATGGATACTTTACCGTGGCGCGTTCGGCAGTCTAAAATCCACTTTGCTCTCCACTGCTGGACGACACCCGCCCTGCATTTACAATCCATATACTCTCCTGTGGTCGGGGCAATCGCAAGTTGCCATCGTGAGTGTCGTTAGGCCAGTTTCAGGGCTAGTGTAAGAGGGCGGAGCACCACTTTAACGGTGCAATTAAGATTTGGATACGAATCGGCTCTTAGAGGCTCTGAAAAACTCTGTGGGAGCCTTTTGGTGGAAGCCCCCTGCTTTAGCAGGGGGAGCTGGACTTTAGTCCAGCGGAAAAAGGAGTCGATTTTGAAATGGGCTTTAGCCCCGGATTTTCGATTCCCAGCGCTAAAGCGCGTGATCAAGATCGAGCTTTTTCCGGAGCGCTGAAGCGCTCCTCCCCCGCATAAATGCGGGGGCTTCCACCATGCACGACTGAAAGGCGTGCTCCACCCATGAGCTATATATCTTAGAA
>PLYW01000300.1 GCA_003151875.1 Acidobacteriaceae bacterium
TGCCGGAGCCACTGTGGGCCTGCACTGTGGTATCGGCAGGCACGGTGATTTCGTAGCTGATGGCGACATGCCGGCGCACATCCAGAGGCAAGTCGTAGCCGATGCGAATGCTGTTCCCGTTCTGTTGAATCGGGGGATTCGATTCGACGGTCTTTACCGCGCTTTCGGAGTTAGAGAACCAGTCATTGCTGGCGTGTACCGTTCCATGCACCACGACCTTGTCGGTGCCGCCGGCCTTGATGGTGATGTCGCCTGAGCCGGTGGTGACATCGAGGCTGACGGTTCCCGAAACCGTCAAAGTGCGATCAAAGTGACCTTCGGCGCGGGCGTGCAGCAGCACCGGAGCTAATAGGAGAGTAACAAGAAGAAGACGAAGGGCAGTGCAATGCTTTTTCATATTGCCTCGCCGGGATGTTGAAGTGACTGCGTTGCAGAAATCGGACTGCCGTTGCCGGGCAGCCCAAGGGAGCACTAACCCATGCTATTGCTGTAGCACAACCTGATTATCTTGCTTAAGACCTGACAGTACTTCGGTCTTGGCGCCGTTGGAGATTCCGATGTTGATTGCGACCTTGCGCTTTCCCTCCTTGCCCTTGGGATCGGGCACCTCCACCGACGCCTTCTTGTCTTTGTCGTAGAGGATGGCGCCTTCGGGAATCATCAGCACATTCTTGTGCTCGTCGAGGATGATCTCCGCGTTGGCGGTCATCTCGGCTTTCAGTTCGCCGCCGGGATTGTTGATGGAGACCCGCACTTCGAACGTGGTCACGTTGTCTTTCTCGACGCCCATCGGCGAGATCTTGGTTACGTGGCCGGTGAAGGTCTTGTCCTTGAAGGTCTCCACCCGGATGCGGGCCGGCTGCCCCAGGTACACCTTACCGATGTCGCTCTCGTCCACCTTGCCCTTCACGTACACTTCACTGGTGTCGCCCAGAGTCATAACCAGGGTGGCGCCCGAGCCCAGCACCAGGATGGAACTGACTGCGTCGCCGACTTCCACGTCGCGCGACAGCACCACGCCATCAATCGGGGCCGTAATGGTGGTGTAGCTGAGCTGCTCTTGGAGTTGGTTCAAGCTGGCCTGATCTTTTTTCACCTGCGCCTGGGCCTGCGCCACCTTGGCCCGGTTTACCGTGTATTGCGCCCGCGCGAGATCGCGCTTGTTGACCGCCATGATGTAGCTGCGCTGAGCGTCATCCAGGGCCGATTGCGACACCACGCCGTCCTTCGACATTTCCTGGGCACGTTCGTAGGCCCGCTGCAAGGTGGGAATGTCCACGCCCTGGGCGTCCACCTCGGCGCGCTTCAGGTCGGCTTCGGCGCCCTTCAGGTTGGCATCCGAGGAAAGCAGTTGCGCGCGCCCCGAGTTGACCTGGGCCTCGATCTCGATCTTGTCGAGTTCCGCCAGCAACTGGCCTTGCTTGACTTTGCTGTTGGTGTCTACGTAGAGCTTCTTGACGATACCGCTGGCCTTCGACTTGATCTCCACTTTGGTGATGGGCGTGACCTTGCCCGTCGCCACCACGCTCTTGGCGAGGTCGCCCTTTTCCACCTTTGCCAGCTTGGTGGGGTCGATCTTGGTGCCTCCGCGGGTCGCTGCCACCGCGACGATCACCAGCGCCAGCACCGCGACTGACACGATCGAAATGATGATCCAGCGCTTTTTCTTCTTCTTGCCGTTGCCGTTGGCCAATGCTGCCTCCCCTACCGGGTAGGATTCTGTTCTATTGATTTGGTACGTGTGGGGCCTGGATTTTGTTCCGTGGGACGACCGGAAAGCGGACGAGGCTCGTCCTGTCACTGTTTTAGACAGCCAGGGGAGGGAGTTCGGTAGCAGAATTCCCGCTAAAAAGAGCGGACACAATGTGTCGTCATCGTTCCAAACCGGGGGATGTCCGCGGGGCGATAGCTGGGCCATCTCCGGGCCGAAGTTCCCTGCCTCAATCACTGCTGTTTATGATCCCCATCACTGCACGTTTTATCCAACTCAGGCACCATGCTTTTTCGTCGGTTACCGTCTGTTCGATCCAGCGCCTGAACGTTCTTGCGTTCTTCGACGCCAGATGAACAACGCCCAAACAGGAGCCACTTCCATGCACCGATTTCTACTGCTCCTCGTCTGCAGCGTGTCTATCGCTGCTTCATCGCTGCTCTTTGCTCAAGAGAAATCCGCGCCGCTCGATCCCGCCGTGCAGCAGCAGTACCAGGCTGGCCAACAGGCATTGAGTGCGGGCAAGGATAAGGATGCGATTGACGCCTTCAAACGGGCCAATAAACTAGCCGGCAATCCTTGCTTCGAGTGTTTCGTCGGGCTGGCGGCAGCCTACACCCGTCAGGGAGATCTCAAGAATGCGCTCGACAGTTGCGACCGGGCCGTCGCCGCCGCGACTGACAATTCCAACAAAGCGAACGCGCACGCCTACAAGGGAAAAGCGCTGCTGACCATCGGCAAGCCGGACGCCAAGCGCTTTGGGCAAGCTGAACAGGAGTTCCGTACGGCCATCGAGTTGGCGGGCAACGATCCGGTCCTTCACTTGGACCTGGCCATCACCCTGCTGCGACAGTCGAAGGACGATCAGGCCAGGGAAGAGTTGCAGAAGTCTGTTGCGCTGAATCCAGCTCCGGCAATGGCCGAACAGGCGAAGTTGCTGCTGGCCAATCCCCGGCGGGCCCGGGAGGAGGTTGCTCCTAATTTTGAGGTGACAACTCTGCAGGGAGAGGAACTTGTCCTCAAGCAGATGACCGGCAAGATTGTGGTGCTGGACTTCTGGGCGACCTGGTGTCCGTCATGTCGGGATTCAGTGGGAGAGCTAAAGGAATTGTCCCGTAAATACCGGAGCGACAAAGTCGTAGTCATCAGCATCAGCGCCGATGAAGACGACGCGGCATGGCGCCAGTTTATCGCCAAGAAGAAGATGGAGTGGCCGCAATATCGCGACGCCGACCGCAAAGTCAGGAAGTCATTCGGAGTTGACGAGTTTCCCACCTATCTGGTGATTGATGGCGAGGGCTTCGTCAAGGCGCGGATTATCGGGTTGGATCCGCGCGAGGATGTAGTACATCGGCTTAAATCCACGCTCGCCGGAATGCCTCAACTGGAAGGCGCACAGGGCGGCGGCAAATAAGCCTTCCCCACGCGCTATTTTCCTGGTCGTGGCATATGCTGAAACAGCGCGAACACCGCTCCTTGCGGATCGGCGAGCACCGCGAACCGGCCGACATTCTCCATCGTCATCGGAGGCAGGTAAGTCTTCGCCCCCAGAGCTTTGGCTTTATCAGCGACGGCATCGCAATTCGAAGCATTGAAATACGGCAGCCAATGCGGCGGCGTCCCAGGCTGACGAGGCGACGCCGGAGGAATGCCTCCTATAAAATGCTCGCCGTTCTTGATGTGCAGATAGTTATGCTCGGGATCCTCGTCGTCGCTCATGATCTGCCAGCCGAAAAGATCGCTATAAAACTTGCCGGCGCGCTGCGGGTCGGGCGTGCTCAGATCGGCCCAGCAAAGGGTGCCATCAACGTGCGCAATGCCGGTGCCCTGGCTCTTTTTCGGCTCCCAAACCGTAAACACCGCGCCCGTGGGATCTTGTAACACCGCCATCCGGCCCGCATCGAAGACATCGCAAGCCGCTACGATCACTGTTCCCCCCACTTCCGCAGCCCGCTGGGCAGCATCGTCGGCGCTGGCAACCATGATGTACAGCGTCCAGTGCGGAGGCAGATTCTGCGCGCGTTGTTCGGGACGCAGAGTATAAGCCGCCGCCGCGTCGCGGCCGTCCAGCTTGAAGATGGTGTAGAAGTCGTTCGGCCCCATCGGCATGTCCGCAGGAGTCCATCCGAACAGCGACTGGTAGAAGGCTTTGGCGGCTGACTGGTCGGTGGTGCCCAACTCGATCCAGCAAAAAGAGCCTGGCGGGTGCGAATCTATCTGTGACATGGGCGGAGATTATACCCAGGACAAAGCGATGGTCAACCGGATGTTCGCGGTTCAAAGGAACTTTGGAAGCAGATTTGGAAGCTGCGGGGAAATTGAGACCAGGGTTCTAGCCCTGGTCCCGAAAAACAAGCCTTACGAGAACACCTCACCGGTCATGGCCGAGAGAGTGCGCGAGGGAAGGGTATTGCGCACCGGGCGATCAGACACAAATCTGTCCGCGCCATTCATCTGCTTGCGGGTGATGCGCAGCTTCAGGGCCCGTTCGATGACGCGAAGTTCGGCAACTTCGGCGCCCGCTACCAGCGTCGAAGCGCGGCCGCGCAATCCAGCCCGGCCTGTGCGGCCCACACGATGGATGAAATCCTCGGGAATGGCCGGTAAATCATAGTTGATGACATGCGCGATGTTCTGCACGTCGATGCCACGCGAAGCAACATCAGTGGCCACCAGCACCTTGAAGCGGCCCGCGTCAAAGCCCGCGAGTGCTCCGGTTCGTTGCGACTGAGTGCGGTCGCCGTGAATCATCGCGGCGGTGAAACCGTCGCGCACCAGGCTCTTGGCCAGGCGCTCGGTACCGCGCTTGGTGCGGGCGAACACCAGGGTGCGGCCCTTCTCAGCGTACAGAAGCTGGCGTAGGACCTCTGACTTCTCCGACGCAGAAACTTCAAAGGCGTGGAGTTCGACGGTGTCGGCCGGCTTCGAAATGGAACCCTGCGCAATGCGCACTGGTTTGCGCATGTAGTCATTGACCAGGCCAGCGACGGAGGCTTCCAGGGTGGCCGAGAAGCACAGCGTCTGGCGGTCGCGCGGTAGCACCGCCGCGATTCGCCGGATGGCCGGCAGAAAGCCCATGTCGAGCATGCGATCGGCTTCGTCGAGAACCAGGGTCTTGACCGCTTCGAGGCGGACCAGCCTGCGGCCCAGGAAATCTTCCAGACGTCCCGGCGTGGCTACGATGACCCGCGCTCCCGAGCGCAGGGCTTGAATCTGCGCCTTCTCGGCCAGACCGCCGATGACCAAGGCTGCGGGCGCAAGTTTCTTGTCGCGCAGCTTTTCGTACTGTTCGTGGACCTGCATGGCAAGTTCGCGCGTGGGAACCAGGATCAGGGCTTCCGGGTTGCGAGACGTGGTCTGCAACAGGCGCTCGATCAAGGGCACCAGGAACGCAAGGGTCTTGCCAGTGCCGGTTTGGGCGGTGGCCAGGACATCTCTGCCCGCAAGAGCGTGCGGGATCGCTTCCGCCTGAATGGCGGTGGGAATAGTGAAATTAGCAAGCGCCAACTTCCGCTGAAGATCAGCGGAAAGAGGCATTTCTGTAAATTGTGTCAATCGATTCGTACTTTCTGGAGGGGCGTCTCGCGATTGCATTTTAGTGCCATGCGATTCGCGAAGATACTTCGGATGCCGCTCAATAGTTTATTGGGCGCTGAAAACAAACGGGAAGCAGGAAAGGCGGGAAATCAGATCGAAACTTCGGATCAGACTGTCGCACCACAAGCGAACCGTGGCTAATAGCGTCTAACGGGAGTGTACCACAGACTCCCTGAGAATGCCGGGGAAAGCCGCAGCGGGCTGGCCGCCGCAGCGGGAATTACTTGGCAAAGTCATGAAAATCAAAGCCTTGCGGCTGACCTTCCTCGTCGTGCGTGACCACCAGATCGGCCACCGATGAGGTGGCGGGAGCTTCGGTCTCATTGTCCGATTGCTGCTTGCGCTGCTGCTTCTTCTGGAACTTTTCAGCCTGTTTTTCCTGGCGTGACCGTTCTTTTTGGCGCTTGGTAAAGGATGGACGTGAGTTGGCCATAGGCGGCTCCTCTCAGCTCAATCAATCTGATCGGCGATGCTGTCTCCATCATACATGCATGTTCGCACTCTGAGTAACCTCGTGTCCTCGCTGGCAACATACGCGCTCGCCGAATCCACGCCGGACGGTCCCGGCATGTGGTTCCAGGTTGCCTATGTCCTTGTTTTTCTGCGCATTTTTGACCACGGTGGCCAGGTTTTTCACCACCACGGCCTGACCATAGCAGGCTTTCCTGCCGCGCGTAAAAGTTTCCTGTCGCCGCCCGAAGCTGCCTGATTAACTCCAGTGTTTTCTTTCCCTGGTTTTTGGCATGAACGTTGCACTGTATCCCGGTAGCGCCCGACACATTTTGCGTCGGAGATGCACACCGCCTCGGGCTCGCTGACGACAGAGAGGTCTCCGTGATGGCCGCGACATCTCCGGGAGTGTTCATGCGATTACACCGCAAAGCGATTTTGTGTTTGTGTCACGATGCCACCATGCTTCAGGTTCGGCGCCTGTTGCTGGAGCACTTTGGCTACAAAGTGTGGCCCACCAGATCGGTGGAAGACGCGACCCTGCTCGCCGAAAATGTTTGCCCCGACATGCTGTTAATGGACAACAACTACCCGGGAGTTGACCTGGAGCAGGTGGCGGAACAGATCAAACAAGTTTGTCCGCAGGTGATCGCGGTGGTGCTGTCACCTTACTTTGCGGTGCACGATTCTTCGCGGACCGCCGTCGATCGCTTTGTTCCGCGCGACGAGGAACCCGATGCGCTGGCGGCCCGCATTGCGGAACTGTTCGCAGAAAGGGGCCCAGGCGAGTTTTCTTCACACGTGTATTAGTGCGTATTTCCTTGCGTATTTTCTTAAGGTGTCATCCCGACCGAACCCGCTTCAGCCTTACAGTAGAAGCAAGATTTGTGGTGTCATCCCGACCGAACCCGGGTTCGGTCGGGATGACAACTTGAAAAATACGCGCGGTGCTCCCACTCACATCACCTTGTGACCGCTGTCACTTCGCCTTGGGCAGTGACTGGTTAAGAATCGAACTATCGTTCGGTAGGTGGGTGAGCCTCCAACCGCAGCGTAATTCCAGGTGCCGCCAAGCCTAATCAGGAAGTTGCCGCCGTCCAGGCAGCCTTTCGTTAAGCGCGGCGCCAAGAAGAAAGGGCAGCAATGGCCAAGGGTTCGGTGCAGATTGTGGTTGAGCGCTGTAAGGCCTGCGGATTCTGCGTAGAGTTCTGTCCCACGCACGTTCTGGCGCTCTCCTCTGCTTTTAACGCCAAGGGATATCACACTCCTTACATGGTCCACCCGGAGAAGTGCAGCGGTTGCGATTTGTGCGGTATGTACTGCCCCGACTTCGCGATTTTCGGATACAAGCAGCCGGCGCCGCCCAAAGAGAACGCCGCGGTCGCCGCCCCGCCACCCGCGGCCGAAATCAAGGAGGACCAAGATGCACGCTGATCCCGCCGGGGTCATGACCGGCACTCATTTTCTGGATGGCGACCACGCCTGCTGCGAGGGCGCCCTGGCCGCCGGAGCGCGGTTCTCTTCCGGCTATCCCATCACTCCCTCAACCGAAGTCGTGGAGCGCTTCGCCGCCCGCGTGCCCACCGTAGGCGGGACCTTCATTCAGATGGAAGATGAACTGGCTGCTTCGATTGCGCTGCAAGGCGCGGTTTGGGGCGGAGCCAAGGCGTTCACCGTGACCTCCGGCCCTGGATTCTCCCTGATGATGGAGCACATCGGCCTGGCAGTGATGACGGAAACACCCTGCGTGTTTGTGGACGTGCAGCGCGGCGGGCCTTCCACCGGATTGCCCACCCTGCCCGCACAAGCCGACATGATGCAGGTGCGCTGGGGCTCGCACGGCGATTACGAGATAATTGCGCTGTGCCCCAATTCGCCGCAAGAATGCTTCGACCTGACCATCACGGCATTCAACTACTCTGAGCAGTATCGGTGCCCGGTGTTCGTCATGATGGACGAGGTGGTCGGCCACATGACGGAGAAGGTGGTCATTCCTCCACCCGAGCAAATTGAAGTCACTCCGCGCCGCTACACCACTCTTCCACCCGACGAGTTTCTCGCCTTCAAGCCGTGCGAAGACCTGGTGCCCGACATGCCGCGAACCGGCGAAGGCTACAACGTCCACGTCACCGGTCTGACCCACGACGAGCGCGGCTATCCCGACATGACGCCCGCTCAGCAGGACAAGCTGGTGAGGCGGTTGCAGGACAAGATCAAGAAGAACGTCGACAAAATCACCCTTTACGAGGAAGAGCAGATCGAGGGCGCCGAGGTGGTTGTGGTGTCGTACGGCATCACCTCGCGAGTGGCGCAACGCGCCATCGAGTTGGCGCGCAAGCAGGGCGTGAGGGTCGGCAAGTTCCGCCTGATCACCGCATGGCCTTTCCCCGAAAAGCAGATCGCAGAAATCGCCGCCAAGGTGAAGGCAATTGTTGTCGTCGAGCTGAACCTGGGACAGATGGTGCGCGAGGTAGAACGCGCCGTTGCTGGCAAAGCCATCGTCCGCTTCGTGGGCCACGCCGGAGGCAGCGTACACCGTCCGGAAGACATTCTGCAGACCATCCTGGAGGTGGCGCGATGAGCGAGCTGACCGAACTGACTCCCCAAAACCCAGTGGAACAATTCCTGCGCATGGACCGCATTCCCCACATCTGGTGTCCGGGCTGCGGCATTGGCACCAGCGTCAACTCCTTCGCCCACGCGCTCATTGACGCCAAGATTGACACCCGGAACGTTGCCATTGTCTCCGGCATCGGTTGCACCGGACGCGTTGCCGGCTACGTCAAACAAGACTCGTTCCACACCACGCACGGCCGCGCCATTCCGTTCGCCACCGGCTTGAAGCTGGCCAATCCAAAGTTAAACGTGGTGGTGTACTCGGGTGATGGCGATCTGTTCGCGATCGGCGGCAATCATCTGATTCACGCCGCCCGCCGTAACGTGGACATCAAGGTGGTCTGCATCAACAACCTGATTTATGCCATGACCGGCGGACAGACGGCCCCGACCACGCCAAACGATGTTATTACCTCGACCAATCCTTATGGCACGTTCGATGCGGCGTTCAACCTGCCGTACCTGGTGGAAGCGGCGGGAGCGGTTTACGTGGCCCGCTGGACGGTCTTCCACGTTAAACAACTGGCGCGCGCCATGCAGGAGATGTTCGCCAAGAGGGGTTTCAGCTTTATCGAGGTCCTGTCGCCTTGCCCAACGCTGTATCAGCGCCGCAACAAAATGGGCGACGGCCTCGACACCATGAAGTTCTACAAAGAAGTCAGCAAGATCCGCAACGGCGCATCGACCAAAGACGTTGCCTTGACCAAGAGCGGCGAGATCACCGTCGGCAAGTTTGTCGACCGGGAGCGCAGCGACTATCGCGAACTCATGCACGATCGGCTGCTCGATTCGCTGGGAGACGATTACGTGGAAACGGAGGCCTGTTCATGCCAGTAAGCGAGATCCGTATCGCAGGATTCGGAGGCCAGGGCGTTATCCTGTCGGCCATCATCATCGGCAAAGCCGGGTGCATCTATCAGCCGGGCTACGCCACCATGACGCAGAACTTCGGACCGGAAGCCCGCGGCGGGGCCTGCAGCGCGCAGCTCATTCTTTCGGATACGCCCGTGCTGTATCCCTACGTGCCTCGGCCCGACATTCTGGTGGTGATGTCGCAGGAGGCGTACGGCCTGTTCGCTCCGCAGCTCAAGGACGAAGGCGTCCTCATCATCGAAGAGGACCTGGT
>PLYW01000170.1:0-185 GCA_003151875.1 Acidobacteriaceae bacterium
CCCGGCAGACCGCTGGGCACTTCGGCGGCGAGCGGATTCTCGTTGGGATCTGGCAGCAGATTTAACACGGCTTAGGCGTTGCTCCTCGCATTGGACGAACGCGGCAACAGTTTGGCGAGCGTCTGGCCGGTGTAGGATTTTTTCACCCGCGCCACCTGCTCCGGCGTGCCTTGCGCCACCAAACG
>PLYW01000170.1:228-10087 GCA_003151875.1 Acidobacteriaceae bacterium
TTGATGCGCTGCGCTTCTCCACCTGACAGCGTTACCGCCGACTGGCCGAGATGAATGTAGCCCAAGCCGACGTCCACCAGCGTCTGCAGTTTCTGCTTGATCTGCGGGATGTTCTCCAGGATGGGCAACGCGTCGGCTACCGGCGTCTCCAGCAGATCGGCGATTGAGTAACCCTTGTACTTCACGGCCAGGGTCTCATGATTGTACCGTTTGCCGCCGCACACCTCGCAAAGCACGTACACGTCGGGGAGAAAGTTCATGGCGATGCGGCGCTGCCCGTCACCCTGACAGGCCTCGCAACGTCCGCCGGCAACGTTGAAGGAGAAGCGTCCGGCCTTGTAGCCACGCTCGCGCGACTCCGGCAGCATGGCATAAAGATCGCGAATCTGGGTGAAGACGCCGGTGTAGGTCGCGGGATTCGAGCGCGGCGTGCGGCCGATGGGCGACTGGTCGATACGGATGACCTTGTCGATGAATTCGGTGCCAGCGATTGCCTTGTGGGCGCCGGCCTCTTCGCGTGAGCCATACAGCGACTTGGCCAGCGCGCGGTAAAGAATGTCGTTGACCAGGGTTGACTTGCCCGAACCCGACACGCCGGTCACCAAGGTCATGACGCCCAAGGGAAAAGTAATGTCGAGATTCTTCAAGTTGTTTTCGCACGCGCCAAGAATAGTGATGGCCTTGCCCGCCGCGGCGGGCTGCCGTCGCGCGTAACGATACGCAATCTGCTTCTGCCCGGAGATGTATTGTCCGGTCAGCGAACCCGGCGCCTCCTCAATCTGTGCGGGAGTGCCGCTGGCGACCACTTCTCCGCCGTGCCGTCCCGCCCCCGGCCCGAGATCGATGACGTAATCGGCGCGCCGAATGGTGTCTTCGTCGTGCTCCACCACCAACACGGTGTTGCCCAGATCGCGCAATGCTTCCAGGGCATGCAGCAGACGGTCGTTGTCGCGATGGTGCAGTCCGATCGAAGGCTCATCCAGCACATACAGAACGCCGCGCAGCTTCGATCCGATCTGCGTAGCCAGCCGAATGCGCTGACCCTCGCCGCCGCTCAGGGTCGCAGCCGAACGGTTGAGCGAGATGTAGCCCAGCCCGACCGCGTTGAGAAAACCCAGGCGCTCAGCAATCTCCTTGCGAATTCGGCCGGCAATGCGCTCCTCGCGCTCGGAGAGCGTGATCTGCGCCGCCGCTTCCACGGCGCGCGACACCGGCAGCGCCGTGAACTCGGCGATGGACATCCCGTTCACCTTCACCGCCAGGCTCTCGGGCCGCAGCCGCTGGCCGTGACAGGCGGGGCACTTGGTGGCGGACATGTGGTCCAGAAGCCAGTCGCGATAGGCCTCGGAGGCGCTCTCCTCCATGGCTTGCCGCAGATAGGCGAATACGCCGAGAAAGCCGCCCTTCTTTTTCTCTTCTCGCTCCGGGCCGTAGAGGATCAGGTTTTGCGTCTTGCGCGGCAAATGCTCAAACGGCGTGGTCAGGCTGAATCCGTAGGCTTCTGCCGCCAACTGCAATATGCGGATGAGGTGTTGCGACGCCGAGCCTGGTCCCAAAGCGCCGTCCAGCAGAGGCTTCGACCAGTCTGCAATGACCTTGGCCGGATCGAAATCGTACTTACTGCCCAGGCCGTTGCACTCCTGACACGCGCCGTACATGCTGTTGAACGAAAACGAACGCGGCTCCAACACGGGCACGTTGATGCCGCACTCCGGACAAGCCAGCTTGGACGAGTACAAGTGCTCCTCGCCGCCGACCACCGCGACCTGCACCAACCCGTTGGCCAGCTTCATGGCCAACTCAACCGAGGACGCCAGGCGGTGCTCGATTCCCGGCTTCACCAGCAGCCGGTCAACCACCAGCTCGATGGTGTGGTTCTTGCGCTTATCGAGGTTGATCTCGTCATCGGCAATGTTGCGCAACTCGTTGTCGATGCGGGCGCGGGTGAAGCCCTGCTGCGCCAGCTTGTCCAGCTCCTTCTTGAACTCGCCCTTTCGCCCACGAACGATGGGCGCCATGATCATCACCCGGTCCTCGGGCTTCAGGTCCATCACCCGTTGCACAATCTGGTCGGCTGACTGGCGCGAGATGGCGCGCCCGCACTGCGGACAATGCGGCGCGCCAATGGAGGAATAGAGCAGGCGCAAGTAGTCATAGATCTCGGTGATGGTGCCAACCGTGGAACGCGGGCTGCGGCTGGTGGTCTTCTGCTCGATGGCGATGGACGGACTCAAGCCGTCTATGCTGTCCACATCGGGCCGCTCCATTTGGTCGAGGAACTGACGGGCGTAAGCCGACAGCGTTTCCACGTAGCGCCGCTGGCCCTCGGCGTAGATGGTGTCGAAGGCGAGCGACGACTTGCCCGAGCCGCTCAGGCCGGTGATTACGGTCAGAGTGTTGCGCGGAATCTGGACGCTGATGTTCTTCAGGTTATGCTGGCGCGCCCCGCGGACGGTGATGCTGCTGATACCCATGGATAACGGTTGGAACGCGGCACTGAACCTGGAAATTATTCATCAGGTTCCCATGCTTTGAAGGGGCACGGCTTTAGCCGTGCCGTAAGCTGCTGTCATCATTGCTGGCTTTAGCCGCTGAGGGACTTCGATGTTGCGACCCGCCGCGGCGGGCGAGTCCCCTCAGGGGCTGAAGCCCAACTGTCCACGCACCAGCAACGGCACGGCTGAAGCCGTGCCCCTTCAAACCTTCCTGTCAGCTACTGAGACCCACCAATAATCCCGATCGAGTCCCCTTCACCCGACCTCCCTGGATACACCAACCTGAACGGGCGCTACGACCCGGGAACCGCCGTTTCGCCGTGATGCACTGCTCTGGAAAGTCCGCGAGAGGGGAAACGCAATTCTACTCACGTATCTTAGTTGCCAACAGCGAGATACGTCAACGCGAGGTAAAGTGAAATTATCAGAGTAGATGATTGCCCCGCCTCCGGGATTCAACCTGCTCGGGGAAATTCCGGGCATCGTCCGGCGGGTTCCGGCTCATCGAAAAAAGAGAACGATATGACCACGTTTCTGCTCTCGATCCTGCTCCTGTTCACCATCTTTGCGGCATTCGCCTTCGGGGTTGCGATGGGATATTGGGTGATTTGCGGAGTATTGAACTTATTTCATCCCAACCGTACCCTGAAGAAACCATCCAGCGCGCCAGCCTTGGCGCCTACGGTGGGCGGGGACTAGAGGCGTTTTCGCTACAATAGGGCCGCGGGCTGAAGAGGCTGCTGAAAACTCTGTGGAAGAGCCTTGGTGGAAGCCCCCTGCTTCAGCAGGGGGGGGGGAGCTGGACTTTAGTCCAGCGGAAACGTGCGCGTTCTTTAAAACGGGCTTCAGCCCTGGGATTTCTCGATCCCGGCGCTAAAGCGCACTGATTGAAGGCGAGCCTTTCCCGGAGTGCTGAAGCGCTCCTTCCCGCGCATAAATGCGGGGGCTCCCACCGCTGAGAATCGCCACATATTTTCTGAGGCGCAGAGAAAATCATCGTAGCGAAGGGGGCAGCTGCGGAGATTGTTTGCACCTACCTGCGTATTAATTCACCATCTACCGCAGCAAACCGCCACAACCGCATTCGAACGCTCGTCCGAACTGTGGCGAAACCCATCACGTCGCCGAGTGACCCCCATCACAGCATCCCCTAAGTCTATGTCCCACACTGAAATCGTACTCATGGCGGTTTCATGGGTGCGGGTCTGACAAGAAGGTCGAACCGGACCCTGTATTCATAATCCATTACTCGGAGAAGTCATGAAGAAGGTCATCTTAGCTGTTCTACTTACCGCTTTCGCGCTGTTCCTGGTCCTTCCCAGCCTGTCGTGGGCGCAGGAAGACCTTTACAAAGCAAAGTGCGCGGGCTGCCATGGCGCGGATGGAAAAGCCACCGCCGCCGGCAAGAAGATGGGATCTCCGGAGTTTTCGTCTCCCACCGTGCAGAAGGCGTCGAACGCCGATCTTGTTGACTACATTGAGAATGGCGGGCCGCAGAAGAAGGCCATGCACGCTTTTGCCAACAAGGGGGTCAGCCCGGCTGACGCTGCCAAACTGGCTACTTACGTGAAGAGCCTGAAGTAGGTCCGCTTCACGCTGGCTTCCTCTCCAAGCCGGCTCCAGGTTACGAGCCGGTCTGGAGCGGAACATTCTCGAAGTTCCGAAGTCGCCCGACGGCGCCCTGGCTTTGGCGCCGCTTCCACCTGCCGAGGTCCGACCGGGCCGCCTGGGCGATCTGGAGAAAAGCATGAGCAAGGGAATCCTTTACGATGCGACCCTGTGCATCGGCTGCAAGCAGTGCGAGCAGGGCTGCGCCACCGAAAACGGCCTGCCCTACGACGACCGCATCGCCGACCAGCAGATCACGTCAGCGCACAAGTACACCGCCATCCTGACCAAGGACGACAAGTTCATGCGCAAGTTGTGCATGAATTGCGACGACCCGGCTTGCGCTTCGGTGTGCCCGGTAGGCGCCCTGAAGAAGACCGCTCTCGGGCCCGTCACCTACGACAAGAGCCGTTGCATGGGATGCCGTTATTGCATGGCCGCCTGTCCCTTCGGCGTGCCCAAGTACGAATGGGAGAAAGCTGTACCCGGCGTGCGCAAGTGCATCATGTGCAGCAAGCGCGTTGCCCAGGGAAAACCGACGGCTTGCGCGGAAATCTGTCCCACCGGCGCCACCAAGTTCGGTGATCGCGACGAACTGCTGGAAGAAGCCAAGAAACGCATCCACGACAATCCCGGCAAATATTTGCCGCACATCTTCGGCGAGACCGAGGTCGGCGGCACATCGGTGATGCTGCTATCTTCCGTCCCCTTCAATCTTTTCGGTTTCCGCACTGACCTGACGGAACGGGCGCTGCCTATGTACACCTACCAGGTGCTGTCGCGCATACCGGACTTCGTCCCTCTGTTCGGCACGTTGCTGGGCGGGGTTTACTGGATCACCCATCGCCGCGAAGACGTTGCCGAAGCTGAGGCCAAAGAGAAAGAACACAACGGAGGTGGGCGATGACGGTCCCCAGAATCCGCTTCACATTCTGGAAAGCGATCTTCCTTTTCATCATGGCGGCGGGCGTGTACTGCACCTTTCTCCGCTTCTTCCGCGGGCTGGGCGCGTCCACGAACCTGAGCGATCAGTTTCCCTGGGGGCTGTGGATCGGCTTTGACGTGATGTGCGGCGTCATGCTGGCGGCGGGTGGTTTCACCCTGACCGCTGCGGTCGAGATCTTCAACATCAAGCGGTTCCATTCCATCGTAAGGCCCACGATTCTTACCGCATTCCTGGGCTACCTGCTGGTGTGTGCCGCGCTGATGTACGACCTGGGGTTGCCGTGGAACATCTGGCATCCGCTAATCATGCGCAATCCGCACTCGGTGATGTTCGAAGTCGCCTACTGCGTCATGTTCTACACCGCGGTGCTCGCCATGGAGTTCTCCCCGATTGTGCTGGAGCACTTCAAACTGAAGCGCGCGCTCAAGGTCATCCGCAGCCTCATGGTGGTGTTCGTGATTCTCGGCGTGCTGCTCTCGACGTTGCACCAGTCGTCGCTGGGCACGCTGTATCTNNTGGTGGTGGTGCTGGCGCTCTACGGAATCCTGAAGTTCGAGGACTTGTACCATCGCGGCGCCCTGGGATTGGTCATGGTACCGGGATATGAACAGCGCTTCTTCCTGCTGGAAATATTCCTCTCAATCTTCGCGCCGCTGGGACTCCTGCTGGTGCCCAAGATTCGGGAAAGCGCGCAAGGCCTGTACCTGGCGGCGGTGCTGACCCTGCTGGGGTTTGTCACCAATCGTCTGAACGTGACCATCACCGGAGTCGAGAACGCCGTCGGCGGCCGTTACACCCCCAAGTGGACCGAGGTAGTCATCACCGCGATGTTTGTCGCGCTCGGTTTTGCCATCTTCGGCCTGGCGGCGAAGTACCTGCCGATCTTCCCCGAAGAGAGGGTCCACATCCCGGCACTCCACGAACCCGAAGCCCGGTTCGCAGAAGTTGCGGTGCCCGTCCATGCTGGAGACTGACAACTCGAGGCGGCCCTCACTCGAAACCACCGAGGAGAGCCCAGCCTCATCGCGCCCGTTCTGGCTGCAAAGGCTGGGACGCAGCGTAAGCGCCAAGCTGATGGTCTCGATTTTCGTGGTCATGATCATCATCTTCGCCCTGCTGGGATACTTCAGCACCCAACTTCATCGCAAGCATCTGGAAGCGGCCGCGCTGGTCAGCGCCGAGCAGCAGAGCGAGGTGCTGCGCCGCAGCGCTTCGCATTACATGCTGAACAACGATCGCAGCGGCCTGTACGAGATGATGCTGAACATGGCCGACCAGCCCGGGGTGGTGCGGGTCCGCATCTTGAACCCGCAAGGCGTGATCAGCTATTCCACGGCCCCGCCCGAAGTCGGCACCATGGTGGATAAGGGCGCCGAAGCCTGCTATGGCTGCCACACGCAATCGCAGCCGCTCAGCCGTTTGAACCGCTCCGACCGGTTTCGCGTCTATAACGCAGCCAATACCCGCGTGCTGGGAGTGATCACGCCCATCGAGAACCAGCCCGCCTGCTCCAATGCCGCCTGCCATGCTCATCCCGCCAGCACGCGGATTCTGGGCGTGCTCGACACCAATCTTTCCCTCGCCAAGGTGGATGAAAGCCTGCACCGGGAACGCCGGGAGATGATTGCCGGAACTGCGGTCGCGCTGATGGCGGTGGTTTTCCTCAGCGGACTGTTTGTGTGGATCGAAGTCCGCAATCCGCTCCGCGAGTTAAAAACCGGGACGGAGCGCGTGGCTACCGGGGACCTCGGCTATCAGATTCCCGTCCGCTCGCAGGATGAGGTGGGCGAACTGGCGCAATCGTTTAACGAGATGAGCAACCGGTTGCAGGTGGCGCAGGCGGAAATTACCGCTTGGGCCCATACTCTCGAAGAGCGTGTCGACGAGAAGACCCGCGAGTTGAAACAGGCGCACCAGCGCATGTTGCACGTGGAAAAAATGGCCACCATCGGCAAGATGGCCGCGGTGGTCGCGCACGAAATCAACAATCCGCTCTCCGGCATCCTGACCTATTCCAAGCTGGTCAAACGCTGGATCGACAAAAACGCCGCCAGTTTACCCAAGAAGGAAGAGATGAAGGGATCGCTCGATCTGGTGGCCAGCGAGAGCAAACGCTGCGGGGAGTTGGTGAAGAACCTGCTGAGTTTCTCGCGGGTCTCGCCGATGAATCTGGCCTGGTGCGATCTCAACCAGGTCATCGATCGCTGCGTGCGCCTGGTGCAGCACAAGATGGAAATGGCCGGCGTGCAGCTCAATCTCGATCTGGCGGCCGATTTGCCTATGGCGCATTGCGATCCCGCCCAGATCGAACAGGTGGTGCTGGCCATGGTGATCAATGCCATCGACGCCATGCCCCAGGAAGGCAACCTGTGGATCAGCACCCGTGCCAGCGCGGAGTGGATCGAACTGGTCATCCGCGACGACGGGATCGGGATTCCCGACGAGCATCTGGCCCACATTTTCGAGCCGTTCTACACCACGAAGGAGTCCGGCGGCTCGGGACTCGGCCTGGCCATCAGCCAGAACATCGTGGAGCGCCATGGCGGGCAGATCGAAGTGAACTCCGCCGTGGGACAAGGTACGACATTCAGAATTGAGCTGCCGGTGGACAGCCAGAATCCCGCCATGGCTGGCGATCGTGACCGCGCAGCGGTGGAAACGAGGTAGAAGAATGACGCAAGGCAAATTGCTGATCGTGGANNCTGGTGGACATCAAGATGCGCGGCACCGACGGCATCGAACTGCAGCGGCGCCTGCACGAGATTTATCCCGACATGCTGGTCATCATCATGACGGGTTATGCCTCGGTGGAAACCGCCATTACGGCGCTCAAGAATGGGGCCTATGACTACGTCAATAAGCCGCTCGATCCGGACGAGATTGCGCACCTGATCGCCAAGGCGATGTCGCATCGCCGCACCCAGCAGGAGAATGCGCAACTGAAGGAGACCGTAGCCGAAATTGCGCATCCCTCCGAGATCATTGGACAGAGCGCGGCCATGAAGCATGTCTTCGATTCCATCGAAACGGTTGCGCCCACCGATGCCACGGTGCTGGTCACCGGCGAGAGCGGCACCGGCAAGGAATTGGTGGCGCGCGCCATTCATGCGGGAAGTCCGCGACGCTTTCATCCGCTGGTGGTCATCCATTGCGGCGCGTTAACGGAAACTCTGTTGGAGAGCGAACTCTTTGGCCACGAGAAAGGCGCGTTTACCGGGGCGCAGTATCGCAAGAAGGGCAAGTTCGAAATCGCTGAAGGCGGAACCGTGTTCCTCGACGAGATCGGCGACATCAGCCTGAAGACCCAAACCGACTTGCTGCGCGTGCTGCAGGAGCGCGAGATCGTGCGCGTGGGCGGCAATCAAACCATCCACGTTGATTTTCGCGTGGTCGCGGCCACCAACAAGAACCTGGAACAGTTGATCGAGGAGGGCACGTTCCGCCCCGACCTCTTCTACCGGCTCAACGTTTTTCATATCGAGATTCCGCCGCTGCGCGAACGCCGGGAAGACATTCCCCTGCTGGTGGACCACTTCACCCGCAAGTTCTCGCGCGAAATGAGCAAGAAGATCACGCGGGTCTCGCCAGCCGCGATGAATGAATTGCAACAATACAATTGGCCGGGCAATATCCGCGAATTGGAAAACGCGGTCGAACGGGCCATGGTGGTGGCGCAGGAGCCCGAGCTGCGCGAGCCGGATTTTGTTCTGCGATCGAAGAACGGCGCTGGCGTGGGAACTGGCGATGTACGCAGCCTTGAGGATGCCGAACGCGCCCACATTCTGCGGGTGCTGGAGGAGTGCGGCGACAATCAGACCCGGGCCGCCGAAATTCTGGAGATTGATCGCGTCACCTTACACCACAAGCTGAAAAAGTACGGGTGGAACAGGAAAGAGAAAGAGCAGCTAGCGGTTAGCAACTAGCGGTTAGCAACTAGTACTTAGCAATTAGCAATTAGCTCTTAGAAACCAGAAGTAGTTCTTGGTAGTGCTCTCATCGGTAACCTGATTGCTAAAGGCTAAAAGTTAACGGCCAATTTCTAATCGCTCTTAGCTCGGTTTCCCGGGGTTGGCACCCCGGGCTCAAGGCGAGGCCGCCGCTGCGCGGCTGGGTCTTTGCACTTTTAGGCACAGGTACTCTGGATGGCACAAAAGCAGGTCCCTCCACTTGCCCGCCGCGGCGGGCTCGGTCGGGATAACAGCCGGAGTGGAGCTAAGTGCTAAGTGCCAAGTGCCAATTGCTAGTTGCTAGTTGCTATGAAAAAACTTCAACTCCTGCCGGTGGGAACCATGGACGCGCGGCTGCTCGAATGGCTGCAGCANNCGTTTGCGCGGCACGCCGAACGCCAGCAATACCACTCCTCCGAAATTCTGGCCAGGATGCAGAAGTACGTCAGCGGCAGCACCTGGCGGCTGGTCGGAGTCACGGAATTGGACCTCTACATTCCAATTTTGACTTTTGTTTTTGGGGAAGCCCAGATGGGCGGCGCTGGCGCGCTGGTTTCCTATCATCGTTTGCGGCAGGAATTCTACGGTCTGCCGCCGGATGCCGATGTTCTCGCCAACCGGCTCTTGATCGAGACCGTGCATGAACTGGGACACACACTGAGCCTGACCCATTGCCAGGACTATCGCTGTGCCATGGCCCCGGCCCACGCGGTGGAATGGATCGACATCAAAGACAGCGGCTTCTGCGAAGATTGCCTCTCGCGGGTTCTGCAGGCGGTATAGCGCGCCCCACACTGTCGCGCCAGATGGAGACCGCGTGAACTATCGCTTCGCGGGTTTTGGCAGGTCGCTCCACTTCCCGC
>PLYW01000371.1 GCA_003151875.1 Acidobacteriaceae bacterium
CAGCCTGTTACGCGCTTCAGTTCTCGGAGCAGCCGCCCATCATGCAGCAGTTGTTTTGTCCACAACCCGCCGGCGTCGCTGCTGCGCTGCTCTTGGTGCTGACGGAAAACGTCGAGAGCTGGGCTTCGAGTTGGCCAGTGTGGCAGCTAGGGCACTCGGCTTTCTGCTCACCGAAAAGGATGGCCTCGAACTTATTTCCACACTGTTCGCAGCGGTATTCGAAAATCGGCATTGCAACTCCAATCCATTTCACGGAAGGCTAATCTGCGCAAATGCAAACTTGCACCCGACCGCAGCGTCGGGAATGATACAACCATTATAGATGCAGCAGCGTAATTCCACCTCGCAGGAAGCAAGGCCGGAGCGGCAGTCGCGTGCGAATGGTGCAGAGTTCCCTTCCCTGGCGACAACCGGAGGACGCGATTTCTTCGGCGAGCCGTTCCAGGCGCGGCGCGCCCTTCGCGGTGGCCACGCCCAGACCATCGCCGGCAATTTTCTTCCTCGCCGCAACCAACTGCCTCCCGCAGAAGAGCGATTGTTCCACGTGGAACCTCAGGTGCAGGTGTTATGCCACTGCCACTGGCAGCCGGACCGCAGCAGCGCCGTGACGCTGGTCATTGTGCACGGCCTCGAAGGCTCCAGCGAGTCCGGATATGTGATTGGCACCGGCAGCAAGGCCTGGTGCGCCGGCATGAACGTGGTCCGCATGAATATGCGCAACTGCGGCAACACCGAGTCGCTGGGACCGACGCTTTACAACTCCAGCATGTCTGACGATGTGGGAGCCGTGGCGGAATCGCTCATCGCCGAGGAGCGCCTGCCGAAGCTGGCGCTGGCGGGCTTCTCCATGGGCGGAAATCTGGTGCTGAAGCTTCTGGGCGAATGGGGCGAGAACGCGCCAGCGCAGGTTATCGCGGGGATTGGCGTGTCTCCCTCGATGGACCTGGCGGCTTCGGCCGACGCGCTGCACGATCGCGCCAACCGTATTTACGAAATGAAATTTCTCTGGGGCTTGCGCCGGCGGATGCAGCGCAAGGCGGCCTTGTATCCCGGGGTTTACGATTTGCGTTATTTGCGCGGACTACGCAGCCTGCGCGACTTCGACGACCAGATCACGGCGCGTTACTGCGGCTTTCTCGACGCTCAGGACTACTACACGCGCGCGGCGGCTTCTAACGTGCTTGACCGCATCACGCTCCCGACGCTGATCGTGCACGCCGCCGACGATCCCTTCATTCGCATCCTGCCCGCAACCCAGGAGAAGCTGCTGCGCAATCCGCATATCATTTACCTCGAAACTGAGCACGGCGGACACTGCGCCTTCCTCGCCGAAGCCAATGGCTACGATGGCCGCTGGGCCGAGCGCCAGGCCATCGCGTTTCTCCAGTGCATCGAGCGCGGCGAGGCGCTCCTGCCTGCCAATCCGCGCCCTGATTTGCGATAATGAGTTGGCGAGTCGCCGCTCGCACAAACGATGCGGCCGCCAGTGGGCCCGTAGCTCAATCGGATAGAGCATCAGCCTTCTAAGCTGAGGGTTGCTGGTTCGATTCCAGCCGGGCCTACCAACTCCTCGATCGAGACCAGAAGGGTCGCCATGGCGAGGGTGGCGATTGCAATTCGCTCGCGCCGCATGTGGGCCCGTAGCTCAATTGGATAGAGCATCAGCCTTCGAAGCTGAGGGTTGCTGGTTCGATTCCAGCCGGGCCCACCAATTCCTGGAAGCTACGGCGTTGGCTGGACTGTGACTTGCGGCGTGCGGCAATCGCGAAGTCGCGACGGGCATTGGCGATACTGCAGGTCTTTCGTCAGGCACACTTCCACGGCCACCAATTCCGAGTTACTGCATGACACCCGAAAGTCGCCAATCGACGCGTGATTGGCGGCGGCAAACTTCTGCTCGATGTCAGCCGGACTGGCCTGGATGGCTTGTGCTGGCGCGCGATACTCCGGCGGGATTTGCACCTGCCGAAAGGCCTTCTCGATGGCGACAAAATAATCCTGCGCCCCGAGGCCGCTGCACGTTCCATGCGCGGCCCATTCATGCTGAATGAGTCCGCGGGCCGGCATGATCGCCAACATGTGCTCGACCGTCGGCTGCGCTACCGGCTGCGCCGGCGCGCAATCCTGCGGGTGCGAACCGTTGTCGTTCTCCGGCCACAAACCATGCACGACGAAACCGAGGTGCCACGCGGGACCGCACTCGCTCGACGGTGCATTGCCGGCGTGGGTGGCACAGAACTGCGGCGCCCACGAGAGCGTGAGCAGGTAGTAGTCAAAGCTGCCCGGAGTGTTGTCGGCCGCCGGAGTCCGACATGCAGTGGAGGTCAGCAGGCAGCCGACCAGCAGAAGCGCGATGACGAGTGTCGGCCTGCGAAACATGGTGCTGGAATGGTAGCGCAGCCGGGCTGCTAGTACTCGATGCCGCGCTGCGCCTCGATGCCTTTGCTGTAGGCGTGCTTCACTTCTTTCATTTCGGTTACGGTGTCGGCGATCGCGATGATGTCCGGGTGGGCGTTCCTGCCGGTGAGGATGACGTGTACCATCTCGGGCTTTTTCTTCAGCGTCGCGACCACCTTCGCCGGGTCGAGCATCTTGTAGGTGATGGCGTAGTTGATCTCATCGAGCACCACCAGGTCCCACGCGCCGGAAAGTATTTCCTTCTCCGCCTCGGCCCACGCCGCTTCCACCAGGCGGACGTCTTCGGGATCGGTTTCGGCGCCGCCGACCTTCACAAAGCCGCGGCCCATCTGCTTCATGATGAAGTTGTCGCCGAAGGCCTTCACCGCGTCCAGTTCGCCGTAGTGCCATGAGCCCTTCAGAAATTGCAGCATGAGCACCTTCATGCCGTTGCCGACGGCGCGTAAAGCCGTCCCCATGGCCGCTGTAGTCTTGCCCTTGCCCGGGCCGGTATTCACGATGATCAGTCCTCGACGCACATCTGCCATTGCAGTACCTCTCTAGAATTTGCGAGACGCGCTTCAGTCGAGCGGCTGTCCCCTGAACATCCTAAACCAGACACGTCAGTGCCCTGGTTCTACACAAGGTTTTCCCCGCATCACCCTTTCGTCTTTCTGAACTTTTCGTCATGCAATTCGTGATGGAAAGTTACACCGAGGAGGAACGTTACCACCAAGACACAGTAAACGATTATTACGATATACGTCATCGCGTCACCTCCGAAACCTGTCAGTTGAGGCAGGCGACTATCTTCACGATAGGACTTGCGATGCAGGTTGTCAGTGATGTCCGGCAGATCAGCGAGTGACGAAGGAACCGATGCGGGAATGCGATGATTATCGCGACTGCGGCGATAGCGACGCGACCGGCGCCTGCGCCAACGCATTCGCCGCTTCCATGCCGGAGCGAATGCAGTCGGGTACGCCGATGCCATGATAGGCGTTGCCGGCCAGCGCCAGCCCGGGAATTCCCGCCACATGTTTCTCGATGCGCTGCACGCGCGCGATGTGTCCCGGCTCGTACTGCGCCATGGCGCCGCGCCAGCGGTACACGCGGGAGAAGATCGGGCGGGCGTCCAGCTTCAAAATATCCCTGAGTTCGCGATGCACCGTCTCCAGGATCTCGTCATCGCTGAGACCGAGCACGGCTTCATCGCGCGCGCCCCCCAGGAAGCAGCGCAGGATGCCTTTGTCCTCGGGCGCGCGATGCGGAAACTTATTGTGGACGAAAGTGCAAGCCAGCATGTGTGTGCCCTCGCTGCGCGGCACTAGGAAACCGAAGCCCGGCGGCAGACCCGCCAGTTGCTGCTTGTAGTAGCCCAGGGTGACGGTGATGGACGAGCTGTACGTGATGTCCAGGAGGTTCCGGGCGAGGCCGCGGTCCACGCCGTCCAGCAGCGTCCCGGCAACATTCGCGGGAGTGGCGATGAGCACGGCATCGAAGCGTTCCTCGCCATTCATCTCGACCGCCACGCGCCACGAGGAATCCTCGGGATAAACCCGGAGGATGTGCGTGCGCCGGCGGATGGATTCGGGATCCAGGCGGGCGGCGATGGCGTCCACCATCTGCTGCATACCATCCTGCAAGGAAGTAAACAGCGGAGCGGGAGGATGTTTGCGCGTGGCCATCATTTTCTTGTGCGCCGCCAGCATGGCCCGGCTGAGGCTGCCGTACTTCTCTTCCATCTCAACGAAACGCGGCAGCACCGCGCGCGCGCTGAGTTTTGCGGCATCTCCGCCATAGACACCCGAGAGCAGCGGATCGGCTAGCCGGTCCACCACCTCCGCCCCGAAATGACGTTCCACCAGTTGCGCCACCGTTTCGTCGCTTTGCATGGGCCGCGGCGGATGCAGAAGTTCGCGCGCCATGCGCAGCTTGGTGCTCCACGAGAACAAGGGCGAGAGCGCGGTCGCCACCAGTTGGGTGGGCACCATGAACATAAGCCCGTCGGGCATGACCACCAGGCGGCCGTTCACCACGATGTAGGTTTTGCGCTGGGCGTCGTTGGAGCCGATCAGTTGATCGGCGATGCCGAGCTCCTTGCACAGCGACAGCGCCCAGGGTTTTTCGGTGAGGAAGGAATCCGGCCCCGCTTCCACCAGGCAGCCCTCCACGTGATCGGAATACATGGACCCGCCGAGCCGCTGGCCGCTTTCAAAGAGGGTGTATTCCAAATCGGCGCCGGCGGCGCGCGCCTTCTGCAGATAAAACGCGGCGCTCAGTCCGGAAATGCCTCCACCGATAATAGCAATGCGCTTCATAGGGTTTTCTTCAGCGAGTGTTGAGGCTGCGCGGCGCCCTGCACATCGGCGCGGCTGAGCCGGCGGCGCGCCAGATCGGCGACCGCCTGCACGAACAGCGGCGAATCGTTCAACGATTCGGCCCGGTATAACTTCATGCCGCGTTCGCCGGCGAATTGCCGGAACAGAATATCAACGTCGAACAGCACCTCCACATGATCGCAGACGAAGCCGATCGGCTGCACGAACACGCCCGTCTGGCCCGCCTCCCGCAAACTCACGATGGTCTCTTCCACCGTGGGGCCGAGCCACTCGCCGCCCGACATTCCCTGGCTCTGGAAAGCGAAGCGCCACGCGCCAATTTCGGGGACTTGCGCAGCCACCAGTGCCGCCGTCTCGCGAGTCTGCTTCTCGTAGGGATCGCCTTCGGCAACGGTGCGCGTGGGAACGCTGTGCGCGGTGAACAACACCGGCAACTGCGATCCATGCTCAGCACAAGCCTTCGTCCAGCCAGCACGCAGCCTTTCGGCAAAAGCTGCGATCAGCAACGGATGATCGTGCCACTCCTCGACAAAATCGATGGCGAACGGCGGCTTGTTCCCGAACAACACCTGCTTGTAAAGTCCAACACTAGTACGCGAATTGTGGGGAGCAAGACAGATGGCGACAACGCTCGTGATGCCGTCGGCAGCCATCTGCTGCAACGTGTCGGCGATAAACGGGTGCCAGTTGCGCATGCCAACGTAAACCGGAAGGCCCAACTCGCGCGCCACGCCGTCGGCCTGCTGGCGCGTAATTCTGGTCAGCGGCGAGCTGCCGATCAGCGAGTAGCGATGCTGCACCTCGCGCACCACCGCCTCCGGCATGGGCCGGCCGCGCGAGATGTTCTGCAGGAACTCGGGAATGTCCTCCACTCGCTCCGGACTGCCGTGAGCGATGAGCAGCACCGCTTGTTGGCTCATTCGCTCCTCGCGGGGCTGGCCGCCGTCAAGCCGAACTCATGCACAAATTGCGCCAGGTCCTTCACGTTGGAGACCGGCGTCTGCGGCAAAATGCCGTGGCCGAGATTGAAGATGTGTCCGGGCCGTCCGTCGGCCAGGCGCAGAATGTGTTCGGCGCGCCGCTTCAGCTCCGGCCACGACGCAAACAGCAGCACGGGATCGAGGTTGCCCTGCACGGCGCGGGTATGTCCCACGGTGCGCCAGCCTTCATCGAGGGGAATGCGCCAATCCAGGCCGATGACCTCCGCTCCGGTTTCCGCCATCGAAGGCAGCAGCGTGGCACTGTCGGTGCCGAAGTAGATGATGGGCACGTGAGTTTCTTTCTGCAATCGCCGGATGAGCTGCGTGGTGGGCAGCATGGCGTAGCGGCGATAATCGTCCACGCTCAAGCAGCCGACCCAACTGTCGAAGATCTGCAGCACGTCGGCGCCCGCGCGTACCTGCGCCGCGGCGTACTCCACCAGCACGTCCGTCAGTTTGGTCACCAGCTCGTCCCAAACCTCGGGCGAGTTGTACATCAGCTTCTTGACTTCCAGATAGTGCCGCGACCCGCCGCCCTCGACCATGTAGCTGGCCAGGGTGAACGGCGCGCCGCAGAAGCCGATGACCGGCAGCTTGTCTCCGAAGTGCTTGACCACCAGCGCAACCGCATCGGCGACGTATCCCAGGTCGGCAGCGCGATCCGTGCGCAGGAGTTTCACGTCTTCCGCGGTGCGGAGAGGCTGCTCGATCACCGGTCCCTCGCCCGCGGAGAAATGGAATGGCAAGCCCATGACCTCGAGCGGCAGCAGCAGATCAGCGAAAATGATGGCGGCGTCAACCTTGAGGAACTCGGCGGCGGTGATGGTGACTTCGGCGGCCAACTCCGGCTTTTTGCAGATTTCGACCAGCGAATGGTGCTTGCGGATGTCGCGGTATTGCTGCATGTAGCGGCCCGCCTGGCGCATGAACCATACGGGAGTGGTCTTGACCGGAAGCCGTTGACAGGCGCGCACGAACAGGGATTCGGGGGCAGACATAAACCACTATCGTAGCATTGTGCGGCGCGGCGTTCCGACGAGGAGCACAAAACCGCGGGGTGACACCAAGCTGAATTTGTCAGCGTCGATGTGATACAAGGTTAGTCTTGCCATGCCCTCACGAAGACAGTTCCTAACCAACGCCGCGATTTTGAGTGCCGCTGCNNTCGCTGGTGTATTTCACCGGCATCGATTGGTGGAACAGCGAGCGCTTGTTCGCCCTGGTGCTGCCGCAGAAAGGCACAGCATTCTTCGTCTGTCCTGCATTCGAGGAAGATCGGGCGCGCGAGCAGATCGCCAAAGGCCCGCTCTCTGGCGACGCCGACGTCCTGACCTGGCAGGAAGACGAGAGCCCTTACGAGCGGGTTGCCCAGGGCTTGCGCGCACGCGGTATCATCGCCGGCAACCTGGGGATCGAAGAGCGCGTTGCCTACGTCTTCAGCTCGAGTGTGGCCCAGGCCGCGCCGCAAGTGACGCTCGCCAGCGCCACTCCGGTCACCGCCGGCTGCCGCATGATCAAGAGCGAGCACGAGCTGGCGCTCATGCTGCTGGCCAATCAGGTCACGCTGGCGGCCTACAAGGCCGCTTATGAGGCCTTGCGACCCGGCATGACGCAGGACGATTTTGCCGCGCTGGTGGCGACCGCCCACTCCCGCCTCGGCTTCAAGGGCGAAGCCAGCGTGCAGGTAGGCGAGTATTCGGCGCTGCCGCACGGCTCGGCCACGCCGCAAGTGGTACGCGAAGGCACGATTTTGCTGATCGACGGCGGCTGCAGCGTGGAAGGCTATGCGTCCGACATCAGCCGCACCTTTGTTCTGGGCAAGCCCGCCGGCCCGTCCGCCGATAAAATGCGCCGCATTTTCGAGATCGTTCACCAATCACAGGCGGCAGCACTGGCAGCGGCCAAGCCCGGCGTGGAAGCGCAGTCGGTGGACGCGGCCGCGCGCCAGGTGATCGACAGCGCCGGCTTCGGGCCCAACTACGCACACTTCACCCATCGCCTAGGGCACGGAATCGGGATGGACGGCCATGAGTGGCCCTACCTGGTGCGCGGCGACACGCTCGCCCTTGCGCCTGCCATGTGCTTCAGCGATGAGCCCGGCATCTACCTCCGCGGCGAGTTTGGGGTCCGCCTGGAAGATGACATGCACATCACCGCCGACGGCGCCCAACTGTTCACGCCGCAAAGCCCGTCGCTGGAGCATCCGTTCGGGTGAAAATGGCTGGTGACTAGTGGCTAGTGGTTAGTTGGTAGTTGCTGAGCCGAGTGGCGCAGCCTGTGAATTCTTCGACCGCACGAAAATAAACTATTTGGATGCCCCGTTCTAGCCCGCTTTTGGCTAGGGCGGGGCAGTCCTTAGTCCTGCTAGAACAGGTCGGAATGGGTACCGGTACGGACAAGGTAGAGGTCGTCGCCGTCGATCTTGTAGATCAGCAGCCAATCGGGTTCGATGTGACAGTCTCGGAAATGCCGCCACTCACCGCCGAGCGAATGGTCTTTATTGCGAGCGGGCAACGGACCGCCTGCCGCAAGAAGCTCGATCACCTCACGCAGCTTTGCCATGTCCTTGCCGCGTTTTTCCGCGAGCTTCACATCGCGCCGAAACTGCGTAGCACTTATCAGGTTGCGCAAGGGTTAGATATCCAAGTCTTTGAACAGCGCGCTGGGAGACTCGAAGCGCTTTCCCTCGCGCCGGTTGGCGGCCTGTAGGGCCTTCGCCGTGGTCGCGTTGGGAACCTTGACCTCAAAGGGCAAGGCGCTCTCCGCAGCCACGCGAACCAGCAGCATGCGCACCGCGTCGGACACGGATATTCCCATGGCCGCCAGTGTTTTGGCGGCTTTCTTCTTAACTTTTTCATCCACGCGAATGTGGACCATCGTCGTAGCCATGGCGAAAACCTCTGAGATACATTGTATCTCATCTTGTCCCCCAAGTACCCAACTGATTTTCACCACCCTCTCGCCAATAAACGGCTAGAACGGGGCCCAAGTTCGATCATGAGTATCCCCTGCCCCCGCATTGTGTCCGCCGTCACCGACTGGCGTGTCGTGCTTTTCTTACACTGGCCTTGACCGGCCATGTCCAACTCCGCGCCAGCTCCGGTGAACCCGTGGATCGTGACCATCGCCGTGATGCTGGCGACGTTCATGGAGATCCTCGACACCACGGTGGTCAACGTCTCCATCCCTCACATGGCGGGGAACCTGGGCGCCACGGTCGAAGAAGGTACGTGGGTGGTGACCTCGTACCTGGTGTCGAACGCCATCATTCTGCCCATGGCCGGATGGCTGGCCAATCGCTTCGGGCGCCGCCGCATTCTGCTGACCTGTGTCGGCGGCTTCACCCTCACTTCCCTGCTCTGCGGCATGGCGACCAGCCTGGACTGGCTGATCTTC
Organism: Acidobacteriaceae bacterium; assembly: GCA_003151875.1. Classification (GTDB taxonomy): domain Bacteria; phylum Acidobacteriota; class Terriglobia; order Terriglobales; family Acidobacteriaceae; genus Bog-257. The sequence goes on from PLYW01000371.1 coordinate 9,116, forward strand.
TTCCGTGTGCTGCAAGGGCTGACTGGTGGCGGATTGCAGCCGCTGGCGCAGGCCGTCCTGCTGGAGACTTTCCCTCCCAAGAAGCACGGCACGGCGATGGCGGCGTTCGGGCTGGGCATCATCCTCGCGC
>PLYW01000276.1 GCA_003151875.1 Acidobacteriaceae bacterium
TGCTGTTGCGCGTAAATGGCGAGGTTCAGGTTGCTGAACGGGTCGAGAGGATAAATCTCCGCCGCCGCGCGGAAATGCTTCATGGCTTCCTCTAGTTGTCCTGAGTTCAGATACGCTCCGCCCAAGTCATCCTGAGCGATGTAGTTGGCAGGCGTGACCTCGATGATGTGCGTCCACAAGACGACATTGTCGCTCCAGTAGGCGAGCTGACGATAAGCCACCACGCTGAGCGCCGTCAGGACCACTACGCTGGCGCCGGCCAGCACCGCGGCAGGGACCTTTCTTTGCTGGGCCCAGTCCGCCAGTCCCCAGCAGACCATGATGAATAAGCCGATGAAAGGCAGATAGGCGTAGCGATCGGCCATGGCCTGTTCACCGACTTGCACCAGGCCGATCATGGGCACCATGGTTCCCAGAAACCAGAACCACCCCACGAGCAGGTAGCGCCGGTGCCGCTCTCTCAGGACCAGAGCGGTTACGGCCAGCAAGAGAACCAAGGCCGCGAATACCGCCCAGGCCCTTAGAGACGTGCCCGGATGCGGATACACGAGCGCCAGATGCGACGGCCAGAACGCCTTTCCGAGGTAGCGGGCGTAGCAGACAATCGCGTTACCCAGGCGGATGTACAGCGGAAACGTGTTCTTCAGGGTGTGCATTGCGCCAGCGGCCTGCTGCGCTCTCATGGTGATGAAAGCGCTCGCTGCGCACAAGGCGAGCAAGGGAAGCTTCTCGGCTGCCAGCCAGGAAAAACTTTGCTGAGGGAGGGTATCCTCGTCTAGCCTGTACTTGGCTAGGGTCGAGGAGTCATCTGGCGCGTCGAAAACAGCCCGACGCTCTGCGATTAACATCCGCCGCAACGGCCAGTAATCCCAAAGCAGCAGCACGAACGGAAGGGTGATGACCTGCGGCTTGGCCATCAACCCGAGCGCGAAAAATCCGGCAACCACAGCATAGCGGCCGGTTCCAGGCTCGCGCACATACCAGCGATAAGCACCGAGGGCGAGCAGGAAAAACAACATGCTCAGCAGGTTCTTGCGCTCAGAAATCCACGCTACCGATTCGACGTTGACGGGATGCAGGGCAAACAACGCGGCTACCATCCAACTGCGCCCGGTGAAGCCAGTCGCTTGCCGCAATACCGAGAACAGCAGCAGTGCATTTAAGACATGCAGCAGCAGATTGGTGTTGTGGTGGCCGGCGGGATCGGCCCGAAAAAGCTGATAGTCCAGGGTGTGCGATAGCCAGGTGAGTGGATGCCAGTTGCCCGCCTCGGTGGTAGTGAACGCCCACTGCAGCGTGTCCCAGTTCAGGCCGGACTTGACCTGCTCATTCTCGGTTACATAAATATTGTCATCGTAATTGACGAAGGGGTGGCCGCTAACCGGGTAGTACAACCCGACCGTCGCAATCACGAGCAGAAGTCCCAAGGCCCAGGTGTACTTCTCGATTCCATGCGGCGCCGCCGCGCCCGGACGGGCTTGCGTTGCCAGCTGCGGTGTCAAGCCAACAGAACCCACCACTTCTCCTTGATTTCGGCCAAATGGCCCTATTGTCCGCGCTGGATTTTTTCCACTTGATCGAGGCATTCCCGTTCGTTGGCAGTTTCTCCGAGTGCGTGATAGGCCAGGGCCATCTTTGCGTAGGCTGCGGCTTTCTCTATCGACAACTGCGTCATGGCTGGCACTTTCTTGCAGCGCTCGATGCAGGCAATGAGGTTCCCGTGCCGGCGGTCGTACTCAGCCAGGTTCAGATTGCTGGCGGCATCGTCGGGGTTGATTGCTATCGCCGCGCGGACGTGGATGATACCTTCCTCCGGTCTGCCCGCGCGCGCCAGAGCAAGTCCGAGACTGTTCTGGGCTATAAAGTTAGGTCCGGTAACCCCCACCGTGTGAGACCACAGGGTCACATTGTCGGCCCAATAGTTGAGCTGCACCCGGGCCGTCACCGTTAGCGCCACCAACACCGCGATACTGACGGTTGCCAGCCAGGCGGCGGAAACGTGCCGTTGTTCGGACCAGTCGGCCACGCCCCAGCAAATCATGATGAACAAGCCGATGAACGGTAGATAGGCGTAGCGATCAGCCATCGCCTGCACCCCCACCTGGATCAACCCGATCATGGGGACCATGGTCCCTAGAAACCAAAGCCACCCCACCGCCAGATAACGGCGGCGCCACTGGATGGCGACCAGGGCGGTGACCGCCAGTAGGAAAACCAGGGCCGCGACAACATGCGACATCTTGAGGGAGTAGCCGGGATGGGGGTAAAAAAGCGCCAGATGCGACGGCCAAACTGCCTTCCCCACATACCGTGCATAACAGACAATCGCGTTCCCTAGCCGGATAAAGCGGGGAAAATAATTTCTCGCGCCGCCCCTGCCCTGCGCTTGCATGGTAATGAAAGCGTTGACGCCGGCAATGGCCAACAGGGGGAACTTTTCCTCTAACAGAAAGTAGAAGCTTTTTGCCGGAGCCATCGGCGGACCTTCGCCGGACGAACCCGCCAGAGCGGGCAAAGCCATGCGTCGCAAGGGCCAGTAGTCCCACAGCAGCAGCACACACGGCAGGGTGATTACCTGCGGCTTGGCCATCAACCCGAGCGCAAACAGCAAGGCCACGACGGCATAGCGTCCGGCTCGAGGCTGGCGCGCATACCATTGGTAGGCGCCCAGCGCGAGCAGGAAAAACAGCATACTGAGCAGGGTCTTGCGTTCGGCCACCCAAGCCACGGTCTGGACGTTGATGGGATGCAGGGCAAACAATGCGGCCACCATGAAGCTGCGGCCGGAAAAACCTGTCGCCTTTTGCAGCACCCAGAACAAGAGCAGGACATTCAGCACATGCAAGAGCAGATTTACGTCGTGGTGTCCGGCGGGATTCAGCTCAAAAAGCTCGTAATCCAGGGTGTGCGAGAGCCAGGTCAGCGGATGCCAATTCCCCGCATCATAGGTCGTGAACGCCCACTTAACGGTGTCCCAGTCCAAGCCGGATTGCACGCGTGGGTTTTCAGTGACGTAAATGGAGTCGTCGTAGTTAACGAACGGATGATGCTGCACCGGATAGTAAAGTGCGAGGGTCGCAACCACGAGCAGAGTACTCAGGACCCATGTCCGCGTCTCGATCCAAACGAGCCAGCCCTGGCCGGGCCGGGACTGGGATCCCATCGTCGGTGTCGAAACAGCAGAAGTCACTCTTGCTCCCTGGATTCGAGGATTATATCCGACCAACTTTTTCCAGCCGAAGGCAAGGGGTTGACAGGTGGGCGAAAAAGCAACGCCACGAGTAGCGCCGACGCACAGGTCGGCCCATGCGCCTTGCGTGCGCCGTAGCCGATTGCATATAGTCGTGATAAATTGCGGGCGGGTAGCTTGCCAGCATGAGTGTGCCAGTTTGCAGAATTGCAATTTTGTCCCGCAGGGTGAAAATGTTTTGAAAATTACCGAGGCACTTAAAATCACCCAGAGCACGCCCGTGAATGCGCACCCATTTTGCGTGGTCCTGGCCTGCGGCTTTACGCCTCTTCACCTGCAGACGTTTCTATCGGCACACTTGCAGCAGTCGCTGCCCAATCGCAAGGTGGTGGTCGCGCCAGGTTTGTACGGAACTCTTGCCGAGACCTTGGAGGCGACCAGCGATGCGGCCATCGACGGCATCGCGGTCGCGCTGGAATGGTCCGATTTGGACGCGAGACTCGACTTCCGCAGCGCCGGCAGTTGGGGACGGAGCGCCGCCGCCGAGATCGTCGCCAATGCGCAGGCCATGCTGGACCGTCTGGCCGCCGCGATTGCTCGCGTCCCATCCGGCGTACGGGTCGTACTGTCGCTTCCAACTCTCCCCTTACCGCCGCTGTTCCATACGCCGGGATGGCAGGCTTCCGAAGAAGAACTGCATCTGGAAAGTAAAATATTCCGCTTTGCCGCGGCGGTCACGCAATCCGCGCGGGCGACTGTGATTAATGTGCGGCGGTTGCTGGAAGTGTCGTCACCGGGACCCCACTTTGACCTGAAGAGCCACCTGCACACCGGCTTGCCCTATACCACCCCGCATGCTGACAGAGTCGCGTCTCAACTGGCGTTGGCGCTGGTCCCCCCAGCTCCGAAAAAGGGCATCATTTCCGACCTGGACGACACGCTGTGGAATGGAATCGCCGGCGAAGTAGGCCCGGAAAATGTGTCTTGGGACATGGCCAGCCACAGCCATTTGCATGGGCTGTACCAGAAACTGCTGGCTTCTCTTTCCGAACATGGCACCCTGGTTGGCATTGCCAGCAAGAACGATCCCAAAGTGGTAGCCCGGGTGTTTGAGAGGGAAGATATTCTGCTTCGTCCGGAACAAGTATTTCCCCTCGAGGTGAACTGGAACGCAAAGTCAGGCAGTGTGTCGCGGATATTGGGGACTTGGAACATCGCTGCCGATAGCGTCATCTTCGTGGATAACAGCCCAATGGAACTGGCCGAGGTGGCCGCTGTCCATCCCGGTATTGAATGCGTGCTGTTTCCGAAGAACGACTACGCGGCCGGCTTGGCGATGCTGCGGCAGTTGCGCGACGCCTGTGGCAAGCAGCGGGTTTCCTCGGACGATGCTCTGCGGCTTGAGAGCATCCGGCAAGGCGCTGCCTTCCGGGTGCAGGCCGCCGCAGCCGCCACTCCGGAAAGCTTCCTGGCCCAGGCAGAGGCGATAGTGACCTTTGATTTTGGGTGTGCCGCCGAGCCTCGGGTCCTGGAATTGGTAAACAAGACCAACCAATTCAATCTGAATGGAAGACGGTTCAGCACAGCGGACTGGCGCAGCTTGACGTCTCAGCCTGATGCGGTCGTCTTGTCGGCAAGCTACGAAGACAAATTCGGGCCGCTGGGAACCATCGCCGTGGTCGCCGGAGCGGTCCACGGAAAACGTCTGGCGATCGAAACCTGGGTCATGAGTTGCCGCGCCTTCGCCCGCCGTATCGAACAGCAAACGCTTAAGATGTTGTTTGCGAGCACGGGTGCCGAGGAAGTTGACTTCGACTTTGTGCACACGGCCAAGAACGGCCCTCTGCAGGAGTTCTTTGCAGCCGTCACTGGCGAGCAACCCACGGCGCAGTTGCGCTTGCGGCGCGCACAATTCGATGGGTCGTGTCCCGCGCTCTATCATGCGGTGCGCGAGTTGAGGAGAGCAGAAGCCCATGGATGATACGGGAAGGCGGCTGGCCGGCTGCTTCCAAGTCGTGTTTCCGAATCTGCGGGAAGCCGAAATTCCGTCAGCCTCGCAGCAGACGGTCGCCGCCTGGGACTCGGTTGCCGCAATCATCATGATGAACGTGATCGAGGACGAATTCGCCCTGCAAATGGACTTGGACGATTTGGCCGACTTGGATTCCTTCGCGAAGATTCACACTCATCTCCAGAAACGGCTGCAGGTGGCCTGACCTTGAATCCTTTGCGCCTGCACCATATCGGCTACGTGGTCGCCAGCATCGATGTCGCCATGCCCGGTTTCGTGCGCTCGCTGGGGGCAAACTGGGATGGACAGGTGTTCCACGATCCCCACCAGAAGGTCAAAGTCGCTTTTCTTACGACCCGGCCAGAAGATGCGCAAGTGGAATTGGTGGAACCGGCGGGCGACGATTCGCCGGTGCTGCGGTTTCTGCGCGAAAAGGGTGGTGGACTCCACCATGTCTGCTGCGAAGTAGCGGATTTGGAAAGCCAGTTGTTGGAGTTTCGCTCGCGCGGCGCCGTCATCGTCAAGCGGCCCAAGCCGGCAGTGGCCTTCAACGGGCGACGCATCGCCTGGATCATGACTGCCGAAAGGGCCTTGATCGAATTGCTCGAGCAATCCGTCAGTGCTGTTTCGCCATCCGGAGGAATCCTCCGCAGTTAAGTTCAGTCAGCCCCAAACACGGCGGCCGCTCAGGGTTTAATACGCCCCCACGAGCCGGGAACGGCTCCAGTGTCGGTACCGTCGGAGCCTGCCCCGCGCAAGCTTACGTTGGTCGGCATCGCTCCTCGACGGAGGTAGTCAACCAGGCTGGAAGGGTTGTAGCGGCTGTCATAGGCGCCTCCGAACCCGCTGCGCTTAGCAAGCTGTTGTACCAGGTGGACCACCGTGCCCGGGCCGCCTGATCGGCTTCCGCCATTACACCGTTTTGCGCCATCTCCGACTGGGCCCGCTGCTCGGCTGACTGGACCAGCACGATGAGTTGCTTTAATGCCACCGACGTCCACGCGCTTCAAAAAGGGGCGATCCGGCAATCCGAAAGGGCGGCCCAAGGGAAGGCTCAACTTCGCGACCGTCCCGGAAAGGACTCTGCGGGAGACGGTCGTCATCAGCGAGAACGGTCGGCGAAAAACGATAACGAAGCTGGAAGCCGCGATAAAACAGCTGGTTAATCGAAATGCCTCTGGAGACCACGCTGTGCACATTGCTGGGACGCCGCTTCGCCGCGGGACAGTCGCCATCGTCGTTAAGCAGCCATAGCGGTTGATAGCAGGCGGACTGAAAGCGCCCATTCCGGGCTGGGTCCAGAATCGCGGGTCATTCCGCCGAAATACCCGGTCAATGTGTGACCGGCGCTTTCATTAGAATCGCGGCCTCGGCGCCGCGCAGGGTCAAACTACTGGTCCCGGCATCGGTCGTTCCGTCCGCTCGCAGCCTGTAATACGTGCAATACGGTGTGCATCTCGACTCGAAGCTGGATAGATCAATAGGCGTGCTGTAAGTCGCCCACTCTTCTGGCGCTGTCGGCAGGGTTCCGCCGGTGCGTGCCGTCCGCAGCAGGATGATCGCATTGGTGTAGTCACGCCGTGTCAGGGGCGAGCAGTCCATGTTAAGTACACCATGCGGGCTGTTGAATTTTCCCGCCGTACTGCAAGCCAGCCCAGACCACAGATGGGCGGAAGTCGCAAAGGCTGTACTGCCTGAACCCCCGTAGAAAAGATCGGGATCCCCTTTACTACATGGCGTAGTCGGCTGCGTAAAGTAGGCGTGATTGACGTTATAGATACAGTTGCCATTTGGCGGCTGCCAGCCATTCACCGTGTCTGGAACGCCAATATCTATCCGAAAAGCGGGCGCGAGGCTAGCATACACGTCCATGCTTTTCCACGATGGCATGTTGGCCGGTCCGGTAAGCGCCGCATGACCATATTGCGCTATCTGTACCTTCTCGGTGCCCACATAGCTGTTGGCCACACCAATCAACTGCTGAGAATTCTGCGTCACATTGGGTAGCACATTAACGGACGTTTGCAAGATTTTCGTCGTCGTGACCGAGAATATATCGCCATCTTCACAATTCCCCGCCGCCGGGCAGATACGGACGAAGGTGTTCCCTGCATACACGTTGTCGACCCCGCAGCCAGGAGCAACGCAATGCAGGGAACTGCCCAGCGGCACCAGCGGCGCATTGGTGGTGACCTGAAAACTAAAGGGGCTGGCGTGTAGCCCGCTAGCGATAGCGGCGGTGAGGTTTGCACCGGAATCGACGAAGTAATAATACTGGTCGCCAGCCGTGTACGATGACTCGCTGGTGATGGTATAAGTCAGCGCCGTGTTGCTGTTGCCAAAGATATATTGATTCGCCAGTGCAGTCATGGTTCCGCGAGTCGCGCGGTTCCAAACCACCGGCAGGCACGGTACGGTCTGCGAGATGATGTCGCAAAAGCCATAGGGGAACTCATGATCTGACGTTCCATTCGAGACAATAAAGCCAGAGGCCACGTTGTACTGATTCTCTGCCGTCTGCGCGTAGCTGTTGAAGTAGCCTGGGGCATAAACCCAACTAGACGCTTCCACCCACGCCAAGTCAAACGATGGGCCTATTCTGGCCATCGTGCCTGCGGTTGAAAAGGGGGCGTTATTCAATTCAGCGGAAGTCGGGTGACCTACAAAAAGATTCCCAGTTACAAAGAACGGCGAATGTGTAGCCTTCAAATTAGCGTTGGTCTCGCTGAAGGCGGTCGCCCAATAGCTCTCAAAATTGGATGTCGTAAGCGTGTCTACGCAACTGGGAGCGCAGGCCAGGTCGGTTTGATTTCCGGCGTTCCATGCTGCCCCGTACCCGTAATTGGTGGTGGCAGCGTTATCGAACATAGTGCCATTAGCGCTAATTCCTGTGGCTGCCTTGATAACGGTCCACAGATAGGGAAGCACCTTGCCCACCAAGGTTTTGCCATCAGTGTCCAGAGCCGAGGGATTTAGCCAAACTGCGTTAGAGTATCCTCCATAAAGGCCGCTGCGCGCCTGGTAGAGAAAGCGCGCGCTCGCCGACGCGGGCGGGTTGGGATTGTAGAGATGGCCACCCGCAACGGTGCATGGAGACCCACCGCAGGCCGTCGATGCCAGCCAGGCGGCTTGCGACCAGCCACGCAGCAGGCAGCTATGCCCGGTCTGCGGCTGCGTGATGCTCCCACATTGGGAGGTACTGTTGTAGGCCGACAGCAGATTGTCGCCACGGAGATTGAAGATGGCCGGCTGCCGGCTAGCCCCTGTTGGCGTAATTCTCACCCAAAACTTCGCCCGGGTGCCGTGAACCGTATCGGTCGCCCAATCGGCAGGCGGGTAGAAACTGATCTGCGCGGTCGCTAGCCCGGATGTAAGCCTTCCTGTTCCATCCCTCCACTGCGAGGCAGCAGTCAGGTCTCCCCACATTCCATTTNNAACCAGTTTCATTGGTTCCCGTACAGTTGGCTGAACAGGTCAGGGCAAATGTCATTATGGGAGTGGTAGTCCCCGTAGAAGTCCGCACGGTCGCGGTTTTGCCATTCAGGAAGGTGGCCGTCGTGAAGCCGGTGAGAGTGATGGTGCTGCCCGAGGTGATGTTGGTGAAGTTCTCGGTGGCAATTCCGGTCAGAGTGAATATGCCGCCAGAATAGGCGACGTTGGTAATTTTCGCGCCATAAGCAAAGCCGGTGAGGTCAGTAACGAAGCTTGCGCCGTTGTACAACAACACGCCGTTTGTTGCTTCGCTCGGAATGTAGACACTGAGTCCTTCCGTTAAACCGTTAGTCTGTTCATACCAATCGAATTGGTCTACGCCAACCAAACCGCTGGCACGTCCGCCCGTGTCTTCGGTGTAGTGCAGGATTGCGCTCTCATACTTCGAGGCTCCCACCGCACTCCGAATCCAGTATATATGGCCGAGAAAGGGCACACTGGAGACGTAGAGAATGCACCACGAGCCTGGATAGGCGGTGGTGCAGTCGAAACCAGTGGTGGCGTCGTTGATGACATAGACGCTGGAGTCCAGCCAGTTAACCAGGCATTGGTTGCCAGTTCTTATCGTCCCGTCGAAGCAAGTGTAGCTGCCACTACCTAGTCCAAGTGCATAGTCGTTCAGATTGACCTTTAGGTTAGGATTTTGCTGTGCGAAGGCAGCCGAACTGACTAGCGCACATGCCAATAAGAATACAAATCGATTCACTGGAGGAAACCTTTCTTCAACTTGCACGAATCGCAATCAGGTTTTTGCTGTAACGATACCGTGCGAGCCGTTGCTGTACCCCGATGCTGCTACCTGACATCGGCGTGGGTCTGGGTTGACGTTCCAAGGCGGATATAGCAATCTCGCTTGGATATCTTGTGCCGGCGGATGGCCTTAGTATGAAGATGAAGACTTCGAAGTACGTAATGGCTATGGAACCAGGAGGCCGACCGTTATGAAGGCCAAGAGTACGGCAAAATCCTTTCATCCAGCCTCCTCGGAGTGCCGTGTGCGGCTGTTCCGAGGAGTGCCGTGTGTGGCTGTTCCGATCGATTAACCCTGAAGGCACTCGGACTCGCTTCGCGACCCTCAACTGCGAAATCACCTCGGGCGCCTTCTGCCGGGCGCGTGATGGTCCTGTAACTGGAACAAAGGTACTTTGTTGGGTACTGCGATGGGAAGCACTAAGATGGAGTTTCCCGGTACTAAAGTAACTACGCTTTTTAGTTACCAACGTTGTCTGACGAGGTAGCCAGCGGAACCCCAGCGCGTTATTCCTCGGGCCGTCTACTCGGGCGATTGCCTGGTCTTGCCGCCAACACGTATAAGGCATTACGGAACATGAGGTCATGCAACGAAAGGAGAACTCATGAGGTAAAGTGGGAGAGCCTTGGGCCATGCTCAAAGAATTTCCAGGATAGGGGACCACCGTGACAATCTGACTCTCCATGCACCAGCTTGGGGATCAGCTTGGAAGAGCGACGATAGAACTATGCATTACCCCGGCTCAACAGGGGCTCTCGTAACCCATCGCGCACGGCCTTGCCGATGCCATGGTACTCGGGCCCCAACTGGCTCATTGCGTTGGGATTCAATAGGTTGCGTCCGTCGAGAATCAACGGCCGCGCCATCAGTTGCTTCATACGCTCCCAATCCAGGCGTTTGAATTCGTCCCACTCGGTTGCGATGCTGTGCAGCCGGGGGCGTGCCCACGCAAATGAAGATCACGTCCGCAAAGCGGACCGCTTCAGCCATGTCAGCCGTGAATGATAAGCGCCTAGCTACAACGTGCGTTCAAGAACCCGGTCGAGGGTCGGCTCGTAGATCGGCACACCACCCTCTTGCAGGGTGCGGATTTTGCCGTCATTGTTGTCCGTGCAGACGACGTCATGTCCAATCTCTGCCAGACGTGCTCCAGTTACCAGCCCGACATAACCGCAACCGAAAATCGATATTCGCAACGCCACTCCTTCGCCGCTGACGATCCCTGACCACCTCGGACGCGTGCAGGGGACTGACTCACTGATGATGATACGACTTCGGCACACAAGGGCGACAGCCTATTTGACCCAGGGAGGACGGCAATGTGCGAGATCGATCAAGCGCCAGGCGGAAGTGCGGAGTTTGGTATCATGACTCTTCCGGGAGATCACACGGCGGGTATGCATGGATCTTTTGGACGGGAGCGTTTGGTGCTAAGGCGATATTCGGCGTCAATCCTGTTTCTACTGGTGAGTTTCGCGGCGTTCGGTTCGGTAGGCTCCGATCAGCCCAAGGAAGTGCAGTGCGGTGATGCCACAGGCGGCACGTGGCAGAATCCGTGTCCCGCACTGGGCACCATACCGGCAGTCACAGCCGGGGGTCTGGACACCTCAGGAACATCCGGCGCTTACGTTGATGTCAAGTGGACGACTGAGCATTGCAGTTCTTCGGTCGTCATCTTAATGCGTGATGGTAACCTCGCGCCCGAGCGCCAGGTCTATGGCGACGGCTTAGGAAGCGACGACTGCGGTGCCGGCTTTGCCAGGAATCATCTGGTCCATGTCGACCATCTGTCTCCAAGCTATCAGGGCACACCAGTCGCGGGATTCGAGTTTGGCAGCAGAGGCTCCCATTTCTTCTACGTTGCTTCACAGGATAAAAGCACAGGCAAGTGGTCTACGAACGGTGGCCCAATGGTCGCCAATGGAAGCTGCAAGGGAACCTGCAAGCCTTTTGTATTCAGCTCTCCCGTGCCCAACCTCTCGGGCCATTCTAACTGGGCGATCTGGACATATGGGCCGCAAACGGTTTACGCGGGACACGACTTAATGGTCGGCCTGCAGAGTGTGCTTACCAGCGGTCCAGTATCCAAATCTAGCTACATGCCTTGGTCCAGCGTCCAATTTGCTGAGTTGAAGGACGCGGCAGGCAACCCGTGCAAATCCAATTGCGTGGACGGACAGGACGGCACATTGTTCAATATGGATGCGACACTTCTTTGTAACCAACAATACGTCGACAATCCTGCGACCGAGTATGCCAACTATATGGTTGACGATACGCATCGCCGCGACTGGTGTCATGGCGGTAACTTCCAGACCACGGTGGGCCAATCCACGATTCGCATCCGGACCAATTGTAACGGTCACGCAGCAGATGCCTGCGGTCACACTACCACTCCTGCCGGCCAGTATCAGGTGTCGGCAACTTTCCAGCCGTTGGACGGCAACAATTCTGGGGAAAGCATCGGCCAACCCATAACTGTTACCTATGTCTTCACGGTGAGGCTGCCGGCAACTTTTGCAGTAACCCATCCGTCCTGCTTGACCTCTGGAATCTGTCAAGCAATTCCATGCTACCTGGCAAGTAGCAAGATCTGCCCTTCCGGAAAGGATTACACCTGGGAGAATCGAATTCAATACTGGGGGCCGATTGCTTGCACTGGTGGACCACAGACCTTCCCTTCCAGGCTCGGTGGGGAGTATCTGAACAATGCAGGTTCTTTCGAGAATGGTGTTTATGGAGCGGCGAGTGCAAATACGAATTGCTACAATTATGACAACGGCAGAAACTTCCTGGCATTGTCCGACTATGCCGGACTGAAAGGTTGGTCAACACCGCGAGACGCGAGTGTTCAGCCGAACGGCCAGCGATATTCAAACGCACAATCTTACTATCAACACTGCGCGCTGGTATGTCAGCAGTCCTACTGGAACTTCTTCGCCGGTGTAGGCGCGGCAGGTAAGCTTTGGCCAGGCGGACTGGTGCGGGAATGGAATCTCTTCCCCAGTGGGGCAGCAATGTATTACCTCCGCTCCGGGGATGAAGTCGCTAAGCAAGCGGCTATCAACTTCGGAAGTTATCAGCCTCCTGGCGGCGGCAAAGCCGGCAACACGCTCTATCAGTACTACTCTGTGGATGCCTATGAAGGCGCTCGTACTGTGGCATACATGCTGGATGCCGCTGTCGCAAAATGGGAGGTAGTAGGCAACCAAATACCACAGGACTCTTTACAGACTAGACGCTATGTCGACTCTCTGTTGGGAATTCTGGATCAGAATATCAATTATGATCCTGCGGGCCGGTACTACGTCACGCCGGCGCATCCCCAAACTTATCCCATGGGAACGATCTGGCGCAGTTTCATGCTAGGGCTCGACATGGAGGCATTGATCGAATACTACGATTGGCAGGGCGCAGTAGGCCAGCAGCAGGATCAACGGATCCCGATTGCCATAAAATCCACCCTCGACTTCATGTGGTCTAAACTATGGGCCGCAAAGAGTTCCGGCTTTAATGCCTTTTACTATAACGGAGTGGACATTCCACATAACAGCGCTAATGGCAATGATAGTTATGCCGAGCTGAATAATCTGGTTTGTGGGGCCTATGCATGGTATTGGAGTATGTCGGACGACAAGACTTACCTCAATGAGGGCGATGCTTGCTTCGACGCCGGCGTTTCTCCTGCAGCAGGCGTCTATTTCATGGGAAAGGACTTCGGGCAGATATTTAAATGGACTTTTGACTACATAGGTTGGCGCACCCAGGCGGGATATATCCCCAGCACTTTTCCGGAAAAGAACAAGCCATCGGGCGCCAAGGGGCCTTTCCCCGACACCGTGCCGCCGATCCCACGGCCGCAGGCGGGAAACAGCACGACCGTAGATTCCTTAACCGGCGTGACGCCTGTGACTGTAAAAGGAACGTCGGTCACCATCGCCTGGAGCACCTACGAGCAATTGGCTTCGGCGGAGGTTTTGTACGGACTTTCTAACTCGTACGGATCGACTGCCAAGGGCGTAAGTAAATCGTGCAGCAGCGTTTCCGCCTGCAACGCGGGGTGCGCCACGACGGTCAACCCCGCCGTTTGCCGGCTTTCTTACGTCAATACAGTTGTCTTGACCGGCCTGCGGCCCAACGCTACCTATCATTTCGCCACCAAGGGCGTTGACGATGCGGGCAATGTCGCCCAGACGAACCGTCCAGGCGGCGCCGCGCGCGACTGGACATTCACCACCGCATCCCAGTGAGATATGCGTCAGGTCTTCATCCTGCTGGCTGCTAACATGTTAGAGTCGTATGCACGTATTTGGTTCGAGGCCGAATTTCTGTACACTCATGGGTGATGGCAGGGCATCGCAGCCATGATCAAACGATATCTCAAGTTATTGGCCAGTGGAGTAGCCATGGTTTTTGCGCTCCCCTGGGCCCTGGTCGCAGGGTTCGGCCGCTTTGGTGGGATGTTTGCACTCGCCGCACAGGTGTGTGCTATGTCCCCGGGGCTTCCGGGCGATTATTTGCGGATCGCTTTCTACAAGTTGACTTTGGAGAAGTGTTCGCTGGAAAGCCGAATTTCGTTCGGCTCTTTTTTTGCGCACCCGAGCGCGGTGATTGGACAGGCCGTCTACATCGGGTCCTATTGTGTTCTGGGTAGCTGCCGAATTGGCGATCGCACGCAAATCGCATCGCACGTCCAGATCCTCAGCGGACGACGCCAGCACCCAAGGGATGCGTCCGGTAATATTGGCGGGGCCTCAGAGGGCGAGTTTCAAACCATTGATATCGGGCCCGACTGCTGGATTGGCGCATCTGCGATCATCATGGCTCCGGTCGGGGCGCGCACCACGATAGGCGCGGGTGCGGTTGTGGTCCATCCTGTCGAGGATGGAGTTGTTGCGGTGGGCAATCCTGTGCGGGTCATCAAAGGCGCATCGGTGGCTTCCCCGGAGTAATTCTCAACCCTGAGAGCTTACGGCTGCCGGCCGATCGAAGTTATACATCGTAGCCACGCTTCGACCGACCAACTGCTCGTAGTATTGCTCAATGGGTAGAGAAACAAAAGTAGCATGCTCAAGGGTACAAGATTACCGCTCCTACCGACGTTAAGCCAGGTGGCAGCCGGGAACCCTTGAGGCGGCTTGAGCCACACCCGCGACTTTTCAGTCGCACAAAAGACGCCGGGTTTTATCCGGGGGTTATTTAGACTACAGACCACCTCCAACGGCAGTGGCAGGTTGAATCGGGAGGTCCTTACTTTAGGCATTCGGGGGCAATGAGAAAATGGCCCAGTACCACTGGGTAACGAAGGACTATATCGAGGAATGTCTATATCAAATGCAAACGGGGGATTAGCGAAGACCCACTCGTATTCGTGGATGGAATGGTCGCAGGTCCTTGAAGACTGGAAGGATCTGCATTCGATCTCTCCACACGCATCATTCTTCAATTCGCCTCCATGGGTGGGCACGTGGTTAGAAGTCTTTGGAGCCGATCTCCAGGCTACGATATATGTGTTGAAAGTGCTTGGATCGCCGCGTGCCGCTTGGATTTTGGTGCGCCGCACTCAACATTGGCACCGAATATTTTCAATGCGGTGTGTTTTCCTTGGTACGGCCGGAGAGGATGAAGCAGACAGCGCGTGCGTCGAATACAACGGGTTTGTCTGCCATCCCGAGTATTACAAAGATGCCGTTAGTGCACTGTGGACGACCGTAAATCAATCCCCATGGGATGAGTTCATACTCAAAGGAGTGCAGCCCGAGGTCGCATGTAGAATCATTGGAGATCGCCGAGCGAGTGAGGGTCTTGTGCCGACCTTTGGAATAAATCTCGACAGTGTCAGGGGTCACGGGGATTACCTCAAGCATCTGTCGCACAACACCCGTCAACAGCTGCGTAAAAGCTTCCGGTTTTATGGAGAACGCGGGCCGCTCAATGTGGAGACTGCACGGCAGCCGGGAGAGGCAATCGCAATGCTCGACGAGCTAGCCGGTTTGCATCAGGAGACTTGGCGGAAGCGCGGACAACCTGGAGTTTTTTCTTCTTTCCGGTTCACTGATTTTCACCGCCGCCTGATCACCTCGTTTCCGAACAACGTACAGCTCCTGCGAGCTACAGCCGGCAATCAGACCATCGGTCTACTGTACAGTCTGGTCAGCAATAGCACCCTCTATACTTATCAGTCCGGGTTCGCCTACGAAGAGGGACAAAATAATGCCCGACCAGGTCTTGTCGTTACGGCTTTGGCAATCGAGCATTGCCTTTCCCATACAACCCTCGGTTATTTTGACTTGATGGCTGGTACTGGAAGATACAAGAAATCGCTTTCAACGGTTCAGTCACAGATCGGCTGGTATGTCGTATTCGGGGGCACGCTCCGCTCGAAACTGAAAGAACTACTCAAGCGCGCTGCCGGACGTTCCCGACTCATAATCGGCGGCAAAGTCGCATCGCCCCAGGGTGCCGACCCGCTCCCCGCCGCTGAGAAAGCGCGTGCCGAAAGCGCATCCCTCACCCCGAGTGGTACAGAGTCCGGAATACACCTACACCACGCCGGCGAAGACGCTTCTCTCAGTCCGCCGCATAAGAGATGAACGGCGAGGCTCACGTCCCGTGCCTGAAGCCGAGGTACAGGGAGTAAAACCTAAGTTTACGAGTATCCGGTTCAGGGGGTGAAAAAGTTGGAGGGGCTACTCAGGAAAATCAGGGGGAAGTTGAGTCAGCTAATCGGAATTGGGAGAGAAGAAACACTCCTATACATCAGGCCCTCGGGCGCAAAACTTCAGGATGTTGCTGGTGATCCAGGAGTCTCAATCAGTGTGTGCTCTGAGATACCGATCGAGCAAATGGCTCAGTTTGGCTGGATTAAGAAAGTTGAGGTAGACCGAAGGATTAGACGAGGAGATCAGTGCTATGTTGCACACGTTGATGGGAGACTGGCGCACTACTCGTGGGTGCAGTACAGCGGCTATGCGGATATTAAGAGCGCAGGCGTTGTCCGGCCGATCCCTGACGGAGAATTCTGGATATATGATTGTTGTACCGCTGCTTGGGCACGAGGCAGAAAGGTATACCCAGCAGTGCTTTCACGAATTCTTCGGGACTACTTCGAGAAAGGTTCAAATATGGCTTTCATCTACACCAGCCGCCACAATACATCTTCGCAACGCGGAATTCTGCGAGCCGGGTTCAATTTGCATCAAGTCTTGGGATCTATACGGATCGGGCGGACTTATTTTGCAAACGGCTCAACTGAAATTTCTAAACGTTAGGTTCATCCATCCCCGCTTGCCGGTAGGCCTAGACATATTGCCCGTGCAATGCACCCCTCCACAACTGGAAACGGTCATGTCGTTCTGCGGCCGAGCGGCCACAATTCGGCTCAGTATCATGCAACTCTCGAACCGCACTGGCCGCCCATTCCGTTTTTCTCTGCTCAGCCATTGCATTGCGCCAATCACCGCACACGGAAGGCGGCGACGTGCTGCCGAAACTGATAATCAGGCATCACCGGCTTACACGAAATCCGCTTCAGCAAGTACGGATTGTCACCCCGTTGGACTTGACCCCCGGAAGTCGTAACTGCGGTAATAAATCCAGCGTCCCGCACCACCCGCAATACCTCGTCTGAGATATCTTCAGGCTGCCCATTTGGAAATGCGAAGTGCGCGACTGGCCGGTCCAACACGGCTTCAATTCTGCCTTTCGACCCTCTGATTTCCTGCTCAACCTGGGCCAGCCCAGTGAGGCGGGTAAGTATTGGATGAGTAACGCTATGGGAACCGAAATCGATCCCGCTGCGAGCCATGATCTTCACTTGTTCCCAATCCAAAACGGCATACGGCCCTGGAGGTTTGGAAGGAAGGCTGACCTCCAGACACGATTCTAACTCGCTCAGGATTTGCCGCATAGTGGAGTCGGGGAATGATTTCATCCGCTCCATCCACTCATCCGCAAGCCTGGGCCGCCGCTCGGCGCCTTCGAGGACTACGTCTTCGACCGTATTCCTCCACGGCGCTTCCAACCCATCCCCCATACGAAGCGAAGGCAGGGTTACAGCCTGCAGCGGTGAATTTATAAAGGCATAACTGACGCGGTCGAACCAAAGCCAGCTCTGCGCATCGATGGGTCCTGTAGTCAAATTTACGATCACCGGCAATTGATGTTTGCGAAAAACAGGAAAAGCATTTTCGTAGAAGCTTCTGTGGCCATCATCCACGGTTATCGCAACCGAATAGTCCGGCAGCGGCGATCCGGAACGCAGAGCACTGGCTACCGACGACATTGAGATCACATGATAATGATGGCGCAAGTAGTGACATTGGCGATCAAGCGCCGAAGTGTCTTCGGGGAATTTGTGATACATCAGAATGCTGAGGTTCTCTCGCCTCAGCCAGCGAATGGCGGCCATTCCACCGCAACCATGAAACAAGCGACGAACAGTGAAGAACAATCGTTTACGAGCCATGATCGAGTGGTTAACTGTTGTGAAGCGGCCCAGAATCGGCATTTTCGTTGTAGTTCCCAACAACCATGTACTATATATCCATCTAGCGTTTCCCGAATGCTAAACCGTTTGCGGACTAGAGCCTGTTAGCCCTAAGTCGTAATTCTGTGATATGCTCCCGCACCGCCCGCTCTAAGAGCCGTGGCAGTATGACAGGGCCATGTACCGGCAGTCTCCGTGGGGCTGCGATCTGAGTTCGCGCAAGCAGAAAAGTTAACCGTAATTCTGACAAGCAAGGCGCTGAGAAAAGCCAGAGGCAAGGACTGTTGGCTAATGTGCTTGGGTATCCCCGAGCATGACTGCGCACAAACTGCGGTAGACTAACAATCCGCGCGGTGCAAAATGCTGGGCAGGTCATTGGGGACAGACCGCTGTAAACGGCTGCTTCTCGAAAGAGTCCCGCCCAAAGCGCCGCCGCCGCGTCAATTTGTAATGCGGTATAAACCCGGCGCGTTCAATGCCCCGAATGGACATGACATTCCCCGGATCTACCGAGATTAACACTGTCGGTATCTGCTCGGCGTGCAACAAGTTGACCAATCGAATGAGAGCATCGGTATAAATGCCCTTGGAACGGTACGCCGGGAAAGTATAACAGTCATATATACCCGAGCACTCATCTTCTGTGACATCCAGAGTCCAGAGCTCTAGTACGAGGAGCCCGGTACTAATCCAGCCAACATTTGCTAATTTATCGCCGTCGAAAAATCCGAAACACCGATGGCCGGCCGCTATCCGAGATCGCACCCGCTCAGGAAAGGATAAGGCTTTATAGTACTTATGTTGTACAAGAGACTCAAAGGTGAGTTCCTTCTGGACCAGCGATAGTCTCGATTTGCGCCCGTAGTCGGCAGGATTGATTTTATATATCAGCCAGCTTGTCTCTGAAGAAATCACAGAGATGGATTTTGCAATGCTCCTGTTGATTACCTTTGTTATACCGCCGTCACGGTAGTTGAATGCGATACTACGCCATAATCCTCTTATCATAGTCACCCGTCTCGATCAGAAGATGTGGGCGCTACCCGCAATCGCTGGCGCTGCACCCAAGATTTTGAGCGCCAGTAGATACCAACGAAGTGCGAACGGACTAAAGGCCTAGCTGACGTGAACCATATGTATGAGGGAAGCCAAGAATATCGACAGGCATTGAAGTGTACAACGTCGGTACTATCATTGCTCCAGGCGAATTTGTACTTCTCATCACCCAGCAAGAAATCAATACCTTTCCAGCCCAGTCGATAGCCCTCCTCTACCAGGAGTGATATATGCACCTTCCCGGGAGAAAATTGCGCGTAATCAGTGCGGTACGCTGGCTTGTACCACAATAGCCACCCTCCGGATACGAAACCAAAATGGTAGCTTAGGTCAACCGCACCGCACCGTACCGTTGAAAAATGAAGACCTCGTCCCCACAACCGCCTCAATATAGACCTGTAATGCTCGCGTCTCCAGGAGTCTTGAAACTTGCCGGGAACACCTTGCGATAGCCATTTTGCGTCGTGGACGTCGAAGAATGCCTCCAGAAGCTCATTCGCCTCCGGCAATGAGGAGGGCTGCCAAAGGGATAGCGGTCCCTCCTGGGCAAGGCGCTTCCGCCGACGTCTCACGTCCAGGCGATGGTTTGCAGACCACTGCTTTTCTGCATCTTGGTACCCACTCCCCTCAAACCGAAGGCGGGGAGCAGGTTCGCGTACTTCATTCCAGGCGACACCTTCATTACGAAAGTAACTCCTAAGTATGCTGAGGCTTGGGTCATCGGCCGGAAATCCGCGCCACGAATAAACACTGTATTTCCCAAAGTGTTGAAAGGCCGCATCGAATAGTGCCGGTAATACAGTAGAGGCAGTCTCCGGCTTCACTATCGGTGAGTTGAAGTCAGTCACATCCCCGGCCGAGGGGCTAATAAGGGTGGCGAACATCCCTTTCAAATCTGTGCGGATGCGCACCAGTGGAAGAACCCCCACCAACTGCCCCTCTGCATGGGCGGAAATCAACGTCGGCACCGTTTTCGGGTGAGCATCTAGCCAGGCCAAGTGCCACTCTGGACGCGAGAATACCGAAGCGGCGCTTTCAGATCGGTCCACTAAAGCAGACCACTCCGACTGAATCCGCTCGATCGCTCGAATGCCTTGTTCTACGTCAGTTGAAATCATACCAACATGAACATCTAACAATTGTCGACGGTATAGGTGAACTCCATTATCTCATGATGGCAACGAGGGCGTTCCAGGCACCATAGGCGCTGACCCGAACAAAGCGTGCGCTTTCGGAATGCGCCATGGAGACTGTGACCCTTGGCAATGCCAGCAGTTTATCGCTGTCAGAGCTGAATAGATTCCAGCGGTGTGTAGTTACTCCCCTCAAAAAGCCTGCTTCTCTCGCAATCTCGAATTCGCGCGGCCCACATTGCGCCGGCGATCCCAAGGGGTAGGCAATGTCCTCCACGGGCCGGCCAAGTTCCGCCTCGAGCCTTTCGCGGTCCGCTTGAATTTCGTAACGTGCATCTTCCAGGGAAAGCTCGGATAGTATGTCGTGCGAGACCGTATGTGATCCGACCGAGCCCAAGGGATCTCGCGCGATGCACCGCAGTTCGTCCCAAGAAAGGTGTACCTTGCCAATTAGTGACTCGACTGACATTCCGTTCTTCGAGCAGTAATTGCGTAGCGCTTCCCTCATTGCCGGGCGATCACGCCATCCGATCTCCAGCAGTTGTCTCATTGCGGCACATTTTTCATCGTAATTGTCACACGAAAAGCGCAACTGCCCCTTCGAGGGG
Source organism: Acidobacteriaceae bacterium (assembly GCA_003151875.1). GTDB lineage: Bacteria > Acidobacteriota > Terriglobia > Terriglobales > Acidobacteriaceae > Bog-257. The sequence goes on from PLYW01000276.1 coordinate 20,730, forward strand.
TGCTCGATTACGATTTCCCGAGTTCCAAGGATGATCGGCTCGACAAGAGTCCACCATGGTATGACGGAACGATCGACGACTCCGGAGTTTACGAAGACGCAGAACGGGGCATTGTATTTTTGGAACAAAGGAGCGGCAAGGTGAAGGTTGTCGGAGCACCCGTCGTCCAGGGTTATGGAAACGAAGTAGCGACCCGCGCGGTGGGCGCGCAGCCGCTCAGGAATCTCCGAAAGAGGTATGATATCCCACTTCTTCTTGCGTAGAAACCGCAAAATGCTTTCAAGCTGAGTAGTAGTGACGGCCGTTCCAGGATTGAGGGTTTTGGCATTTGCTGGAAGTATCCGATGGAAACTTAAGATAGTACCCCTGCCCCCAAGAAACGGGCGCAGCAGCCACGGAATTCCACTGAGGTCGAGAATGGTTACGGCTAGGGTCTTCGCTCGCTTACTGGCCTTCATCTTCTTCCTTCTCCGCTGGGAGATCGGGCCCTAAGGCGTTCTTCGCGGGAGCCTGACCATGAAGCACAGTCTCAGGTGAGGCTATCACGCTACCGGAATCACCGATAGCTTGAGAAATCCGATCATTAGGAGCCTGCGCACGGAAACCTGGATCCGAAACCACACCTGGATTGACCAGGTGTTCATAGTACTGTTCCAGTCGGGCGATGAAGCCATCCATCGAGAATAGTGCTCTGGCCCGGATCAAAGACTTCGATGCCATGTCCCGGCGGAGATCCTCGTTCTGCAAAAGGCGGATAATCGGAGCAGCAAAAGCTCCTGTGGTGCGTTCCCGGACGAGGTAGCCGGTTTGCCCATCCAGAATCGCCTCGCCGTTGCCACCAACCGCCGTGGCGATCACAGGGAGACCACAGGCCATGTATTCCAGAATCGCATTGGAAAATCCTTCGCTGATGGACGAAAGACAAGCAATGGACATGCTTGCGAGATGGTCCCGCACGTCGCCTTTGCCATCGGTGAAGAAGACGGAATTGGCGATATTCAACTGGCGCACTAAGTCCGCGAGTTCGGCCCGCGATTCGCCTTGACCCACGAGCAGAAAGGCCACGCGAGGGACCTCGTCGGCGATGAATTTAGCGGCCCGAAGAAACAGTGCCAGGTCTTTGACTGGCCGGTAATTGGCGACTATGCCGACCACCGGCGTGCCTTCGGGAATGCCCAGCCTAGCGGCGGAGCTATGGACCGATGGATTCTCGCCATAGGGAGTGAATCGGTTGGTGTCCACTCCCTGGTACATCACGTCAATCCGCGCCGGGTCGAGCGCCTCCATGCTTGAGGCAACTTGCTTAATGGCCTCAGAATTTGCCATCACGCGGGTGGTCCGAGGATTCAGATAGTAGCGGAAGAGCTTGATCTTGTAAGGCGTGTACCAGTCCATGCTCATGCGGGTTGTGACCGTCGAGGTGCAGCCGGAGCGATGACCCGCGGCAACGCCCAAGATTGCGGTCCTCACCATGAAAGAATGAGCGACATCAATTTGTTCCGCCCGCAGATAGCGCCGCATGGCAACAATCTGCAGAATTCCGGAAGGTGTGTGGAAGCTTTGAGTCGGGAACAGCTTGGTACGGCAGTAATGGCCCATTTGCCGGAACCGTTCGCTGTCGAACAGGCAGCAAAGATGTATGTCGAAGCGATTCGAGTTGATGCGTTTCGCGATCTCCGCGACCAGCCGTTCCGTGCCCGCGTCGATACCGACAGTATCGACCAGCAAAGCGACCCCAATTTTCCCCGACTTCATTTCAGTTGAGCCCCGCTTCGCGTCTCTTAATGTCGCTCGTGATCGTGGGGCGAACCCTCCCGGGTAGTGATGCCACCACGCAGCGCGTGATAACGCCGGAGAGGGAGCAGCTTTGGCAAACTTAACTGAACGGCGGTCATCGGATCTGCTTACCTTGGTGCGGCTGCGCAAGTTTGGCCTGTCGGGCCACAGCCAACTGGAATGTGCCTGACAGACCAATCAGAACCCAGATCAACCCGGAGTAGCCGAGGGTCAAAAAAAGGGCGCTGATGGTCGCGACGATGAGCGCCAATTGGGTAAACAATGCCATCCGTCGCGTGAGCAAATCCGGGCCATATTTCCGTATTCGCCGCAGGCCCACCTGAGCGCCAAAGAAGGCCACGAGGAACAAGACAAGTCCCACGATACCCGTCTCGCTCGACGTCTCTGTATAAGCGTTGTGGGATGCCATCCACAGAGCTTTCCTGTGTTCCTGTGCCGCCAGGTTGACTTCGGCTTGCATGAACTGCCCCGGGCCGACTCCAAGCAATGGGTTCTCGAGGGTGAACTGCAAACCGCGCAACAACAGTTGTCGACGCGCAACTGCCGATCCCGCAGCCGAGACATCTACGTGGGAGGCGTCCTCGCCCGGCTGAAAGAGAATCATGAAACGCTGCTTCACACTTTGTGGCAGCATGGGAGGGACCACGGCAGCCAACAAGAGACAACCAATCACCAAATAAATCCTTTGCCGTGTATTGCCGAAAATGAAGAACATCAGGACGGTTATCGCGAACGCAATCAGCCCCATTCTCGACCCTGACCGGGCCGCCGCAGCCAGGCAAAGAATGATCAGTCCCATGGAAAACAGACGCTTAACGCCCTTATGCACGGAAACGCTCAACGACAGGAAACAAATTCCCACAAGAATATAAAGGCAGAAAAAATTAGGGTCCTTCAGAGTCGCGGTCTCCCCCAATCCCAGACGCGCCGACGAACCGCTGCGTTTCAAAACCAGTCCCAGGATAGCGACCAGCCCCATCGAGAGACCGATGGTATACATGAGACGGAAGCTGTCGCGGACCGTCCGAATGAACGCAGCCATAAACACAACAATCAGAAGCGCTATAACATTGCCTCTCAGCACCCGCAGGCTGTCGGTACGCCACAAACTGGTAGGGACGCAGACCGCCACCCAGATGGTAAAGGCAATTAAAGCCTTCCCCGAACGCATGCCGAGTATGGCCTTGCTTCGCCCGCTGAGAAATAATCCAATCAGCAGAATTGGCAGAAGCACAATGGCGAAGCGCATCCCGGCGACTACTTCGCTGAGCCGGCTGCAGTAGAAGAACAGATATACCAGGAGCACATACTGAAAGAAGCGGAAACGGTCCCGAGGTGCAGAATACGAACGTGATCGCGGGAGTATTCCTTGCGAAGGCGCGGTAACAAGCGTTTCAGACGGCGCGAAGTCCGCGTCGTTTGCGTACTCCGCCGGGGCCGAGGTCATATCCAGGAAACGAGACATGTCCGTTATCATATCAATACAGCCTCGGCAAACCGAGGGGAAACTTCAAAAATTCTTGCCCTAAATGTGGACATTGGCGGGCAGGTCAGGGACTTAGCAGTTCTGGTGGCTGCGGCCTGCCGTCCGTGACTTCAGGGAGCGTGGCAACCGCCCCTGCTGGACCACCATAGACAGCTAATGAATGCCGCTGGGCAGTGCACGCCCAAGTGCATTCCGAGTCACTCTCACCATAACCGCATAACCGGCGTCGTTTGGATGGACGCTGTCAAGCAAATAGTCGCATACTGGTCGTTCGCGCATGGCCATGTCAAAGTCTGCCAACTGACACCCCTGAGACCTACAGTACTGCCGCAGCCAGTCATTAAACCTCTCGCGCAACTGTATGCTAAGGTCCGTTGACCCATCTGCAGGCATTCGCTCCCTGCAAATCGGCGGAACAGTTCCAATGATGACTGCGATGCCGTGCTGGCCGGCGAGTTCCACCATTGAGCGGATGTTGTTCTGGGTGGTTTGCAACGTAACCGGCCCGCGTTCTGGGGCAAAATCGTTACTGCCGCCAAGGATGACAACGCCGGCTGGTTTCAAATCGATTACGTCGGGTCGAAGCCGGACAAGCATCTCCGACGTTGTCTGCCATTCTACCCCTCGATTGATGGCCTCGTAGGGGAGCAGAGAGTCAGATAGATTCCACCGCTGAGTAATAGAGTCACCGAGAAAAACGACCCGGACCGTTTTCGAATCAGGCATGGCCACTCTCGCATTGGCCGCCTGGTAAAAGCCGGTTTCCGCATAGTCGATCAGCTTACCGCGAAGACGATCCGCCTCCTGTGAGGTCGCCCGCCACACAGAACGGTATTTTAGGACAGCGCGGGACAATGCCGCGAATGCGACAACGACCAGGAGAGCATTGATCGCGAGGAATACCCAGATCCGCATAGGCTGATGGCAATCCAAGTTTACCTCCTGATCCTTGGTTGAGTCGATTAGGCCAGCCAGCGCGCACAGTAGTGGCACGCAAGTGGCACGCAGCATCGGACTGTGTTAAGGTTCACCAATCAGCAGCGGTCTTGGTGTGTGCGCATGCAACATGAACGATCGGGGTCCTCCAGCCACTTGCCGTCTCTTGACGGTCTCAGAGCCATTTCGATTGTCCTGGTCCTTATCGGCCACCTTGAAGGCACCCATAAATTCGGCCACCTGCCTGGCATTTTTGTCTTTGGCAATCTAGCCCACTTTGGGGTGACCGTGTTCTTTGTAATTTCAGGATTCCTGATCACGAGCCTGCTGATCAGGGAGTACGAACACACCGGCGGAATTTCGTTGAAACTGTTCTATTTGCGGCGGGCGCTACGAATCTTCCCTGCCGCGTTCGCATACATCGGGGTGGTCTCCCTACTGTCGGCATTGGGAGCGATTGCGGTGACCCGAACCGACCTTCTTTTCGCTGCGACGTACACGGTCAACTACCTTACCCATCCCGCGTGGTATATCGGCCACTTGTGGTCTCTTTCGGTGGAAGAGCAGTTCTACCTCCTGTGGCCCTTCACCTTCGCGGTATTTGGTCCACGGCGGGCGGTCTGGGTTGCTGGCGCATTCGTCTTTCTTGGAGCAGGGTTTCGCGCTTTGGATTGGTTCTTCCTTCGCCATACCGCATATTACGCAACGCCGATGTTCCCAATGGTAGCGGACAGTTTGGCAGCAGGATGCCTGCTGGCAACGTGCCGAAAGTACCTGGAAAGTCAATCTTGGTATCTCACCCTCTTCCGACCACATTGGTCGCTGTTGATGCTCGCCGCAATCCTCGTGACCAATCGATATATGAATCACACCGTCTTTCTTGTCGCGGGCACCGCATTGATCAATGTTCTTCTGGCAGTCTTAATTCATCGCTCTGTCTTCTGCTGGCGAGACCGGATGGGTCAGCTGCTGAATTGGACGCCAGTAGCTTTCATCGGAGTGCTCAGTTACTCTCTGTATTTGTGGCAACAACCGTTCCTAAACAGAGGCTCCAGCGCCTGGCCTGCAAGTTTTCCCCAAAACTTGGTGTTTGCGTTCGCGACTGCATTGGCGTCTTATCTTTTCCTGGAGAAGCCGCTGATGCAACTGCGAAATCGACTGCGCACGCGATCGGCTAGTGACACTGTCGAGAGCGCACCTGCCAAGGTTTTGGGTTCAACGACTACTTAAGAAAGCCCGCAATGGCTGTGACGGTCCGCTCCCGGCTTCCATGTCACTCACTGAAAGCGCGAATCGGTCAGACGGGAACTTGGCGATTGCAGTGAAACGACGCGGGGGCCCGTGAAAAGATATTCCGGTCGCGGGTTTGGTCAGAAGGCCAATTTACATTGGATCCTGGCCGAATATTTGACACTTAGGCCGTGTTAGACTTTATGCTTGCGAAGTGAGTCTCTGGCCAGTTATTGTCCGGCGATCCTTTTGTTGCGCTTAGGATTAGATAGGTGCGGTCGTCTGGATCGGTATCCGTGACCTCGCCGGTCCCGCAACCTACCGCGCGTGGTTTCTATTACGAATTGGAGAAAACGGTTGAAAATCCTTGTCACAGGCGGCGCCGGATTTATCGGCTCCAATTTTGTACGTCTGGCTCTCGCTTCCGGACATGATGTCAGTGTCCTCGACGATCTCAGTGTCGGAGATCGCCGCTACCTCGAAAATCTGTCCCTACGGTTTGTGCAAGGCAGCATCTTAGACGAAGATTTGGTACGGCAGGAGGTAGGTACCCATGATGCCATCGTTCACCTCGCTGCACAGACTGGGGTGCCGAAATCGCTTGCCAATCCGCGCGGCGATTGCCAGCTCAATGTTCTGGGAACGTTGAATATGCTGGAGGCTTGTCGCGCCGCGCAGGATGGATCAGAGAGGCCGCGATTCGTGTTTGCCTCGTCCAATGCGCCGCTAGGCCGGCAAGTGCCCCCCGCCACCGAAGACAAAGCTCCCCTACCGGTGTCGCCTTACGGCGCGAGTAAGCTGGCCGGCGAAGCCTACTGCCTGGCCTATCACGGGTCTTGGGGTCTGGGTACGGTAGCTTTACGATTCGGAAACGTCTATGGACCGTATTCTGCCCACAAGACGAGCGTCGTCGCCAAATTTCTGGACGATATCGAAACCAGCGGGTCAATCGTGATCGACGGGGACGGACTTCAGACCAGAGATTTCATTTACGTCGAAGACCTTGCCCGCGCTTTGCTGGCAGCGCTCGAGAGTCCGGTCAAAGGGGAAGTCTTTCAGATCTCGGCGGGTATCGAGACTTCTATTCAAACGCTGAGCGAACTTATTGAAGCCGTAGTCGGGCAGAAGGTCAACAGCACTCACATCGAGGCCCGTGCTGGAGACGTGCGGCGGAATTACTCCCTCATCGCCAAGGCCGCCACGATGCTGGGCTGGAAACCGCAGGTTTCTCTGGAAGACGGATTACGACGAACCTATGAATGGCGCCTAGACTGGAAGTCCAGGCACTAAGTTCTTTGACCAGTCAATCCGGAATATCCGACTCGATATGCCGCTGAAATTCCTGTACGTGTTTCCTGGTCTGATGCCTCCACCCGGGGACCCATCGAACGCCGAAATGTATCACGTGGGGGGCGATATAACGGTAGACGTCCTGCTTCCCACCTGGGACGCGAAAGCGGATTCGCTTCGTGCCAGTCTCGGCGAGAACTGCTTTCCCACCTATAAAGTGAATGAGAAGCTGACCTATCATCTTTTCCTGGCCGGGAGATACAAGCTGCTGTCGTTTCGCCAGAAGGCGGCCATTTTCTGGTTTCACGTAGGCCAGGGACTGCGCGTCGGCCGCGAGAAACGCGTGGATTGCGTCATGGGCTACAGCACTGGCCTTGCGGGAGTAGCAGCGTGGGTCCTGTCGGTCTTATTGCGCACCAAGTTCATCCTCAGGTTGCCCAACGTGCCCGAGAATGCTTACCGGTTCAACGCCTTTGGAGGAAACGCTTATCACTACTCCGCGAGGGTAAGCGTTAAGACGCGCATAGCCAGAGTGGTATCGGACCTATTGTTGCGGTTCCTGGTGTTACGCTGCGATCGGCTTCACCTGATGTATCCCAACCAACTGCAAAAGTACCCCAGACTGCAAGAGGTTCCCGCTGCCGTGATTCACAGCTTCACAGCTATGTCGCGGATTCCACAGGGCGGGAAGAGTGATGGTTCGGTTCTGCTTATGGGTGCGCCCTGGTTTTTGAAGGGGGCGGACCTTCTCATCCGCGCATTTCGGAAGATCGAATCCGAGTTTCCAGACACCAAGGTCCAGCTGCTGGGCCATTTCCCAGATGAACATCTGATCCGGGAGATGATCGGCGACAGTCGGCAAATAGAAATCCTGAAGGCCCGGCCCAACCTTCAAGCCTTGCAAATCCTGGCCGACTGTTCGATTTACGCCCTGTGCTCGCGGACCGACGCTGCTCCTCGAGTGGTGCTGGAAGCCATGGCTGCCGGCAAGCCCGTCATTGGCTCGCGAGTAGGCGGGGTCCCTTATTACAATCGGGACGGAGAAACCGGGCTGATTTTCGAAAGCGAAAATATCGACGAGTTGGCCGAAAAACTCCGGCTACTCCTGAATTCTCCTGAACTGCGAGCGCGCCTGGGGCAAAACGGGCAGCGCATCGCTAGAGCTCAATACAACGAGGCAGAGTGGGGCCGGAAAATGAAAGAGCTCATCGAGTTGACCGTTCTTGGCCGGATTAGCGAAGCCGAGAAAGAGCCGAGTGCGAGGGCTACGTCCTAGGCGGCTGCGGATTTCGAAGCCGCTTCCAGCGTCGCCAGATAAAACTCAGTCAGCGACCGGCGGTAGGCCTGAGGCGTGTACTTCGATTGCGCGCATGAGCGTGCCGCCGCTGCCAAACGAGACGCCAGGGCCTTGTCCCGGAGGATGCGCAAGATGGCCTCGGCCATGGCTTGCGGATCGCCCGGCGTCACCATGAGACCGGTTACACCATCTTCCAGGATTTCGGGAACGCCTCCCGCTGCCGTGGCCGCGATGGGAAGGCCGGCAGCCATCGCCTCCAGCACCACGTTCGGCGAGCCTTCGGAGTAGGAAGGCAACGCAAGCAGCGTGCTCAGGCAGTAATAGGGTCTCACGTCCGCCTGGAAGCCTGCCATTACGATCCGCTGCCCGATCCCCAAGCGCGCTGTCAGACGCTGGAGGTTCTCCTGCTCGGGCCCGTCGCCTACGACCACGACCCGGAAATCGGGGGCTTCGTTCATCTTCTCCAGTCGTGCGGCAGCCTGCAGCAGGATGGCGTGCCCTTTTTCAGACGAAAGGCGTCCTACGGCCAGGATCACAGCTTGGTTCTGCACGCCGAGGCTGCGTCGTAGCCCTTCAACGTCCTCCGTGGGAGCAGGTACGAAGGGCTTCACGAAATTGTGCAGGATGGTGGTCTTGCGCCCGTCGATGCCGCGCCTTTCCAATGTTTCTGCAAACGGCCTGCATACGGTTACAACCCGAAAGGCTGCTTGCAGAGACCAGCGGTCTAACTGGCTGTAGGCGCGGTCCAGCCAGTCGCGCTCGGTGTAGCCGTGGTTCCATGCCACCCACGGATACCGCTTATGCAGCCCGAGCATGCGCACCAGGAAATGCGACTTGATGTTGCGGGATTCGAGGATATCGGGCCGGTAGTCAGCGATAATTCGGCGCAATTGCGGTATGACCCCGGTGTCCCACCGGCGGCGCTCAAGGATCGTCGCCACTGGCAGTCCGGCATTCCTGGCTGCCGCTGCAACGGGGCTCTCGCCGGCGCCCCGCCAGTACGTCACGACCATCGTTTCTACGGCGGGCAAACCGGGCTCAGCAACTACTCCGAGCTTGCCGAACTCAATGATGTTGCGAGCGGGTCCGGTTACGGTCGGACTCTCAATCAGTGTGAGTATCCGGATGGTCTGTCGCGTCACCGTAATCTCCTAGGCCGGGAACCGAAAGCAGTTGCTGATCGACGTGATACCACTCTAACGTTCGGCTCCGACGACATTCGCGTGCGGGCGTCGGGCGAGCAGCTCCGTGTAAACCCTTTCAAGCCTCTCTCCGATGACGAACCAGTCATACTCCCCCTGCACCAGGTGCAGAGCATTGGCCGTCAACTGGTGCCATGTCTCGGTATCCTGATGAAGCGCCGCCGCGGTATCGATGATCTCGGCCGGAGTATCGGCGATGAGAATATCTTTGCCGGGAGTGACGGCAAGGCCTTCGGCGCCTAAGCGGGTAGAAATCACCGGCACTCCCGCAGCCATTGCTTCCAGCACTTTCAGACGGGTGCCGCTGGCGACGCGCACTGGGACTACCACCATAACAGCCTTGCGATAGTGCGGCCGCAGGTCCTCCACGGTCCCAGTAACCGTGATGCCGGGCTGGTTGGCCAGCTCCACAACTTCGGGTACAGGTTTGGATCCGACAATAAAGAACCTTAGGTCCGGCCGGCGCTCCCGCAAACCGGGCCAGATGGCTTTGGCAAAGAACAAGGCCGCATCAATGTTGGCGTGATAATCCATGGAGCCGACAAAGACCACGTTCTGCCGGAGCCCCTCGGCGACGGCACTAGTAGCTGCAAAGAACGCCGTATCAACGCCATTCGGTATTACCGTAATGTGGGCCTCGGGAACCTGCTCCAGAAGCACCTGCCGCTCGCGCTCGCTGCAAACGGTGTGCGCATTCGCCAGTCGTAGCACCTCGCGTTCAGCCCGTTTCAGTAGCTGCGCCGTTCGGCGAGCATAGAGCCGCCGTGCCAGGCTCTCGCTGGTCTGGGCATAACGGCGCTGAATTTCCGACTCAATGTTGTGCCAGTCACAAATGAGTGGGGTGTTCGCCGCGATCTGCCGGATGCGCCGTGCGTAAACCAGTAAATGCACGCCCTCAAATTGAATAATGTCGAAGCGACCCTCCCGCAGAACGCGTTCGATTTTGTCCATGACTTGCGGAGCGGTGAAATTCAGAATGCTGATCGGCGTAGGGCCAAGAATGCCGCGTACCAGATCAATACGCCCGTAACCTGCCGGGCGCCTGAGGCGCACCATTTCGGAATCGGGCAACGCTTCCAGGCGCTCTCGTCGGGAACTCCCCACCGGCCCGTCCATTTCGCGGTCCAAGCCCAGGTAGGTGAGCGTGGACTTGGCGGCAAGTTGTCTCGCCAGGTAGAAATCGCGCAAGTGCGCGCCCGAGGTGATGGGCCAGCAGAATCGGGTTGAGAGATAGAGCACACGCATCGCTGGGAGACAGTTTACCGGATCAGCCGTCACCCGTACCCACGCTAAACCGTAGTGAATATCTGAAGAGCACGGGAATAACTGAACAGCAAGGGCGCAGACGATTAGAGGTCAGGTGGAATCTGGCAGCCACGTCTTGCTGGAAATCGGTTGTGCAGCTAAGCTAACCAAACCAGACCTCGGTTAGGTTTTGAGTGTCCGGAGCACTCCGGGATCGAATGCGATGTGTACAATGCAAAGGCTATCGGCTGCAATCCAAGAATCCTGTTACTATTTCATCCGTAGCCGCGAACTGATTCGTCGCCTTCTGAATATTTTCCACATCCCGCGTTACGGGTTTCCGGCTTCTTCCATTCCGATCATCGCCCGTAAATCTGCCTCGCTTTCAGGCGTGCCCGTCATGCAGGCGGATATGATCACCTAAGATGGCAACCGGTACGGTACCTCCGGCGACCCAACCACCCCGCCTCGCGGTCCAGGCATTCTGGCTGACGGCGTCGAAATTTATCGGCGTTGTTCTCAGCGTCGGGCTGCCGATCCTGCTGGTGCGCATCCTGTCCCAGTCCCAGTACGGCCTTTACAAGCAAGCCTTCCTGGTGGTGGGAACGGCGCAGAGCATTGCGAATCTTGGGGTGGGGCTCAGCGCGTTTTACTACTTGCCGCGGCATCCGGAAAAGGGCGGACAGATCGCGCTGAACATCCTCATCTACAATTTTTTCGCCGGGTTGATTCCTCTCCTGATCGCCGTGTTTTATCCCCAGGTACTCGATGTCTTCAAATCTCATGAGCTGCAATCGTTCGCCCTACTGCTCGGGATTCTTAGCCTGATTACGCTAACCTCGAGCCTGCTGACGCTGATACCGACCGCGCTGCAGGACGTTAAGTATTCGACAATTTTCGTGGTTGGGACCCAGGTAGTCAAAGTCGTTATAACCACGGTGGCGGCGGTGCTGTATCGCTCCGTCGAGGCGCTGCTTGTGGCCGCGGTCATCACCCAGGTGCTTTCGACGATTGTCCTCTTCTGGTACCTCTACAAACATTTCGGGCGTTTCTGGGGTCATTTCGACGGGGGATTTTTCTGGGAGCAACTTGGGTATGCCATCCCGATTGGCGCTTACGGATCGCTTGGGGTGTTTCAGAAATACATGGACAACTACTTTGTTGGACATTACTTCGGTCCTTCTGACTTCGCCATCTATTCGGTCGGCTGGGTGGATTTTGCATTGTTCTCGCTGGTCTTGGAATCAATCGCGGCGGTGATGGTGGTGCGCGTCAGCGCGCTCCAGCACCAGGACCGGAAAGATGAAATTCGAAGGTTGAGCGCGAGCGCTGTGAACCGTTTGGCCGCACTGCAATTCCCGACCTGCGCGCTGCTGCTAGTGGCAGGGCACGATCTTATTGTCCTGTTTTACACCAAGGCTTATGAACGTAGCGCCCCCATCTTCTTTGTCGCAATCCTGTTGCTCGCGCTGAATGCGTTCCTGATCGATCCGATCGCCCGGGCCTATATCGGACTGCGTCAGTTCATATTGCTGACGCGAATCGGAATCCTGCTGTGTCTCTTTTTTGCGTTAACGCCGGTCATTCAGCATTTTGGAATGCTTGGGGCCGCCGTGGCCGCCGTGGCCGCTCAGTTTGTCGAGCGTGTGGTGATGGGTTGGAAGATTGCCCGAACGGTGGAGATGACTGCCAAAGATTTGTCCCTGTACAAGGACCTGGTAAAGGTCACGGCGTTAACCGTCGTCGCCGGCTTGGCGGCCTATGCGGTTCGCAACCTCATCAACCCTCATTTGCTGGTTCCGCGCATCGCGGCGGTGAGCGCGTTGGTTGCGGCGATCTATCTCCCCGGGATGTACCTGTTCCGCTTGCCGGGATGGGAGGTGCTTTCCAAGGAGCGGCTATTGGGGTTGATCCGGACGGCTTTGGGAAGAACGAGCAGCGCGAATGCTTGAAACCTCTTCGCACGCGTTGGAGCAATCTCAAGAACGAACGTTGCCCATTTCGGGCTTTTGGTAGCAAATAGCGTGCAAAGTTGGACATTATCTCGTGGACACCGATCCTCGGAGATTGATATAGTTACCGCGCTCCTTTCGTGTGGCGGACACCCCAGTCTGACCATTCAACCCCACTTTAGTGGGCCCGTAGCCGCACTCGCTATTGCGTCGCAAAACGCAGAGGGCGGTCCAAAAGCGGTTGTCGCTTTGGATTCGGTTTTTCTCAGCCGAAGACCGGTCCACTTTACGGGGACGAAAGTGCGTTATCAGATTCTGTAAATCCTTCCAAGGAGCTGGAGAAAACTGTATGCGTGTTTTTATCGCAGGGATGGATGGGTACCTGGGTTGGTCGCTGGCGCAATATCTTGCGGCCCGGGGACATCAAGTGGCGGGCGCGGATTTGTTTCTGCGGCGGCAATGGGTCGAAGAGATGGGATCGTGCAGCGCGACCCCCATTGTGCCAATGAAGGAGCGGCTGGCGGCACTGAAAGAGTCGCGTGGGCTCGAGGCAAAGTTTTGGGAAGCCGACCTTCGAGATTATTCGGTGGTGGAACGCATCTTTAAGGAGTTCCAGCCAGATGCGGTGGTGCACCTGGGAGAATGCCCTTCAGCTCCGTACTCCATGGTAGATGTGCATCACGCAACGTTCGTGCAGGTCAACAACGTAGTTTCCACCTTCAACCTGATGTTCGCCATTCGCGACCTGCGGCCTGAAGCCCACCTGCTCAAGCTGGGCACTATGGGGGAGTACGGAACGCCGAACGTCGACATTCCGGAAGGCTTCTTCGAGATTGAGTACCGCGGACGCCGCGACCGGATGCCGTTTCCGCGGCAGCCCGGCAGCTTCTATCACCTCTCCAAGGTGCACGGATCCAATAACATCATGTTCGCCTGCAAGGTCTGGAAGCTTCGCGCCACCGATGTGATGCAGGGGGTGGTGTTTGGCACTCGCATTGACGAGATGGGCAGCGACGAACGGCTGCTGACCCGGCTGGACTTTGACGAGTCGTTTGGCACTGCGATTAACCGCTTCTGTTGTCAGGCAGTGATTGGCCATCCCCTGACTCCCTTCGGCCGGGGACATCAAAAGCGTGGCTTCCTGCCGTTGCGTGACTCCATGCAGTGCCTGACCCTGGCGCTGGAAAATCCGCCCCAAGCTGGTGAATACCGCGTTTTCAACCAGTTCGAAGAGGTTTACGATCTTACCGAACTGGCGGAAAAGGTCCGGCGAGTTGCTGAGCAGCTCGGGTTGAAGGTCGAGATTCACAATCTGGAAAACCCGCGCAAGGAAATGGAAGAGCATTACTACAAGCCCGACCATCAGAACCTGCGGGATTTGGGTTACAAGCCGACTCACGATGTCGAAGCTGAGATGAAGATCATGCTCGCCGACCTGATGAAGTACCGGGACCGGATCGAGGGGAAACGGGAAGTCTTGATCCCCAAGATTCGGTGGGACGGAACGAGCCACAAAGTCGAATATTTGAGCGGTCAGGCCATCGGGGCGTAGGGTCTCTTAACTTTATCGGGCGGCGCTCTTTCCTGAAAATGGGTTGTTTGCAGCGCCCTATCGAATGCCAGCGTTTTTGGGGCTGAGCGTCGCCCGAGTTTACGTTCGCGACAGATCGGCTTAGTCGCCGACTGTCCCTGCTTGTAGTCGCCCCCGCCTCCTTTGTGCCCTACGGCGCAGTCGTTAGGGCCTGGTCCGTCAGCGCCGCCACATTTCCCACGGCGTCTACCGAGATCACTTGATAGTGGTACAGAGTTGCGGGTAACAGCCCGGTCAAGGTAACACTGTGACTTGTCACCAGCGATGGGTTCAGCGACGAGGTTGAACCGTAACCCGACGTGATGCCGTACTTCACCTGGGTCGTGGCTGGCTCATAGGTCTTCCAAGTGATCGTCGCCCCAGTCTGATTTGGAACTACCGTGACCTTGGTGTAGGCAGCCCCACCCATGATGGGAGGCTCGGTGTCGGCATAAGGACCGACGTACGGATTTTGGCTCGGCATGACGGTCAGAACAGCGTTCGGTCCGCTGCGCAGCCTCACATAGTCGAAAGTCCACTGGTACATCTGGCTGTACATTTTGCCACTCCAGCCGGGGGTGCCCTTGGAATCAAGCAGATGTTGGAAGACCACATCACCTCGACCCAAGGCATTGGCATCGCCCGTCTTGCTCCAGTACCAGGCATAGGCGGTTGCCACCAGGCCGTTCAAAGTAGTCCAATCGATACTATCGTTGCCTTCATAGTAAGAGTCGTCAGACGGCAATGAAGTATTGTTGTAGGCAAATGTAAAGTGGCTTGGGTTCCACACCATCCACAGCGCATCCAGCGCTTGCTTTATCGCCACCGGAATCCGGTTGTCCACGACGCCTCGAGAAGCGTTCCACTCATAATAGTTAATGAGTGTCTGCATGGCGATTCCAACCATGAACGGGTGCACGGTATTGACGATGCCGCTGTTGGCTACCTGGTCAAGGTCTCCCAGTAGTTTGTTGACTCCAGCATCGGTGAGAGGACTGTGGGAACTTCCCAGCATCTCGGATGCGATTCGGTTGTTGTTTATGTACGAGCTTTCTCGCACCAGATACCAGTCAACATAACCGCCATAATCGGAACCAGGGGCAGTGTTCGCCAGCCTAAGCACTGCATTCTTCATGTCTTGGTTATGAGTTCTGAAATAGTTCATCGCCATCCCATACGCAAACTCGCTGTAAAGGGCAAATGCCCCATTGTTGTAAAGAGCATACTGGCCGTACGGGTCGAGATCGGTCAAGGCGCAGTGTTGCCACAGCGTGTGATTCGGCTGTCCTAGTTGGTTCGCCGTGTAGTCATCGACTTGCTGATAGACGCGCCCTCCGTCATAGAACCAACTTTCCTCTGCCCAACCCCATCCGGTCAAGAACACGCCGGCGGAATTTCGGGAGTCTCGCGAAGAGCCATTATGGTCGTCACACCATTTGTGGCCGAGGGTGACCATCTGCGTCTCCCAGTTGGCCCTGCCAGGAATTGCCGGAAACACTGTAGGAGGTGTGGCTCTGAAGGTGGGAGCAGCGACGACGTTGAACTGGTAGGTTCCGGTCGTAGGCACTACGCCGTTGATGTATGTGAACGTCACCTGATAGGGGCCGGCAACGGTGTTGGCCGATGTGCGTAGCCGGAAGTTTGCATACGGCATTGAATTGTAGCTTGTGTAGCATCCGTAAAGTCCGGGGTGCTGAAAGTCTTTCGACTGCCCACTTCCTGCGAGATAATTCTCCCGGCACACCAGGTCAACCCGGATGGTCCCGGCCGACTGCTGGGTCGCGGGATTCAGTCCGGTCACAATGCCGTCGCTACCGTTGTTAGGCCCGTGTTGGTTGACCACATCCGTAAAAGTGCCGAATGTGCTGCCTCCCAGCTGATGCAGCTCCGCCGCAAAATACAGGTCGGAGCCCGCAAAGACATTCGCAGGTCCATACGTGTAGATCAGGAACGACTGCGGAACATCGGTGTCCGTAGGCAAAGTTTGGAAACTGGGAAGGGTCCTTGTGAGATAGTCAGTCGGCCCCGGGGCCGTTGACATCACGCCCCTCGCGTCCACCGACGCGACGTAGTAATAGTAAGTCCCGAAGCGATAGAACGCGTTGTAGGGACGAAGTCCGGTGACATGCACCATGTGTTGCGTAACCAATGGATCCATTGGCCCCGGCGGAGCATAAACAATGGACGTATTCATCCCTCCTGTTATCGGGGAGCCTTTAGGTGGTGGCGGAGGCCCACAGCGCGGGCAGGGCGGCGGGGGCGGGGGAAGCGGGGGGATAGTCACCGTCCACGGAATCCGGCGCTCGGGCTGGTAGTTCGCGTCCCGGCACAGCAGTACCTGACTTGTTGACGGGTGAACGGTGGTCCATACAATGTCAACGCTGGTCTGCGTCACGTTCTCCAGGTGCAGGTTAGAAATCTCATTCGGATAACCAGTGGAAGCGAAAATCGTGCCCGAACTGGTTGAGATGACAAGAAATAAATACAATATAGACAGGAACACGTTTTCTAGGCGATGTCGCATCTTAACTCTCCTCAAAAAACTCCTTAAAAAGGTACTTACCCCAATTTGCGGCAGCTGCAGGTCGTCTCCTCGGCTGCAGCCTGTCCCGCGGTCATTCCTGACAATCACATCGGCGAATCGCGAAGGATGGTGAGTCCTTGGGGCGAACCAATGAGCGCCTTCTAATGATCAGGTTTGGTTACATCGAAAGAGGGGAATAACACGGAGGAGTCGCCCGGCCAAACGCATTGTGCAATTTTGGGAAAACTCACGCGTTGTAAGGGTCTTTAGGGTGGGAATTCAGGAGCGCTGCATGTAACATGAACCTTCATCAGAAATACGATTGATTACTGGTGCACGCACTCTGGGCGAACGATCGACCGGTGCAGCCCAGTTGGTGAGGTACGACGAATGCCATCTTATACTGGACCGCTAAGTCAAACCGAGACACCTCCTCCGCGTCCGTCTGCCGCGCCGCCTGCGCCATCGGGATTCAACGAAGACTGGCTGGCCGTGTGTATTGGCCTGTTCACGTTCGTCTGCTCGCTGGCGTTGCTCTTTGGTTTCGACCTGTTGGGCTGGGCTGTCGCGACGTCCGTATGGACAACTCCTGGTAAGGCGCTCGCCCCGGTGTCGAAAGGCTACGCGACCGTTCCCGGCCTGCTGTCGCTGGGAGCAACTTATGTTTTTCTGCTGATCGTGCTTCTGGTGGGAGCCACGGCGCTCCACGCCGACCTCAAGCGGTTCGCCCAGGGCTTTACCCTTATTTTTATTCTCAGTTACTTCT
>PLYW01000084.1 GCA_003151875.1 Acidobacteriaceae bacterium
GTACAAAATATCGGGCAGGCCAGATGTCCTGCGGGTCCAACGGTTATTCGCGCAGCGTAAGCCTTACGTTCCGGCATCCGCCGCGCAAGGTTATTCCAGGGTTGTATCCCCGGGCGCGATGGCGAAATACGCCTCCGCCGCAGTCTGCACGGCGGCCTCATCCAGGCGTGGTTCTCTCTGCTCGTAACGCGCCGACCAGCGAATTTGATTCACAATGTCGCGGGGATAGCAGGCCCGCAGCGGTTCCTTCAGTTGGCTTTGGATGCGATCGATCAACGCATCGACAATGTCCGCTTCATATTGCAGTTGGGCTTCGCTGCAAACGGCGCGGAAGATCTGGTGGAATTGCATATGCGAAACCGCATCCACCTTGATCTTGGTCTGAATTCTGCGCAAGAATGCGGCGTCCACCAGGGTGGCGGGNNCGGCCGAAGTCGTCGATGATCAGCACCCCATTGTTGGCTTTCATCTGCGCCGGAGCGGTATAGAACTTGGTGATCGGGTTCAGTTGCAGCTCCAGCATTTCAATGGTGAGCTCGCCGCCGACCAAGACGTTGGGGCGACGACAGAGCACCCAACGCGCATCACTACCGTGCACTTGCGAGTCACCAACCTGGGTGTGAACATGCGGGTCAAAGACCGAGATAACTTGCGCATCGACTTCCACCGCAAACGGCACCCAGACCCGATCGGACGCAAAGGCGTTGGAAAGGGCTGTGGCAATCGAGGATTTTCCCGTGCCGGTTGGTCCGTAGAGGAAAATGGAAGTGCCCGAATTCAGGGCGGTCCCCAGCTTGGCGAGTGTCTTGGAGTCCAGCACCAGATGTTCGAAGGCGCGGCTGATGTCGGGGGGATGGATTTCCATATTGCGGACGCTCTGTTGGCGGACCTGTTTTACGTAACTGGTCAACGAAACCGGAGCCGGGCCCGAGTACTGGTTCATGGCCAACAATTCCAAGGCCCGCGATCTGCCGGGAGAGGTGATGGCGATCTCGGGAATATTCCCGATTATCCCGGTGACTTCGCAAAGGTGCTCGGCCCGCAGCCGGTGAAGCAGTTCTTTCACCACTCCGAAGTTGAGCCGCATCTGCCAGGCCAATTCCTGAAGTGACATAGGACCGGCTACATACAGGATTTTTAGCGCGAGGTCTTCCAGGAAGGCTTGGCGGACGCCAACTTCTGCAAGCGACTCGGGAGATGGCGGTGCCGCTATCCCCGGTTTAGTTTTAGGAGGAGGTTCGGTTAGGACCGCAGAAGAATGACCCATGGGTGACTCCCGACTGCAAGGGCAGTGCTGCCTGGAATCTCCAATATACCACCGCACTCAGCAAACGCAGCACGCTTTTGTGGTGCCCCGCCAACCGCTGCCCTTGCCCCGGAGCAGNNGACCGGTTGCGGGGATCGGGCTGTTAAAATGGCGTCAATTTACTTGTTACTTGCCGGCGCCGAGGAGTAGCCGCGCGGATTCTCCGCGATGGCGGCGCTCGGCCAGTCTGGTGAGGAGTTGCGCCATGAAGTCTGCAATTCTTAATTCGATTATGGGCTATGTCGCTCTGCTGGTCATCGGCAGCGGTGTGCTGTGGGCCATTTCCGCCCAGGGACCCGGTGCCACGGTGCAAGACCGCGCGGCCGCGGGCCTGATCTTGTTGGTAGGCGTCGCCATGGGGATTACCTGGATGCGCAGCCGAAAACGCATTCGAGCGATGCAGTNNGACCATCAATGTTCCAGAGTTCACGATCGATGCTTCTGGCTGATGCGGTGTCGGTTGTGCACCGGGTTGCAGCCACGGCCATGGCCATCGCGCTTCTGGTCTGTTTGAGTACGCACCCTGCCGCCGCTCAGGCGACGATGGAATACGGTAATGTCGCCACCGGCGCCGGCGCGGCCGGACTCGGCAACAAGGTCGGATCGGCGCTGTCCCAGGGCAAGAANNACAATCCCGCGGATGCCAACCGGCATGCGCTGGAGCAGCGTGCAGGACAGGATGCAGCCAAGCTCAGCTTCAAGTCTGTGCCGGCAAGCGCGGTGGTGCGAATTGATGGCAAGCCGGTTGGGAAGACGCCCCTGCTGATGTCGTTGGCTCCGGGCACTTACCAGATTGAAATGGAAGGTCCGAGGATGGAGTTTGGCAAACAGCAGCTTACCCTGGGTACAAAGGAAACGCGCGAAATTGAGCTGCAGCTATCGGCGGCGCCCCGTTACCCCGAGCACATTACGTTGCAATAGACACATCTCCAGGAATACAACGACCGCAGGGTCACCGCGGTGCTGTGCCCCTAAGGAGCCCAGCTAAACTACTTGTTTGGGGTCGGTCGTTTGGCTGGTGATTTCTTCCAGCCTTTGGTGAAGTCTGTCGTGTTGCAGTTTGGGTACTTGTTTTGCAGTCGGCCACTCTCTCCGTGCAAAAGATATGAGCGCTATGATGGCCCAGATTGTGGCCATCACAACCAGGCATAGCAGTACGAACGCAGCATCGGCGCCAAACGAGTTCATAATAGCCCCCGCTCCGGTTTAACCAAGTGCGCCACAACGGAAGCCTACTTGGGCTAAGGTGTCTTGTCTAGACCATGAAAGTGTTGCCATCCTACGCACTATTAACTCATTAAATACAGCTCTAACCTTAGCGCTTTAGTGCCAGAAATAAGGAATGGAATTTCCGTGCTGACGCCAGCTCGACTAGAACCGAGAAGCAACGGGACGTAGATTGTACACTCCGTTCCATCAGCTCTAGTAGCGGACCTCGAAGACCCCCGCTGGCAGCTCAACTAGTACTTCTGCAAGAAAAAGGCATCCCGACATTGCCGGGATGCCGGTTAAATTTTCAGACCTCTCACATGCCTGCCGGTTGCAAGCTCGGCGCTACACGCCCGGCGGCTTTTGCTGTTTCTTCTGTTCTTCTTCCTGCTTCTTTTTCTGCTCAGGCGTCAGGTTCGGTTGCTGATGTGGAGGCGGCGGAGATGGCTTCGCCGCTGCCGGTGGAGGCGCGGGGCGACTCGGTGGTTGCGCTACCGGAGGACGATTCTGCGGTTGCGTTGC
>PLYW01000093.1:0-3138 GCA_003151875.1 Acidobacteriaceae bacterium
TACTCCCGCGTGTTCCCCCCAGTGCAGAAAGCGCGCGATCCGGCGCCGGTCACGACCACAGCCACCGCCGCCCGGTCGTTGCTGGCGGCGCGCAACGCCAGAATGATCTCCTTCAGCATGNNCCGACCGGTCCTTCACCGCCCGCTGCTCTACCAGGATGGAACGTGTGGGAAACGACTCCACTAGATTGTGATCTTGCACGATGGTGTCTCCTTTGCTTGCTACTGCGGGCCGTTGCGATCCGGGACCAGAATCACGCGTTTGCGAATTTCATGATGGGCCACCGCCTGCAACAATGCGGGGGCCTCGTTCAGCGGATGCCGCTCCACATAAGGGCCCAGGACCACTTTGCGTTGCAGCACCAGCGCCAGCGCAGCCGGATACTGTTCCGGCGGACAGCCCCAATTGCCGCGCGCGGTGGCATCGAACGCCATCAGGTTGGAGAGGCGCAGCTCGACTTTCTTGGGTGTGAACCCGACCACCGCCAGGTAGCCGCCATGATCGAGCAGCGCGAATGCAATGGTTTGACCTGCGGGTGTGCCACTGGTCTCGAAAATTTTCAGCCCGATGCCCTTGCGCCCGGACTGTTTGACAAACGAGCGCACCGCGGATTTCAGTTCTTTCTCGTTGGCCGAAATGGCATCCAAGGTCAGCGAAGCGCCATGCTGGGCCGCCAGTTCAAGCCTGGGTTGGTCAACGTCAATGGCTACAACTGCGGCTCCCATGGCAGCGGCGATCTGTACACCGAATCCACCGACTCCTCCCACGCCAACAAATACAGCCACGTCATCTGCTCCTAAGCTGGAGCGGCGAATCGCCTCGTAGGGCGTGGTGACCGCATCGGCGACAACCGAGAGCAGATCAAGGCTGATGCCTGGCGGCAGGTTTTCAGGGACCGGACAAAGCCCGCGGGCGGGAACGCGAACATNNCCGGCCCGAGATTTCGTGTCCGAGAGTGAGAGGGAGCGGTTTGCGCGTGGGAACACCGTCGAAAGCGAAACCGACATCGGTATGGCAAACGCCGCAGCCGGCAACCTCTACCACCACCTGGTTGGCCTGCGGCTCAAGAGCGAGAATTTCGTATCTCTCCAGCGGTTGAGCAGGAGCAGTCAGACGAAAGCCGTAGCCGCCTCGGTTGGACGACAAACTGGAAATCCCCCTCCCCAAGATGGCCCTCACTGCGACCTCGGGGAGTAGCAACCATAACTTGGCGGCAACCCAAGACTCTGTGATCTAAATCACTAAGGCGAGTGAGAATGAGAGAGTTCGGGCCGGGAGCGGTTCCGGGATTCGTGTATCCGCCTGCACGGGTATTGCGGCGCTTTGCCTGAGATTATTCGCGAGGAACTCAAGCTTTGAAGGGGCACGGCTTCAGCCGTGCCGTTACGTATGCATGGAGAGTTGGGCTTCAGCCCCTGGGGGAATTCGCCCGCCGCGGCGGGTGTCAACACCGAAGTCCCTCAGTGGCTAAAGCCACCATGAGGATAGCGGCTTAAGGCACGGCTGAAGCCGTGCCCCTTCAAAGCTTGCTGCCGCCTGCCACAGAACAGATGAATAATCCAGCCGGAGATTGTGGAAGCCCAGAGTCAGGGGTGGAACTGAAGGAAGGGCCGCTCAGCCCTAGAAGGTGAAGGCCACCCCGCCACGGACGCTGCGGGCCGACTGCATCAGGTACACCGTCTTGCCGTCCGGCCCGATGACGGGCACGTAGCCTTGTGCCAGCAAGTTGCGCAGGTCCACCAACGCTTCCATGTTAGCCGGCATGAAACGCATACGGGGCAACGGTTGGCGCACGAAAAGATTGAAGAACGGATCGGTCTGTCCCGCCGAGGCGTTGAAAAGATCGACTCCGGTGAGAGTGTTGTCGCCGCTGGTATAGCGATAGGAGGCGATCCACCGCGTTTTGCAGCGCGGCAAGGAACCATTCAGCCTGAGGGCAGCCGAGTGCCGCCAGCCATGCTGCAGACTGCTGCGCACCACATTCCAATCCAGGTTGGGCTGCTCCAGTTCGAGTACGCCTCCGTAGGCGTAATCGAGGGTCGCGGTGACGGTGTCAGAGATCCGCCGCTGAAATACCAGGCGAACGCCCTGGGCCTCGAGCGCGCCACCATTGAAGCTGAAGGTCCCGGAATAGACGTCGGGCAGAATGTCTTCGGTGGACCAGCCTACATCGCCAACCCCCAGCAAAGCGGGGTCCTTGATGCGGTCTCTAAAGTAGGCGATCTGGAGTTTGTTGTCGCCGGCGCGTTGCGACAGCGAAATCTCGTGGTGATGGGCATTCTCCAGCAGCGGCTCGCCATCCACCATAGTCATGCGCGGACCGGTTTCGCTGAGGTCGGCGGGAGCTGAGTCGAAACCCTTACTGGCACGCGTGTTGGGTTCGCTGGTGGCGTAGCGATACTCGAGGATGGTGTTGGAGGTCAGGTGCCAATCGGCGACCGCGGAGGGACGGAACGCCATGGCCCCGTGGCCGAGAAATTGAATGTTCTGCGCCTCACTGGCAAATTGAAAGTCGAGAACGTCGCCTATGGAGAAGCCGTCGGAGTAGGTCATCGCCACTGCTTCCAGAGCGCCGCGATGGGGCACGGCATCGGGGGTGGCGAAGCGGCGGACAATCAGGGCAATGGTCGGCGTCCAACCTTCATTGCCGGGCCGCCGGTACGAGGCACGCACCACGCCATCTGGGATGCCGGTGCCATATCCGAGATTTCCCTGCAGTCCGATGGTCGAGGTGTGAAACAACGAATGCTCGACGTTGAAGGCCGTCCCCAGGTCCGCCGCGCTGCCGTACCCTTGGCTGGAGCCGCCCGCCATAAACGCCAGGCTTCCCGTCGTCCCTTTGTCATCGGCGGCGGTCTCGACAATGACGGGCACCCCGTCGTCGAAGCGCAGGATGGGCCGATTGGAGTTGGAGCGCAGGGTCCACTTCCAACTGTCGTCTTCATTGTCTTGTTTGAGCGTGGGAAGCATGCGGACCGCTTCAAACAAGGTGTTCAGCGTGATGTTCAGGACCTTGCTGGCGCCGGCGGCCAGCGCCACGTCCTCGCGCAACGCGGGCAGGAAAGAGGCGGCGGACACGCGCACGTCATAGCTGCCCGGCAGCAGCCCACTGAGGGTGAAGAAACCCTTGGCGTCGGT
>PLYW01000093.1:3175-4702 GCA_003151875.1 Acidobacteriaceae bacterium
CAGCTACTCGACCGCAAAGCGCACCGAGGGAGCGATCTGCTGCTTGGAAATGTTGTCGTCAACTTTCACCGTCAGCTTATAGACGCCCGGCGAAAAGGAGTTCAAGGCCAGGCTCTTTTCCAGGGTGATCTGGTCGCCCACGTTGCCCATGGTATCGGTGGACTCCGAGGACTGCAGCACCGCCTGGTTGCTGGCCACATTCACGATTTGGTATTCAATCTTGGCGGAAGACTTCTTGGTCTTCCCGTCTGCCTGAAGATTATAAACCTGCATCCACAGATTCATGCGCTGATCGCGTTTGAAGCTGGGCGGCTTTCCGTCGGCCGCGTCCAGGTGCGGGTAAGCCAGCTTGGTCTCCCCGATGACAAAACTGCCGGCGCCAACATTCTTGGTGGCCACCTTGTCCAAGCGGTCGGTCAGGATCATGGAGGACGACGCCAGTTTGTCTTCGCTAAATTCCGGGACCTGGACGCCGCGGCTCCACGTCCCCACCCGGTCGCCATTCACGTCTTTGACCACCACGTCAAAGCGATAGCGGCCGGCGCGCAGGGGGATCGCCTTCCAGTACAGCGACGACCGCTCCATGGTTTTTTCCAGCAGTTCCGTGGGCACGTCCACCTGCACGGTGTCTTCGAAGGTCTGCGCGATCCTCCCGGTGATGCCGGTCACGCGCCCGAAGATGTTCACCGTGCCGCGTTGAATGCCGTCCTTGCTGACGAAGGTGATGTCCTTGTTCTTGACCTGCAAAGTCACCGGAACCAGCACCGTATCGCTGGTCACCTTCACAAAGTCGGTGCGAATTTCAAAGGGCATCAAGTTAACGTTGATGCGGTGGCTGACTACTTCCTCGAGGTCCTTGAACTTGACCTTGGGCGCCGTATTGATCTTGGCCAGCAGTTCGATTTTGTCAAACTCACTGGTGGCCTGTTGCCCTTGCAACGGACCGGCATTGGAACCAAATGGGCCGCTGGTAACGCGGTTAGCCTTGCTTGCCAATCCCTGTTGTTCGTATAGGGTCAGGCCCGAGTTGGGGGTGTACAACAACGCATCTTTCTCGTTGGGATCGATGGTCAGATGAAAGTCGCCGCAACCGCAGGTATCGACGAATTCCAGCTTAATCTCCTGCCCGACTCCTTCGATGTAACGGTATCGCCACTGCTCGAAGGGGTAGGTTGAAGTCTCCCCGCCACCTTCTTCAATCGGACGTGTGTAAGTCCCGCCGGAGGGATGGGCCTCAACTTCGTCTGCGGGACCGAACACGATGTAAATGCGTCCGCGGTCGCTGCGCCAGCCGGGTATCCCCGCCGCAAAATGTTCGTTGGCATAGGCAATGCGGCGGTAGTGTTCTTCCTTGTATTCGTTCTCCGGCGTGTCGGGAGTGGGATCGCGGCGCAGCCAGAACTGCTCGATAAACTGGTCGCGCTCCTCGTCGTTGGAGAGCTGCTTGAAAGCGGTCATTTCCTCCCCAGTGATGATCCAACGCACGTCTTCGTTGAGCCACTTCTTGTAAGTGGAACTCAACTCCTG
>PLYW01000186.1 GCA_003151875.1 Acidobacteriaceae bacterium
CGTCCGCGTCGCCTGTCCGCCGATCGTGGCGCCGTGCTTCTACGGCATCGACATGTCCACAGTGAAAGAACTGTTCGCGCCGCGTTTCATGAAGGGCAGCCGCATTACCGAGGCCGAGCAGGATGCGATGGCCGCGGAACTCGGCGCCGATAGCCTATATTACCTGCCCCTCGAAGCCATCGCCCGTTGCATCGGCCTCGACAACAGCCAGCTTTGCCGCGCTTGCGTCACTGGCAAGTATCCCACGCCGACCGGCGAGCAGCTCTATCAAGTTTCGCTGCGGAATCGCAACATCGCGACCACCAATCGCACCTACGAGGTACCGGTGGCGCCGGTGTGCTGATCGAATTCGCCGCTTGCGGCTTAGCAAAGCACTTGCTAAGCCGCAAGCGGCAATCCCCGCCGCAATCCTCTCTCGCAATCTCCCGACCTCGTCGCTATGCTACGAGCACCGCAGGAGAGCGCAATCATGGCCCGCACCCCGAAAAAAGACGAAGCGGAAGGCATCAAGGTCATTTGCCGCAACAAGCGAGCCTTCCACGAGTACGAGATTTTCGACACGCTGGAGTGCGGCCTGGTACTGACCGGTACCGAGGTGAAGAGTCTGCGCGACGGCCACAGTAGCCTGGAAGACGCTTACGCGAAAATCGACGGCAGCGAACTGTGGCTGCTCGGGAGCGACATTCCCGAGTATGCGATGGGCAATCGGATGAACCACAAGCCGAAGCGCCCGCGCAAAATGCTGCTGCATCGCCGTGAGATCGAGAAGTTTGCGGGTAAGGCGTCGCAGCAGGGATTTACGCTTGTGCCGCTACGGATGTACTTCAAGAACGGCCTCGCCAAGGTGGAATTGGCTGTGGCACGCGGCAAGCAACAGCACGACAAGCGCGAGGCCAAGAAGAAGGCCGACGCCCAGCGCGAGATACGCCGGGCGATGACGGATCGACGGCGCACTTGATTTATCGTTTCGCGTTCACCCTGGACAAGGAGTGTCCATGTCCCACACCTTCATCCCGCGCGCCGCGGTTCTCGTCGGCACGGTCGTGCTGCTCATCATCGCCGGCTGCGTGAGTTTAACTTCGCATCAGAGTCCACCCCTCATCCAGACGAACAAGATCAGCATCGCCAGCGGTGAAGTAAAAGAAATCATCTTTCCCGTTCGCTTTGCTTCGGCGCCGGAGGTTAAAGTCGAGGACGGCTGGATGAACGACGTCAAAGTCGTCGAGTGCAAGGCCGATCGCATCTGCATTCGCAACAATGGATTCCAAACTGTTGACGCCAATTGGACGGCGACGGGCGAACGAGCCGTACCGACCGACACGTCGGTTCCCAAGAAAGCCACCGCTCAAGCGGCGCAGCCCTGAGAACTGTCGCTGAAACAACCTCCTTCTGCCGCTTGCGGCTTAGCAGCGGCGTGCTAAGCCGCAAGCGGCAGAAGGAGGTTGTTTCTCGGTCACGGAGGACCATCGTGCAACTGACCGCACTGGTCGACAGCGTCGATCACGTCTGCTGCCGTTATCGCCTTGCCGCGCTTCGCCCGGCACTGAAGCGAGCGGGGCACACCCTGGAATTGCGCCCGCTGCCGTCCGGCTGGTGGGGTCGAGTGCAGCTGTTTCGGAGTCTGCGCGGGGCCGACGTCATCCTCCAGCGCCGGCTCTTGCCCAGCTGGCAGCTCTTCCTGCTGCGGCGGTCGGTGCGCACGCTCATCTTCGATTTCGACGACGCCGTCTTTCTCCGCGATTCCTATGCGCCGAAGGGCATTCATCACGCCGGCCGGTTACGCCGCTTCGCCGCCACGATCCGCGCCTGTGACGCGGTCGCCGCCGGCAACGGCTTCCTCGCCGAACAGGCCGTCCGGCTGGCGACGCAAGCCCGCGTCGAGGTCATCCCGACCTGCGTCGATCCCGCGCGCTACCCGCTCGCCGAGCCGAAACGCAACGAGGGCGTGGAACTCGTCTGGGTCGGTTCGTCCAGCACGCTCCAGGGCTTGCGTGCCGTCGCGCCGCTGCTGGAGGAGATCGGTCGCGGCGTGCCGGGAGTGCGGCTGAAGCTAATCTGCGATCGCTTCTTCGAGCCGCGCGGTCTGCCGATTATTGCTTGCCCCTGGAGCGAAACCGGCGAGGCAGCGAACATCGCGGCGGCGGACATCGGGATCGCCCACGTCCCTGATGACCTCTGGAGCCGCGGCAAGTGCGGGCTGAAGGTATTGCAGTACATGGCCGCGGGGCTGCCGGTCGTCGCCAATCCTGTCGGCGTCCAGGCGGAGATGGTGCGGCACGGCGAAAACGGCTTCCTGGCCGAGACGCCGGCGCAATGGGTCGAGGCGATCGCGCGGCTGGCGCACAATCCGGAGCTGCGCCGACGCATGGGCCGCATGGGGCGGGCATTGCTGGAAGCACGTTGGAGCGTCGCGGCGGGAACGGAATGCTGGCTGGACCTGCTCGACGAGCTGGAACGGCGCCGGAAGAGGGCGGCATGACAGGAACCATCGATCACGATGCCGGCGGCGTGCGCTGGTCGCTGCGGCCGGACCTATTTGAGCGGCGCGACGAACTGTTCGGCCCGGATGGCTTGCGCCTCGCCGAGTGGACGGCGGGCGGGCAGGCGACGGTCGTGAAGCAGGCGCACCATCGCGCCATCTACCGCGTCGTGCTGCCGGGGCTCGACTTTCACCTGAAGCGTTACCCGGCCGGCGGCCTCGTCTCCTGGTTGCAACATCTCGTGCGGCCGACCAGGGCCCGAGCCGAGTACGAGCGGGCGCTGTCCCTGGCGATGCTCCAGGTGCCGGCCGTCGAGGCGCTGGCCATCGGCGAGCCGCGGCACGGCGGCGGTGCGAGCTTCCTGCTCACCCGCACGGTGCCGCACACGCAAGCCCTGAGCGAGTTTTTCGAGACAGTGCTGCCATCATTGCCGCCGATGCGGGAGACACGCGTACGCCATCGGTTGGCACGCGAGCTCGGCCGGCTGCTGGCGAAGATGCACGACGCCGGTGCGGTCCACGACGATCTACACCCCGCCAACATCCTGCTGCGGCTGGTCGAGGATGATGAGCCGCTGCTCTGTCTGGTGGACCTGCTCGCGGTACGGCTCGGTCCGCCGTTGAGCGCCGCCGCTCGCTTCGACAACCTCGTCATTTTCAATCGCTGGTTCGCGCTGCGCTCCGACCGCACGGATCGGTTGCGCTTCTGGAAGGCGTACGATGCCGTCGCTTGCGGCTTAGCAAAATCTGCTAAGCCGCAAGCGGCGGACCTCGAAGTCCGCACGCTCGAATCGAACCTGCGCTTCTGGCGGCAGCACGACCAGCGCTGTCTCGGCGACAACCGCTATTTCCGCTGCATCCGTTCCGGCGACATCTCCGGCCACACCGTCGCCGATCTGCCACCGGACGCCCTCGCCGCGCTGCTCGCCGATCCCGATGAACCGTTCCGTCGCCCCGGCGTCCACGTGCTCAAGGATTCGCCATCGTCGAGCGTCGTCGAGCTGGATCTGCCCGGTCCCGACGGCCCACGCCGTGTCGTCTACAAGCGCTTCGCCGTCGTCGCGCGCTCCGATCCGTGGGCGGCACTGTTTCGGCCGACGCCGGCGCTGCGCTCCTACGTGATGGGCCACGGCCTGCGCCTGCGCGGTCTGCCGACACCGCGGCCGCTCGCCGTTTTCCACCGGCGCCGCTTCGGCCTGCCGCGCGAGGGTTATCTGCTCGCCGAGAAGGTGCCGGACGCGCGCGACCTGGTGGCGTTCGTCAACGATTTGGCGTCGAAACCCGCGTCTGAACGGCGTGCCGCGCTGCGCGGCCTGATCGACCGCGTCGCCCGGCTGATTCGCACGCTGCATGAACGACGACTGTCGCACCGCGATCTGAAGGCGGCGAACCTGCTCGTCAGCCACGCCGGCTGGTCGCTCGCCCGGTCCGCCAAGGTCTGGTTGGCTGACGGCGCGACGACGCCGGACGACGAGGCGGCGGTGTGGTTCATCGACCTGGTCGGCGTGAGGCGCCACGGCGAGCTGAGCCGTGCGCGTCGGGTGAAGAACCTGACCCGGCTGTGTGCCAGCTTCGTCGCTCACCCCGGCTTCTCGCGTTCGGATCGCCTCCGCTTTCTGCGCGTCTACCTCTCGTGGGGGCTGCACGGCAAGACGGGCTGGAAGGAGTGGTGGCGCGCGATCGCACGGGCGACCGCGGCCAAGATCGAGCGCAATCGGCGTCAAGGGCGAGTTCTGAAGTGAAGCCAATCCGTTTAGCCGCGAGCACTGAGCAGTTCAGCGCTCGCGGAACGCTCGCGGCTAAACAATTGTCGTCGCCATTTTCGCGAGAAACGCCTCGGCCTCGGCCCGCGAGGGAAACGACGGCTGAGCGCCGGGTTTCGTCACCGTCAAGGCGGCGACCACCGCGGCGCGGCGCACGGCCTCTGCGAGAATCAACCCTTCGACGAGAAAGACCGCAAAGGCGCCTATAAACGCATCGCCGGCGCCGGTCGGATCGACGGCATGAACACGCACTGAGGGAACCTGTGTCATCTCCTGTCCGTCCGCGATGAGGACGCCCTGCTCGCCGCGCGTCAGCAGCACGACGCCGGCGCCGCGCGGCCGCAGCGCCAGCACAGCCTTCCTGGCTTTCGCGTCGGTCGTCGCGGGAAGCTCCGTCAGTACCTCGATCTCCGTCTCGTTGGGCACGCAGTAGTCGGCGAGCGCAACCAACTCATCCGATAGGGGTGCCGCCGGCGCGGGGTTGAGAATGGTACGGACGCCACCGGCCTTGGCGATGCGCAGGGCTTCGATCGTCGTCTCGACCGGCACCTCAAGCTGGCAGAGCAGCACGTCGGCCCCCTGAATGGCGCTGGCAGCGGCGCGGGCGTCGTCCGGCGTCAGCGCGCCGTTGGCCCCGGGGACGACGAGGATGCTGTTGCGTGCCGCGTCGTCCACGACGATGGCGGCGACGCCCGTCGAATGAGCGGTGGCGCGGCGGAGATGACGGACGTCGATGCCCTCGCTCTGGAGATGACGGAGGACGTGATCGCCGAACAGGTCGGTGCCGACGCAGCCGACCATCGCGACGGCGGCGCCGAGACGTGCAGCCATGACGGCCTGGTTCGCGCCCTTGCCGCCGAACGCGAGTTGCATGGACTGTCCGGCGAGCGTCTCGCCTGACTTCGGCAGGCGGGCGGTGCGGAACGTCAGATCGAGGTTGCAGGAACCGACCACACAGACGCGCGGCTTTGCCATGATGCACTCTCCTTCCCCATCGGCATTTCCTACAGTTTACTCAGAGAACGAGCGCCGACCGCGCGCGAAACGCAAGCCGATCCTCCGCCGAGGTCCCCCGATGCCGCGTCAGATCACCGTGCAGCAACTCAAAGCCCGCCTTGATGCGAAAGAGCCGACGTACCTCGTGGACGTGCGCCAGCCGTGGGAACACGCAACGGCGGCCCTCCCCGATAATCTGCTGCTACCGCTCGACCAGTTGGCGGTTCGCGCCGACGAGATGGCGCCGCCGCCGGGAGCGCTGGTTGTAGTGTACTGTCATCACGGCATCCGCAGTCTGACCGGCGCGGCATTGCTGGAGCGGCTGGGAGTGTCGAACGTCGTCTCTCTGGCCGGCGGTATCGATGCGTGGTCGTTGCTTGTCGATGCCGGAGTACCGAGATATTGACGCCGCTTGCGGCGCGACGAGGAGAATCCCCCCATGAAATTCGCCGAGATGACCTTCCCGCTGCTGCGCCAGGTGGCACGCGACTCAACGGTAGTCGTCGCCCCGATCGCGGCCTGTGAGCAGCACAGCCATCATCTGCCGACCATCACCGATACCGTCCTCGTCACCGGCGTGGCGGAGGGCGTCGAACGGAAGCTGCCGCGCGAGGTGCTGCTGCTGCCGACGCTCTGGATGGGCGCCAGCGCTCATCACCTCCGCTTCGGCGCCACCCTCTCCGCCGAGGTGGAGACGCACATCGAGATGCTCTGCGATTTGCTGATCCCGCTGCTCGAAGACGGCCATCAGCGTATCCTCATCCTTAACGGCCACGGCGGCAACATCGACACGATGCAGGTCGCGCTGCGGGTGTTGCAGCCGGATTACCGGGATCGGATCCTCACGGCGGCATCGTACTGGGACCTGGCGGCGAAGGAGCTGGCGGGGTTGGCGGAAGGGCCGCGCAAGAACATGGGTCATGCCTGCGAGTTCGAGACGTCGATGATGATGGCCCTGCGTCCCGACCTGGTGCGGCGCGAGGCGATCAAGAACGATCCGCCGGTGGAAGAGCCGGTGCTGCGCGGCCTGTACGTCGCCGAGGACATGTACCAGCGCACCGACCACGGCGCCGTCGGCTATCCCGAGTTGGCGACGGCGGAGAAGGGACAGCGCTTTCTCAATGCGGCGATCGAGCGGACCGTCGAGGTGGTGCAGGCGTTGTTGAAACGGGCGCGGCCGAAGTGACTGTTTTCGATTCGCCGCTTGCGGCTTAGCAACCCTCGCCGTGCCAAGCCGCAAGCGGCGAACAGACAGGGACGCTACTCCACCGCCGGCGTCGGAAACTGTTCCTTCTGCAGCGTCAGATGGTAGCGCTCCTTCGCCACCTGGATCACCTTCTCCGCGAACTTCGGCTGCTCGCGCAGAATGCGATGGAATTCGGCCTTGTCCAGCACGAACAGGTCGCACAGCGTCTTCGCCCGCACCGAGGCGGTGCGCTTCACGGCCATCAGCACGCCAATCTCGCCGAAGAAGCCGCCGTCCTTGAGCGTGTTCAGCACCTTGCCCTGGCTGTCGAGGACCTCGACGTCGCCGCGGCAGATCAGGTACATCTCGTGGGCGTCGTCGCCCTTGGTGATGATCATCTCGCCCGGCGAGGCCACGGTCGGCCGCAGCGCCATGATGAGCGCGTTCAGGAACTGCGGCTCGCCCCCCTTGAACAGATCGCAGCGCTCCAGCACCTCCGTCGTGATGACCTCGAACCAGCGCCGGCCGTCGCGCTCGATCAACTCGCTGGCCGCCTTCGGCCCCCAGGTGCCGCGCTGGTAGTTCGGGAACTCCGTCGCCGGCGTCGTCGACCAGTAGTCCAGCAGCGGCTGCGCGACGCGCCAGGCGGCGTCCACGAAGTCGGTGCGCGAGAAGAGCGTCGCGTCGCCGTTCATGCAGCTGTAGATCATCACCTCGTAGCCGGTGTAGCGGGCCGCCTTGAACGACTCGCCGTACTCGAAGCGCATGTGAACCGTCTGCAACTGCACCGTCGGGCCGGGGACCTTCGCCTGGAACAGCGTCTCGATGGCCTGGCGCGGCTGGACGTGGAAGATGATGCGGTTCGCCGTCAGCTTCTCGACCGCGGTGCCGTGGAAGATCGCGCTCGGCGCCTTCTTGAACTGCACGACGATCTCCGTACCGCGCTTCCAGAGGCCCTTGCCGGAGCGCAGATAGATCGGCACTCCCTCCCAGCGCCAGTTGTCGATCAACACCTTGTACGCCGCGAACGTCTCCGTTGCCGACTGCGGATTGACGTCCGGCTCCTGCCGATAGCCCGGCTTGGAGACGTTCCCCTTCTCGTCGTACGACGGGCCGTACTGGCCGCGCACCGTATTGAGCGGTACTTCGTGCGGCTTGAGAACACGGACAGCATTGAGGATCTTGGACTTCTCGTTGCGCACGTCGTCCGGCGCGAACGAAGTGGGCGGTTCCATGCACAGGTAGGCGAGCATCTGGAACATGTGGTTCTGCATCATGTCGCGCAGCACGCCGACGCCGTCGTAATACTTGCCGCGCCCTTCGACGTCGACCACCTCGGTGACGTTTACCTGGATGTGGTCGATGTAGTTCTTGTTCCAGAGCGGCTCGTACATGCCGTTGGAGAAGCGGAAGGCGAGCAGGTTCTGCACCGTCTCCTNNTCGGTGCCGAACGGCTTCTCGACGATGATGCGCCGCCAGCCGTCGCCCTGGCGGAAGCCGGTCTTGTCGAGGTTGGTCGAGATCAGGCCGAACGCCCAGGGCGGCACGGCGAAGTAGAACAGGACATTGCCGTTCGTCTTGTACTCGGCGTCGAGTTTCTTGATGATGCCTGCCAGTTTCTCGAAGGCCGCCAGATCGTCGAACTTGCCCGGCGTGTAATAGAGGCGCGCGCAGAGCTTGTCCCAAACGGCCGGCTCGAATTCCGGACGAGTGTGGAACTTCTTCATGTCGGTAGTCATCTTCTCGCGGAACTGTTCGGTCGTCAGCGCGTCCATGGCGCTGCCGATGATGGCGAAGTTGTCCGGCAGGAAGCCGTCGCAGGCGAGATTGTAGATCGCCGGCATGAGCAGGCGCTTGGTGAGGTCGCCGGAGGCGCCGAAGAGGACCATGATGCAGGGGGCGCCCGGCGGGCTGACCGCCGAAGAGACAACCGGCGCCGTTCCGATGGTTTTAGCCGTGTCGGCCATGAAAGCAGTCTCCACTTGGGGAAATGTTGCCGCTAGGCAATATATACGGGACGACGCACCGGTTCGCATCTGAATTTTCGGGCGATTCCGGATCGTGCGCTGGTCGGGTTACTTCTTCTTGCCCTTCTTCGCCGTCCGCTTGAGGTTCTTGGGAACACGCGCGAACAACTGCCGCAGCGGCATGGTAAAGCCGGGTAAGACGCGGCCGCCGTCGAGCGTGTCCTGTTCCTGGAGAGTCGTGACTTCATCCGGTGAGGTGTAGACCGCCACGGTGCGCTTGAACAGATCGACGACCCAAACGAGTTCAACTCCCGCAAGGAAGTACTCTTTGCGTTTTCGATCCATTTCGCCGGGCGTATTGCTCAAGCTTAACACTTCCACGGCTAGATTAGGCACGACACCGGCGATTGGGGTCGCGGGGTACTCTTTCGTCGGCATCTTATCCCACGAGACGAACGACAGGTCGGGAAACCGTACAAGTCCCTTCCATAGCCGCACCGGGCAATCGGGAGTTGCCGTGAACCCGAGATCGTGTTCTTCCACGAACATTCCCAGGCGGCGGTCCAGAACAGAAGTAATACATGCTTGCGGAAAGCCCATGATTTTCTCTACAAGAATGCCTTCGATGAGTTCGTAGCGCCGCTTTTCACGATTTTGGATGCGGATCAGATCAGCTTCAGTGGCTTTACCCAACGCCGGGCGCATACGCACACGGTCCGGGGCCACGTCGCCGAGATCGTGTAGCAGGTCTGCCAGAGTTTCCCGCTCGGTCTTTTTGGGCTTCGTCATGCGCTCTGCGCTGGTCTGTCGTGGATTCATGCGCGACATCGTCGGATTCCTCCTCGTTCGCTTACTTCGCCAGCCGATTCAGTATCTCGATCCCGCGATCCAGCATCCGGTCCTCGGCCGCGAAGCTCAGCCGGAAGTGCGTGTCGCGCTTGCTGAACGACGATCCCGGAATGATGAGCAGATTGTTGCGGATCGCCTCCTCGACGAACGCCGAACCGCTGCCGTGCGGCGCCTTCGCGAAGAGATAGAACGCCCCCTCCGGCTTCGCCATCTCGTAGCGATCCTTCAGCCCCGCCACGATGCGGTCGCGCTTACGGCGGTAGCTGGCCACGATATCGGATACGTCGAAATCCCAGGCGGCAATCCCGGCGTGCTGCACGATGCTGGGCGCGCAGACGTAGGTGAACTGCTGCAGCTTCGACATCTCCTCAATCAACTTGCGCGGTCCGTGCGCGAAGCCGAGACGCCAGCCGGTCATGCCGTACGCCTTGCTGAAACCGTCGAAGACGATCACGTCCTCGTTGAACTCGGCGGGGCTGTGGAACGGCTGGTCGAAGCAGAAGACGCGATACACCTCGTCGCTGAGAAGCAGCACGTTGCGCTCGCGGCACAGTAGCGCTAGCTCGCGCAGCTGCTCGGGAGGATAGACGCGGCCGGTCGGGTTGGCGGGGCTGTTGACGAGGATGGCCTTGGTGCGCGACGTGAGGGCGGCGCGGACGCGATCGAGGTTCAGGCCGAAGTCGGGATAGGTATCGACGTAGACCGTCGTGCCGCCGGCGAGGG
Source organism: Acidobacteriaceae bacterium (assembly GCA_003151875.1). Classification (GTDB taxonomy): domain Bacteria; phylum Acidobacteriota; class Terriglobia; order Terriglobales; family Acidobacteriaceae; genus Bog-257. The sequence continues at coordinate 9,964 of PLYW01000186.1, forward strand.
TGACGAGATGCGGATACATCACGAAGTACGGGTCGAAAACGATCACCTCGTCCCCAGGGTTGACGGTGCAGCAGAGAGCGAGGACCAGTCCGCCGCTCGTGCCGCTGGTGATGAGGACTTCGCGGTCGGCGTGCGGATAGCGGCGGCGCACGTCGGCACGGATCTTGTCGCGCAGCTCAGCGAGACCCTGCGTCACGGTGTAGCCGTTGGCGCCGCGGTCGATGGCGGCGTGAGCGGCGGCCTTGATCGGTTCCGGCACGTCAAACTCGGGCTGGCCGATACTGAGATTGACGGGATCCTTGAGGTTCCGCGCCAGCTCCATGACCTTGCGAATGCCGGACACCTCGATGTGGCGCATGCGATCGGCAATCCAGTGGTCGGCGGACATCGGCATGGTCTCCCGAACGAGAGAGCGACGGAACGGAGACATTTTATGGAGGGTCCCCGCTTGCGGCTTAGCAAGCGGGGCTGCTAAGCCGCAAGCGGATATTGTTGTCTGGACAACTATCATTCCGACAGCTATCATCGACCCCATGACGCCAACGCTCCTCTTTGCCATCGCCGACGTCGAAGCCGTGCTGCTGCCGATCCTGATCCAGCTCGGCATCATCATCGTGGCCGCGCGCGCGTTCGGCATCCTCTTTCGCAAGGTGGGCCAGCCGAGCGTCGTCGGCGAGATCGCGGCCGGCATCGTCCTGGGACCGTCCGTTCTGGGTCGAGGCTTCCCTCACGCTTTTCAAGCCGTCTTTCAGCCCGCTGTGCACGGAGCGTCAACGGAATTGCTCGGCTGGATCCTGACCATGCTCAGCCAGCTCGGCCTGATCTTCCTCCTCTTCCTGATCGGGCTGGAGTTCGATTTCAGTCATCTGCGCTGGCACGGCCGGTCGGCTTTGGCGATTTCTCTCGCGGGCATCGCACTGCCGTTCGCCCTCGGTTTCGGCCTGGCCTACTTCATGCACGAGCGCGTCGCCGCCGATGTTGCGCCGCTCGGCTTCGCCCTCTTCCTCGGCACCGCCCTGTCGATCACCGCCATTCCCGTACTGGGGCGGATCATGATGGAGCTGGGCATCACGCGCACCCGACTCGGGACCGTCACCATCGCCGCGGCCGCCGTGGACGACGCCCTGGGCTGGATTCTGCTGGCCGCCATCGCCGCCGTGGTGCGCCATTCGTTCGAGCTCGGCGGCACGCTGCTGATGGTGGCCGAGACGCTCGGCTTCTGTCTCTTGATGGTCTGCGTGGCCCGGCCGGTACTCCTTGCCTGGGCCCGGCATTCCGTGCGCGACGGCAACGTCAGCGTCAACACGCTTGTCGTCCTCGTAGCATTGCTCTTCAGCTGCGCGATTGTCACGAACCTGATCGGCATCTTCGCCGTCTTCGGGGCGTTTTTCCTTGGCGCGATCCTGTCCAGCGCGAGCGAGTTCCGGACGGCTGTCAATCGTCGGCTGCGCGACTTCGTGACCGCGTTCTTCCTGCCGATCTTCTTCACCTGCTCCGGACTGCGGACGGATGTGGCCAGTTTAGGGTCGGGGGAGTTGTGGTTGCTGTGCGGCCTGGTGTCGATAGTCGCCATCGCCGGCAAGTTCGGCGGCTGCGGATTGGCGGCGTGGCTCAGCGGCTACGCCGTCCGCGAGGCGGCCTGCATCGGGGCGCTGATGAACACGCGCGGGCTGATGGCCCTGATCGTCATCAACCTGGGCAAGGACCTGGGCGTCGTGCCCGACAGTGTTTACTGCATGTTGATCCTGATGGCGCTAGTGACGACCGCCGTGACGACGCCGGCCGTGCTGCGGCTGATGCGCGGCACGGAACTGGAGCCCTATATCATGAACTCGGAGTTTATTGGGGGAACGAAGGGAAGGGATCGGGTCAACGAGGAAACGGCTGCGAGCGCTCACGATGCCCAGTGCTAGCCGCAGTCTGCCGCTTGCGGCTTAGCACGCCTCTGCTAAGCCGCAAGCGGCAGTTCAATGAAGAACGTATTTCAGACGCGGCCGTGCATGTACTCGGTCAGCAGGTGGATGGTCTTCTCCTGATCGGCCTGGTGGAAGGCGTTCAGATCGCCGATGGAGATAAGACCGAGCAAACGGTCGTCGTCGTCCACCACGGGCAGGTGGCGAAAGCGACGGTTTTTCATGGAACCGCCCGCCTCCTCCAGCGTGGTCTGTGGCGTGCAGCAGACGACCTCTGGGGTCATCGTCTCCGCGACGCGCGTCGTCTTCGGGTCGCGCTGCTCCCCGACGACGCGGCGCAGCACGTCGCGCTCCGAGAACATGCCGACGATGCGGCCGCCTTCTATCACGATGAGCGCGCCGACTCCGTGTTCATTCATGACCTGTGCCGCCTGGAGCACGGTCGCCTCAGGGCCGATCGTCCAGACTTGCTTTCCCTTCTTCTCCAGTATTTCTCGCACTAGCGCCATGTTCGCTCCTTTTTCGAGATGTTGGACCCGGTTCACCGCGCAGGACGTGCTCCATCATGAAGTGGTGCAATTAACATAACAAGCGCCGACGCGGTTGCAAGCAATTTCCGCAGGAAAGACGAGCGATCTTTTCGTGGCTCGATTCCGGACACGATTGCACGTTCCCCGGGCGTCGCTGCGGGGCGATTGGGCATCCGCGAGTCGTGCGCCGTCGACATTGGGTATGTCACTCGACTTGCCGCAACTGATTCTCCGCCAAGGATCTCGGAATGGTCTCACCCGTCTTTCTCCTCTGCCTCGATACATGGCACGTCAATTGCGTTACTGGCTCGTGATCCATGAGGCGTGCCGGGCCTCGCTGCATTGACATTCGTGAACTCGGCTTTCGTCCGAAGTTCCGCTGTCCGCGCGACCAATCGCTGGGATCTGACCGATCTTGACCCGTTTCCTCTCTCCCGGGCAGGTCGTTCAGGCTCCCGTTCCCGGTTCGCACCTACCCGATGAGCGTCCTTTAACCTCACCGCCGATTCGTCCAGCATTGCGCTGGGAAGAGGCCGCTGCTTATTCGACGGCGACAGCGATCTGAAACGAGAGAGGAACGAGAGATGAATTTTCGCGATTTCCGCCGTGCCGGACACTGGCCGACATTGCTCAGTGCTTTTCTCTATTTCGACATCAGCTTCATGGTCTGGGTGCTGCTGGGCGCCCTGGCGAATTCCATCGCTCCCGAACTCAATCTGTCGCCTTCGCAACGCGGGTTGCTCGTGGCCGTGCCGCTGCTCGGCGGAGCGTTTCTGCGCCTGGTGCTGGGGCTGATGGCAGATCGCGTCGGTGCGAGGCGCGTCGGCATCGTGGGACTGATTCTAACCGCCATCCCGCTGCTGATGGGCTGGCTCTGGGCCGACGGATTCGGCTCGTTGCTGCTCGTCGGTCTGTTGCTGGGCGTGGCGGGGGCGAGCTTCGCCGTCGCGCTGCCGCTGGCCAGCCGTTGGTATCCGCCTCAGTATCAGGGATTGGCGATGGGCATCGCTGCCGCGGGCAATAGCGGCACCGCGCTCGCCACCTTTTTCGCTCCGCGCCTCGTCGTCCTCGTCGGCGGCTGGCATGGTGTCTTCGGACTCGCCCTGATTCCGGTCCTCCTGACCCTGGTGGTCTTCATGATCGCCGCCAAGGATAGTCCGAACCAGCCGGCGCCGAAGCCGTTAGCCGCGTACGCTGCCGTGCTCCGTGAGCGCGATACCTGGTGGTTCTGCCTCTTCTACGCGGTGACGTTTGGCGGTTTCGTCGGTCTGGCGAGCTTCCTCGGCATCTTCTTCAAGAGTCAGTATGGCCTGACCGATGTTCAGGCTGGCACGTTGACCACGGTCTGCGTGATCTCCGGTTCCTTCCTGCGCCCGCTGGGTGGGCACCTGGCCGATCGCATGGGCGGCATTTCGATGCTGACGGCCCTGTATGCCGGTATGGGCCTCCTGATGCTGGACCTGGCCACGACCCCGCCGCTCATCTGGGGGACGATTCTGATGGTGATGGTCATGGGACTACTGGGCCTCGGCAACGGCTCTGTCTTCCAGCTGGTGCCGCAGCGCTTCCCGAAAGAGATTGGCGTCATTACCGGCATCGTCGGAGCCGCGGGCGGGGTCGGCGGCTTTTTGCTGCCGGTCCTGCTGGGGAGCGTCCAGCAGCTGACAGGCGGTTTCGCCCTCGGCTTCCTGGTGTGCGCCGGCGTCGCTCTCAGCAGTCTGATCGCATTGATCAAAGTCAGCCGCGGCTGGGAAGGTGTGTTCGTCGGCAAGGGTGGACGGTCGGCGCTGATCGAGTCGGTGCCGGCTTCGCTCTCGCTGGAACCGGAGATGTCGAGCTCGTGATGTTCGCCGCTTGCGGCTTAGCAGATCCTTGCTAAGCCGCAAGCGGCAGAGGGTAGTTGTTGTCAGCGACCCGGAGTTGGCATGACGAAAGAGAAAGTCAAGGCGACGTTCTGGGCGTTCCTGGTGACGGCGATCCTGGCCCGGCTGATCGTGCTGGGCTCGCGCAATCTGCGGAACTTCGACGCGGCACTGGTCGGCTACACGTTTGCCACGCTGTTCGCCGTCTTCGGCATCACGCGCCGTTACGCCCTCTGGCTGCAACGGCCGCCGACGGCGATGTACTGGAAGCGCGGCTGGACCGTTTTTTGGCGTCTCTTTCGGCCGCGCTACCTCGCCAGCAATGGCATCGCCTTCGTTCGGCGTATCGTGGTGGACTTCGCCCTGACACGTTTCATCTGGCGGCGCGGCCGGATGCGCTGGGCGGCGCACTGGTTCATTCTCTGGGGCGGCGTCACCGCGGCGGCCATCACCTTTCCGCTGGTCTTCGGTTGGATCTATTTCGTCACGGACGCGGATAACTTCGACTGGTATCGGATCCACGTCTTCGGCTACCCGACGTTCGCCTTTCCGATTCGCTCGGTGTTCGGCTTCTTCGTCTTCCACGGTTTAGTCTGGTCGTCGGTGCTGGTCGTAGCCGGCGTGCTGCTGGCCCTGCGGCGCCGGTTTCGCGATCACGGGGCCGCCGCTCTCCAGCGCTTCGGCGAGGACCTGCTGCCGTTGCTGCTGCTGTTCGCCATCAGCGTCACCGGTCTGATGTTGACCGCGAGCTACACTTGGATGAAGGGCTACGGCTACGATTTCCTCGCCGTGCTGCACGCCATCACCGTAATTTTCACGCTGCTCTGGCTGCCGTTCGGCAAGTTCTTCCACATCTTCCAGCGCCCGGCCCAGCTTGGCATTGACTTCTACAAGCGCGCCGGCGAAGAAGGCGGACAGGCGCAGTGCATACGCTGCGGTCAGCCGTTCGCCACGCAGTTGCAGATCGGCGACTTGAAAGCGGTGCAGAGCGCGCTTTGCATTCAATACGGGATGCAGGATGGCACGCATTATCAGGATGTCTGTCCGGCATGCCGTCGCAAGAACCTGGCGCTGACTCAGGATGCTCTATGGCGCACACCAGAAGCTGAGCTTCAGCGCTTCGATCGGTTTTGATTTATGGCAAAACTTCCTGTTGATGTTCCGGAATTGGTGAAGCAGTTCGGCCCCACGCTCAACCGCGTTCCTGCCGGCGGCTGGGTCGGGTCGGAAGAACAAGATCGCATGGTAAAGACCCATTGCTGCTTCTGCGGGCAGCAATGCGGCATTCAGTTGCGGGTGCGCAACAACAAGGTCGTGGGCTGGGAGCCGTGGGAGGACTTTCCCTTCAATCTGGGCAAGCTCTGCCCCAAGGGCGTAAAGCGTTACATGCAGGATGAACACCCTGACCGGCTCAAGCATCCGCTGCAGCGCGTCGTCGGCAAGGGCTTCGAGCCGATTACGTGGGATGCGGCGCTCAGCCGGGTGGTCAGCGAAATCCAGCGCATCCAGCAAACTTACGGTAACGATGCGTTCGCCTTGCTGACCGGCGCTTCCCTCACCAACGAAAAAGCCTACCTGATGGGCAAGTTCGCGCGGGTGGCGCTGCGGACCGCCAACATCGATTACAACGGCCGGCTGTGCATGGTTTCTGCGGGTGCTGCCTCGAAGAAGGTTTTCGGTATCGATCGCAGCGCCAACCCCTGGTCCGACCTCCCCAAAGCCAAGGTCATTCTCGCCGCCGGCGCCAACATCGCCGAGTGTGCCCCGATCACCACCGACTACCTCTGGCAGGCGCGGGAGAACGGCGGCAAGCTGATCATCCTCGATCCCCGGCTTACCCCAATCGCGCGCAACGCCGACCTATACATTCCGGTGCGTTCCGGCGGCGACATCGGCATCTTCAACGGAATGCTGCACATCATGATCGAGCGCGGCTGGATTGACCGTGACTTCATCGCGCAGCACACCACCGGCTTCGAGCAAGTGGCCGAGGCGGTGAAGAAGTACACGCCCGAATATTCAGCCAGAATTGCCGGCGTGCCGGCGGAGATGATTGTCCGCGCGGCCGAGATGTGGGGCCCGGCGCCGACCAGCTTCCTGCTGCACTCACGCGGCATCGAGCACCACTCCAAGGGCGTGGACAACTGCATCGCCGCCATTAACCTGGTGGTGGCCAGCGGACGCATCGGCCGCGAGGGCTGCGGCTACGCCATGATCACTGGCCAGGGCAACGGCCAGGGCGCGCGCGAGCAGGGCCAGAAGTGCGATCAACTGCCGGGCGCGCGCGACATCGAAAACCCCGAGCATCGCAAGTACATTGCCGGCGTGTGGGGCGTGCCGGAGGAGTCGATCCCGGGCAAAGGTCTCTCGGCGGTCCCGCTGGTAGAGGCGATCCACGAAGGCAAGATCAAAGGCCTGCTCTCCATCTGCTTCAATCCCACGGTCTCGCTGCCGGACGCAAACTACGTCCGCGCGGCGCTGGAGAAGCTGGAGTTCTACGTCAACATCGAGTTCTTCCTCTCGGAGACTGCGCAGTATGCCGACATCGTGCTGGCCGGCTCGCTGATGGAGGAAGACGAAGGCACCACCACCAGCGTTGAGGGCCGCGTTATCCACCATCGCAAGGTGGTGAGTCCTCCCGGCGAGGCGCGCGAGGACTGGCAGATCATCTGCGAAATTGCGCGACGCCTCGGCCACGGCGACAAGTTCAACTACAGCTCGCCGCACGACATCTTCGAGGAGTTGCGCGTCGCGTCGAAAGGCGGCGTCTCCGACTATTACGGCATCACCTGGGAAGCCATCGACAAGAACTACGGAATGTTCTGGCCGTGTCCGGAGATTGGGCATCCGGGAACGCCGCGCTTGTATGAGGGCGGGAAATTCGGACATCCCGACGGCAAGGCGCACTTTCTGCCGATCGAGTGGCGGCCATCGGCTGAGATGCCGGACGAAGAGTATCCCATCATTCTTACCACCGGACGCGTCGTCTCCCACTTCCTCTCCGGCACGCAGACGCGACGCATCGGCGGGCTGATGGACCAGTATCCTCAGCCGCTGTGCGAGATGCATCCGCGACTGGCGGAAAAGGTCGGGGTGAAGGATGGCGACTTCGTCAAAGTAGAAAGCCGCCGCGGAAGCGTCGTGGTGCACGCTCAGGTGGTCAAGACGATTCGGCCCGACACGGTGTTCATCCCCTACCACTGGCCGCTGGATCGCTCCGCCAATAACATGACGATTCGCGCCATCGATCCAGTGTCGAACATCCCCGAGTTCAAGATTTGCGCGGTGCGCGTCAGCAAAACAGAACAGCCGACGGACCCCATCGCAAAACTCGAGGTGCAAGCCGGAGGCATTCGTTGAGCGAGCGCGCCTTCTATATCGACTACTCGCGCTGCATCGGCTGCCAGTCGTGCGTGCAGGCCTGCGCCGAGTGCGACACCCACCGCGGCGTGTCGCTGATCCATCTGGAAACCATCCAGCGGCGCGAGAGCGTGCAGACCGCGCCGCAAGTCTGCATGCATTGCGAAGACCCGATCTGCGCGCGCGTTTGTCCCGCCGACGCCATCAAGAAGACGCCCGACGGCGTGGTGCAAAGCTCGCTGAAGCCGCGCTGCATCGGCTGCTCCAACTGTGTACTCGCGTGCCCGTTCGGAGTTCCTCGATATCAGGTCGAAATCGACCAGATGATGAAGTGCGACTATTGCTACGACCGCACCAGCGTGGACAAGAAGCCGATGTGCGCTACGGTGTGCCCTTCGGGCGCGCTGACCTTCGCCACCGCGGAAGAGATCCAGCGCTCGCGGCGCGGCATCGCCATCAATAGTTGGAAGTTCGGCAACGAGGTGGTGAAGACCAAAGTGTTCGTGATTGTGCCGCGCGAGGTGGAGCGCGTGAATGTCGATCTGGTGCAGATTTCGCCGACGCCATCCGCGCTGTCCGAGGATCCCTACGACGTGGCGCTAATGCTGGAGAGTGTGGAATGAACATCCCTACCGAAGACGAAGGTTGCGCAGGCTGCAAGGCGACGACTCCGCCCAAGTGGCGGCAGGACTTTCCCATCGAGTGGGAAGGCGACCATTATGTCAGCCGACGCGAGATGGTGAAATTCCTCACGCTGGGTTCGCTGCTGCTGGCCCTGGCGAACTGGGCGGCCGCGCTGGCCAGCCGGTTCCTGCATCGCGGTTCGCGCGCTGAACGATACATTGGCTCCGCCGCTTCGCTGGAGCAAACCGGCTCGATGCTGTTTCGCTATCCCACAAACGAGGACCCGTGCATCGCGGTGCGCACGCCCGCGGGCAAGCTGGTTGCCTATTCGCAAGTGTGCACCCATCTTTCGTGCGCAGTGGTGTACGACAAATCCGAAAACGGACTGTTCTGTCCGTGTCACCACGGGTTATTCAACCTGGAAGGGCAGCCGATTGCGGGCCCGCCAACCCGGCCGCTGCCGCGCGTGCAACTCCAGCAACGTGGCGACCAGATTTACGCCATCGGATTGGAGGCGTGATGAGTCTCCGGCGGCAAGGCACCATTCTGTTTGCAGCCATGCTGGTATTCGTAGGCGCAACCGTCGTGCTGCAGTTATGGCTGTTGACGGTTTCTGTGGAAGCGCTGCTCGGCGGCCAATACAAGACGCTGGTCCCCGCCGCCCTGGGATCAACAGCGCTGCTGGCCATCAACGCCGGATTGTTGCGCTACGTCTTCCGCTTCGACCGCGATGCTCAGGGAGAATGAGGTCGGGGCGGTAACACGCTCCTCGAATGCAAATGAATCGTACCCAGGCTCCAACTCTTGCCAGCGAGCCAGAAACCCCCGAGCAGATTTTCGCCCGGACCAGTGCGCGCGAGGTCCAACTCTCGCGTTTGCTCGTCTTCTTCATTTACGGCGGGCTGCTGTTCATGCTGCTGCCAGGCACATTTCTCGGCGTGTGGAACCTTATCTCCATTAGCGATCGCCACGCAGCCGGCAGCATTTCTCCCGCTTGGATACAGGCGCATGGACACGCGCAGGTCTTGGGCTGGATTGGCAGTTTTATTCTCGGGATCGGTTTCTACTCGATTCCCAAATTGCGTGGCGGGTTGAAGCCTTTCGGTCTTTGGACGGCGTGGCTGTCGGGCGCGATGTGGATGGCAGGTGTGCTGTTGCGCTGGTTGGCAAATGTGTATCTGTGGCAGTGGCGGGTACTGCTGCCAGCTTCTGCCGGACTGGAACTGGCGGCGTTTCTCATCTTTTTTCATGCGGTGTCGCAGCACAAATCCCACAAATCCAAAGACAAAGGCAAAAAACGGCTGGACACCTGGATTTTCGTGGTCATCGCCGGGGCCATGGGACTGCTCGCCAGCCTGGTGCTCAATCTCGCGGCGACTGTATGGCTGGCGGTGAGTGGGAGTTCACCCGCTTTTCCCCAAGCCTTCGATCAGCGCTTTCTGGTGCTGGCGGCCTGGGGATTCATGGTGCCATTCGTGTGGGGTTTCAGCGCCAAGTGGCTGCCAACTTTTCTGGGGACGCAATTGCCCATCAACCGGCTGTTAGCATCGGCGGTGGTGCTCCACGCGGTGGCCATCGCTTTAGGACTCGCCGGTTTCTTTCGAGCGACGACCGTCTTGATTGTGCTTTCTGCCTCACTCGCCATTTTGGCGCTTCGCATTTTCGCCAAGCCGGAGAAGGCTGCCAAAACCAAAGGTATTCACGGCAGCTTCCCATTTTTTGTCCGTGCCGCCTACGTGTGGCTGATAGTGGCCGCGTCGCTTGGCGTCTGGGCCGCGAACGCTGCGAATCCAATCGGGCTGTGGGGAGCATCGCGTCACGCGTTGACGGTGGGATTCATAGCGATGATGGTCTTCTGCATTGGGCAAAGGGTTTTGCCGGCGTTCTCCGGCATGAGGCTGCTGTTCAGTCCCAGGTTAATGTTTGCAGGATTAGTGCTGCTCTCGGCGGGATGCATTTTGCGAGTGTCGGGTGAGGTGCTCGCCTACCAGGAGATTGCTCCTGTCGCCTGGTCATGGCTGCCCGCCTCGGCGATTCTGGAACTCGGCGCAGTCACCCTGCTCGCTGCCAATTTGATCGCTACCTTTCTGCGGCCACCTGTCGTTCAGCAATCTTGTAGGCCGTGATTTGCGGCGGCTTGCGATAAACCGGCGTCGAGGGGGGCACCCTGTAGGCTTTTGTTGGAATCGCTCTACGAACGCTGGGGGAACATTCGCAAATCAAACTCGAAGGGCTTGGGATGCTGGATCTTGAGCCTGCGAAAGTCGGAATGCGCAGGATTTAGCAGCACGTTCCATTCCCCGCGAATGGCTGCGGAAGGCACGTGCAGGGCGACGGTCTCGCCCGCCCCAATCCAACGGTCGCCAAACTTTCTCAGCGACTCGTCTCTCAGCTTGTACCAGTTGCGGGGAAGGGATTTCAGATCAAGGCGCTCGCTAGGGACGTCGGCGGGAAGCTCNNGGGACGCGTACACCACACTCACGCCTTGGCTGTTCCAGCGGCCGCCGTAGAGGCGAGCCCCCTCGCCGGAGAAGGCGCCAGCGACATGGAGTTGGCGGCAGACCCTCCAAACGCGCATCAGCTATAAACACCGTAGGCAATGCGCCCCAGGATGTTTTCCACTTCTTTGCTTCCGAGATCGGTATCCAGTTGATCGATTGGGACTTCGCCGCCCAGTGCGCGGTTGGGAGTGCGCAGCCACTGCGCAGCCTTGTCCGCATTGCCGATCATCTCCACTGCGGTGGCATACACGCGTGCCAGCCGAACCGTGCGGTCCGACTCGGCGGCGGTGAGTCGCGAATGCTGGCTCAGACGGCGGGTCAAGGTCCGCTGGGGAATGCCCAGCTTCTTGGAAAGGGCCGTATTCTTCAGATCGAGCTTTTCCCCGAGCACGATCAGAGAACCTGCCGGCAATCCCTTGCGGACCAACTCCGCCAGCTCGGCGAAATTCTTGATAGACCGCCCCAGGACTTTCTTGCCTCCCAGGACCTCGGCAATTACTCCGGAAGTCATTGTGGCCTCTTGGCTATTTAGAATACGCCAACTGGCTAATAGTTGCAACTATATCCTCTTCGCAAGCGTGACCCCTGCCAACGTCAGCTTAGCGACAGCGGAAGCGTCTGGGGCGGGTAATTGGTCAGCACGTCCTGCACCTCGACGGAGTTGGTTCCGATGTGCACGACCTTGTAGCGCCGGTCCACGATGTCGCCTTCCTTGGCGACGAAGATGTCCTCGCCTTTGGAGAGAAAGATCCGCTTGTTGCCGTCTATGCGGTTGGCAAAGCCGTAGAACTTCAATGGGATGGGCGGAGGAGGAGGAGGCGCCGGGATCGGCTGTGGGCCCGGAGGCAAAGGTTTGGGAAGAGGAGGTTCTTCCGCCTGCGAGCGGAAAATGTCGCGTCCCGTTCCCTTATACGCCACCTCTTCGCTGGACTTCAGCAGGTCGAAGCGCAAGGTGGGATCGAGGGTCTGGGCCAGCAACGGAGGCGGCTTGCGCGCGGTCCTTGTGGCGCCGGGCGCGGCTTGCCCACTTGCGCTGCCCGGTGCTGGACCGGAAGCGGTGGCGGCTGGCGCGGGAGCGGGCGATGCGTCTTCGTCTCCGCCACGAAATGCGCGCACCACAAAGATGACCGCGACGATCAACAGCACTCCCGCGATGATCGTCTTCGTCCGGTTCTCGGTCCCGATCTTCACGAGCTTTCGGCCCCGCTGCGCAAATAGGTTTCCAGCTTGATTTGCAGGCGGACATCGCCCTGCTGCTCGCCCAGCGCGATGCCGTCGATCAGGAAGAACATTTTGTCGCGTTCCAGTTGATTGATGAACTTCACTTCCTGAAGGTAGTCGCCGGAAAGAGAGATCTCAATATTCATCTTGCGCAAGCCTTCGATGGGCGCCTCTTTGTCGTCGTACTTGACGCCCGCAAAGTGGACACCGGTATCGGTGGCCACCTTGCCCAGCTCTTCCGCAACCTGCGAATACTTTGAGGGAAACCGCTGGCCGTAAAACTTGCCGATGTCCGACGAGGCCTGGATTAACTTCGCGTCCATGCCGCGAGTGGGCAGCACTTGCTCCCGCTTGGCGGTGAGGCGGGCGCGCTGCTCATAATACTCGCGCTGCCGCGTCTGGCGCGAGCGTCCCGCGGGCGACAAAAGATACCCCATGCAAGCCAGGTCCAGCACCACCAGGGTGATGACCACCGGCATCCAGGTCTTGCGAATTTCGCGGATGCTGGCCATCAGTGCGGCCTCGTGGGCATGGATTTCGGTGGCCCGTTCTGCACCTGCGCCGGGCGAGTAGCAGGCGTTTGACGGAGATTGCGAACTGGCGTCGGCGATGTTGTGACGGGAGCCTCGGACTTCGCCTGCGGGTTGCCGCTCTTCTCGCTCGGTTTGCCCTCGTCCGGTTTGCCCTCGTCCGCGGTGGAGTCATTATCCTGCGCAGTCGGAACATAGATGGCGGCGATATCAAACTGGATGTTGCCCGGCCCCGCAGTCTGATCGCTGGTGTTCGAGGTGACGGCCTCGGCCATCACCTGGGCCTGGCGGAAGTGACTCGATTTTTCCATGCGGCGGACCAGTTCGACTGCGCGATCGCGCGAGTCGGTGGCCACCACCACGCGCAGCATCAGGTCATTCGTCTTGGTGTACTCCGGCTTCATGGAGACGACATGCAGATTGGGCGGCACGATCTTCTCCATTTCGGTAAACACCCGCGTCCAGGAGAGGGCCTTGCGGGCAAACAATTGGTTGAGAAACTCCGACTGATCGGCTATGTCGCGATTCGCCGGCTTGTTCAGGAGGGCACGCGCCTGCGCATCTTCAAAATCGAGACCCCTGATCTCCCACCGCACCTGGGCCAATTGCTTATTGATGTCTCGCGATTGCGCCCGCTGATATACGATGTAGCCCCCGAGCAGCGCCGTGAGGACGGCCAGCGCGAGCACCAGCGCACCCATGCGGCGGCGATAGAAGCGCGCGGCTTCGTACGGCTGGCTGGCAAGATTGATGTTGAGCCGCATCAGGACACCAGCGCTCCCACCACTGCGGCAAGCATGGAGCGAGGTACGTTGCCGATGGCGGCGCCCGCTCTGCCACTGGATACCAGCTCTTCCACGCGAATATTCGAACTCGCGCTCAAGGCCTCCTGCAAGGCCTGCGCCGATTCGACTCCGGTTACCAGGACGCGGTCCACGCCCACCGAATAACGGTCCTCGAAGTACACCAGCGAAGTATTCACGTCATCCACCAGAGACTCGCCGCTGACCACCGAGCCGCCATTCTCCAGCGCGCGATGCAGCAGCAGTTGGTTATTGTCCACAATGGCGAAGGTGGTGGTTCCCCGTTCCACCTTGATGACCATGGTCGGACGCGAACCATCCACCACGCCGAGAGCGGCAATCATGGAAGGCACCACCGCACCGGGATTGTAGCCAGCTTCGCGGACCAGCGATTCGTACTC
>PLYW01000036.1:0-2182 GCA_003151875.1 Acidobacteriaceae bacterium
CTGTTGTCCTCCGCCGTCCAGTACTCCCGGAAGAGGGGTACGCCGTAGGCGTGAGTTCCGGCCCAAGTCCAGTTTCTCTGTTCGTCCGCACCGATGCCACATTGGGCTTTGCGGTCCCATTGAGTGCACTTTGGAGGATCGAGACACTCGTCGTGCACCGATTTCAATGCGCAGTCGGCAATGATCGCCGTGGTGACATATTCGTGGGGGCTGGTGATCGCCGTCGCCGGTTTGCCCCTCTGGTCAACGGGCATTCCAAGCTGGGCGTAGTGCTTGTCCGAGGAGCATTCTGGCACCACGTTGGGGGCCCGGAAGAAGAGGTCCTCGTTGACCGATAACGTCTCCCGCGGCGGGGTCGTGTTGGCCAGCAGCCCGGTCAATGAGCCATCGGTATCGTTGAGAACCGTTTGCCGGTCGATATCGTTAAACGGTTTGAAAATGTCATTGGTCCAAGTGCAATAGCGCGCCTTGGTGGACGAAACATCGAGCTTGAAGGTGTTCAGTTCGAACAATGGCTCGATAACAAAATGCCGGATATCCACATCTCGGAAGACGAGGTTCCGCGAGAAGAAGGCGGGAGGATAGTAAAAACCGTTCTCCTGCTTCCAGGCGATGGCCGCGTTGGGTATATAGCACTCCTTGACGTCCGGCTTGTGGATGTCAGGCGTGCCTTNNCGGGAGTGCAGTCCGAGATGGCTCCAGCCTTGATATTGAGATACGCACTGGAGTCCTGGAAGGACGGGCCATCGTAGATGTTGAACATGCGCTGGCCGGAGTTGAAGGGCGTGAGAGTGAAACTGATGCCATTTGCGGCGGACAGGCAATATCCCTGGGGGTTAGTTCCGTTATCGCAGGTGATGCCCTGAGGGGTGACCGGGCCGACGTTAGAAGCATAGAATTTTTGTGCTGCGCCGGTGGGAGCTTTCTGGGTCTGTCCTACATACACGTTCCTCAAGCCCACCAGCCAGTTGCCGATCGCATTATCGGAACGGGTATAACCGCCACCGGTCACCATGGTTAAACCGCCTCCCAGTTGATCGGTGACGGCGCTATCAGTTACCAGCTTCCACCAGTTGCGCATCCAGATGGAGGAGAAGTTCTTCTCCGACCAGTTGAAGGAAGTGGTGTAGTGATCCACCACGGTGACCATGCAGTTGGCTTCTGCGATATCGTTCGATCCACTGCACTTGATGTTGTCGGAATCGGTATTGCTGCCGCAGTCCTTGTCAAGGCTATTGCACTTCGTGGGGTCACGGTTGCCGGAGGTGATGGGGTAGTAGTCGTAGGCGGAGCCCGGAATTACGCCGGCGCTCGGAATGCTGGGGCCGTTGCCCGGAACGGCAGCTACGCTGTTGGTCGACTTGGGACCGAATCCTTGGCAGGTGAAATCTGGATTGCCTACCTCCATGAACGAAAACATGGCGGTCGAGCAGGAGTTCCCAACGAACTTTTCCAGCGGAGAGGTGCCGACATTGTAGTCGCGCGATCCCGGCTCGTCCTTTAAGCCGCGTTGCCGCGAGGCATATCCGGTCCAGTACTCATAACGCGACGGACCGCTGTTAGCTCCAGCCGTCAGCCAGTAGCAATTGCCGCACGAACCCGCGCCCGCCGCCATGTTGTACTCAAAATCATTCCACCCATTCATGATCCAAAAAATGCTGGGATGCTGCCAATCGGAATTGAAGGGCGCTCGGACTTCTCCAACGTCCTGGTTGGCCAGGATGCCGGGGACCTGGCGCGGGTTCTGAATGTTTTGTACCCCTGCGCGCGCCAGAACGCCGATGTTGGCATAAAACTTATTGTCGGTTTCCGTACCATCTTCTACGAAGAACCCGTGGCCGATGGACTTCCACCCGACATTGCGCGCCAGCAGCGCGCCTTGGCTGCCGTGGATCGTGATCCATCTCGTCATCGACTCATTCATCGAACAGTCTTTTACGAAGGTATCCGGCGGGACCTTGCGGTCCATGTGGAAGTGCACCGGATAGCGGCCCATCAGTCCGCCCTGTCCTAACTGGCGGAACTCAACACCTTGTAACTGGACTTGCTTAAATCCCTGGCGAAAGATCACATGACCGCCAAAGTAGTTGCCCACGGTAGGCGGGAAGTAGGGATCGGTGCCGTTCGAAGTATCCGGACCGGTGTTGCCCTCTGAGACGATGCGGATGCTGCGCGACAGCAG
>PLYW01000036.1:2205-4571 GCA_003151875.1 Acidobacteriaceae bacterium
TCGGTCGGGCTGATTAGGATGTGATCACCGCCCGTCCAGTCCACTTGCCCGGCGACCTGGAATGTCATCTCGCCCATGGCTAGATTGGTCGTCAATCTTGTCCAACTCTTGCCGGTGCTCGAGGGCGTTGGATCCAACCCGTCGAAGGTGGATCCCTTCTTGCCGAAGAGCTGCAAAGTCCCGCCGTACGAGACCGCCAGCACTTTGCGTCCGAAATAGAGGTCGCTCTTGTTGGGATTATCGTATTGGTAGAAGCAGTCTCCCAGCACCGGGTCAGTTTTGCACCCGCTGGGATAGATCTGGCCCATCTTGTTGGAGTCATTCCAGGTAGCGACGTCGCAGGTGGGATCGTTGGTTCCATTGGCCTTTTCGCACGGAATCGCGGGATCGCCCGGTGCACCCCACAGATGAATGGTTAGCGGCCCAGCGATGGCACCAAGGTCATCCGGCGTGCCCGCGCGCAGCGCGCCGCCGTTCATCACCAGGATGGACGAGGCGTACAGGTCGAGCTTCTTGTCCTGAAATGTGAGCGCGCCGCCATTGTGGATGAAGACCCAGTGATACTTATAGATGCCACCTCCCTGCGTCCCGTCAGCGATGCACTCTCCCACGACATGCAGATTCGAGTCATAATTGCCAGCCGGCAATGATTTGTTGCCCATCGCGTCCGGACAAGTGACTCGCGGGGAGTCGTCCGGATGGAGTCGGTTGACCTGTGCTTCGTGGTCGATGTCCATCACCATTTGTGCGGCGGCAATGGCCGACAAGCTTACCCCCAAAACCGCAAAGCAGATCAGAGAGAACGTCGTTTCCAGAAGTCGACGGGGCAGCGGAACCCGAGTCCAGCTGTTTTCGCGTTTATTAAGTGCTGCATGCAACAAACGGGACGGAGCACAATGCAACTGGCATAGCAGAGCCCTCAGAAGGCCGCCAGAAAACCGGACCCGCGCGCGGCCCTGAAGTCCCCGCGGGGGTGCTGCTGTTGTTGCTCCCGCATCATTCTTTGAAACAGCTCTCCGATAGATACGCATAGCTCCCTCCTGGACGGCATTCAATTGCCGGATCGTGTCTGATCTTGGTTGGTCGATCTAACGGGGGTAGAACTGCCTACTCTCCCACATCGCTCGGGTGATTCCCTACTGCGCGGCAGTTGCTTCTTCTATCCTAGGCAGCCATCCTGCCTTGATGGAAGCGCTCTACAATCGGCCAGAAGCGACACGATGGGCACGGCTCGGCCCGGGGGGTCATTTCTGTTGAAAGCTGGCGCAGTTCCCGCTTATTTCGTGCACAAATCGTATCTACTCGCGGGATAAAGTCAAGTGCCAACTTCAGCAATATCTAGTTATTTACCGCTCCAAGGCTCTGATCGCGAAAGCTCTCGATGTCAACAGCCTTCAACCGAATCCGGCTGCAACAGTTTAGATTTTGGGAGGTTGGAGCACTCAAGCCAAACATGGTGGAAGCGCTCCTCCCCGACGTAAATGCCGATGCCTGGATCGCGACCGCTCCGCCATTACGCCGCGCGGCCCGCTTCTGTCCCATCGTATAATGAAGAGATACCCATTCGACGAAATTGCCTTCTGTGCAGCCACAGAAGCAATCCGCTGGGGAACCAGGCACAAGCATGGAATTCAGGTTAGTCAGTTCGTACCAGCCGCAAGGCGACCAGGGGAAGGCGATCGAGTCGCTGACGCGCGGCATCTTGGACGGCGAAAAGCACCAGGTACTGCTGGGAGTGACCGGCTCGGGCAAGACCTTCACCATGGCCAAGATCATCGCGGAGCTGAATCGCCCCGCGCTGATCATGGCACACAACAAGACCCTGGCGGCGCAGCTCTACCACGAGTTCAAGTCGTTTTTCCCGCACAATGCGGTCGAGTACTTTGTCTCGTATTACGACTATTACCAGCCGGAAGCCTACATTCCCGCGGGCGACATTTACATCGAGAAGGAAGCCACCGTCAATGACGAACTCGACAAGCTGCGGCTGGCGGCCACCAAGTCGCTGTTTGAGCGGCGCGACTGCATCATCGTCGCGTCGGTGAGCTGCATCTACGGCTTGGGATCGCCGGAAGCCTATTACGGCATGTTGCTGTTCCTGGAAAAGGGACAGAAGATCAAGCGCGACGACATTGTCCGCAAGCTGGTGGAAATTCTCTACGAGCGCACTGAGGGCGATTTCCGCCGCGGGACCTTCCGGGTGCGCGGCGACATCATTGAAATTTTCCCAACTTACGAGGACAACGCCTATCGCATCGAGTTGTGGGGCGACGAAGTCGAATCGCTGGCGCAGATCGATCCCCTGTTCGGAACGGTGAAGCAAAAGTACGGCCGCCTGCCTGTATATCCCAAGACCCACTACGTGA
>PLYW01000199.1:0-6090 GCA_003151875.1 Acidobacteriaceae bacterium
TCAAAAGCGATATCCAAGGACTGACATTTCGGGCAGCGCGGCTGCTCATACGGCCCGACGCCCTCTACCTCGAACCCTTCGGGAATGGATTGCTCCAACAAATCCAGCGCGGCCTCGGCGTCTTCCTGCTTAACGCACAACTTAATGCCACCTATTAGGTTCGACCAAAACCAGTCCATCCGAATCATGTTGTCGTCGACCAGGAAAGACTCGATTTCGGCGGAGTCTAACGCGCCTTTGGCGAGCAGCGCTTCGTGCAGGTCTCTAAACTTGCGAATGCTAACTACGTCAGCTAATTCGACTGAATTGCGTCCTGGACCGGCGGCGGTGTTTGCTAACGTAGCTTCGTCTGGGTGCCTGCGAGCAAGCTCATCGCTTAAAGCCCGGTGCGCCACAGCGGTCAGCTCCGCCGCATCCGCAGCAATGGCGTCCAGCTCGCCATCCGACATCGCGGCGTAAAGCTGCGTGAGTCGCCGCCGTTCCTCTTCGGGGTCTTGAGGTGCCATGTCCAACAGGTTCCCGCTACCGCCCGCGTGCCACAATCAACGTCATATCGTCGGCCTGTTCGCCCTGGCTGAATTCCTGCACCTGGCTGAGGATGGCTTCGAGAATTTCGTCGGCTGACCGCGCCCGACCGTCGCGCGCGGCCTCGATGAGACGCTCTTCCCCAAACTCGTCTTCTTCGTTCGGCGACGCCTCCGAGACCCCGTCGGTATAAATCACCAGAACGTCTCCCGCCGCCAGTTCGAGCTCGGCGACGGTGCAGTCCCACTCCTCAAACAGGCCCAGTACGGTCGCTGTGGCTGTGAGCCGTTCCACGCTTCCATCGGCCCTCGCGAGGAACGGAGGATTGTGTCCGCAATTGACGTAACGCAAACGCCGCGTCTCGTCGTCATAGACCGCAAAAAAGGTCGTAGCGTAGTGGTTGTTCTCGGTGTTCTTGTAGAACAGGCGATTGACCGAACGCATGAGGCGGGGAATGTCTTCCAGCGCCAGCGCATATTGGCCCCGCAGGTTGGCCTGAAGATTGGCCATCAGCAGTGCGGCCGACATGCCTTTCCCCGAGATGTCGGCCAGCACCAGGCCGATGCGGCCCGAGCCCAGATCGAGAAAGTCGTAGTAGTCGCCGCCCACGGCGCGCGTCTGAATGCATTTGCCNNGGAGTACGGTTCCTCCGACAATCGCGGCCCCAGCACGGCCACACCCTGCAACTGGCCTTCACTGGAGCCGCGAATCGGCACCAGGCACTCCGGGTGCAGCGGCTCCAATTGCGTTCCATGCATGACTTCAGGGAGCAACTCCAGCGGATCACTGCGGTCTGCCAGCTCGGCGATGCCCGCGGCGCTGGTGGAGAGTGTTATCGCCTCCGCCGGAGGATTCCCCGCGTACGCTTGCAATTGTCCGTTGGCGTCCTCAAGGTACACATACATTGCGCTGGGGTGCAGCGCATCGTGAATCTGATCGTGCAACAGTGCCGCCAGTCCTTCGCGGCTGCTGACTGTGAGGGTCTGGGCGGCCAGGTTCTCCAGAATCTGCTGCGCGTCGTAGGAGCTACGGAAGAAGGCGCGGTCCAGCCGGGTCCGCACCCGCCGATGCACCTGGGTTGCGCCCGATATCAACAGCACCCCGAAGGTTGCGCCCACCGGAATGGCGGCTTTCGATCCGGCGGAGAAAAGGCGGGAGAACGCCTGCGCCAGCCAGAACGTCGCTCCCACGGAAATCGCCAGGATGAGGAAAACGAATCCGCGCTCCACCACGAAATAACGGGCGCTGCGCTTCAGCAAAACGGGAACATCCATCACCCGGTGCTTCACCACGGCGTAGCCGAAGGACAGGGGAAACAGGAACAGGAGAGTTACCTTGACGAAATTCAGCCAGAAGGAAAACCCGACATGGAAAACTTCCTGCGTGAACGCGATGACCACAGCAGGCGTGGTTGCGACGATGGTCCCCCAGAAAATCACGTTGAGTTTGCGCCGGTCGTCCCGGTTGGAGACGCTGAACATATTTAGCAGCAGGGAAATGAGTCCAAGAAAAATAGAACCGTAAACGACGACGATCCGGGTATTCTGGGCGACGCGAGCCGACAGCACGCGGGCGAAAATCGGCAGGGCGACGGAATTGCCCTCTTGATAGCCTCCTAAACCCAAGCAGAGGTTGATGGACAGCAGCACCCACTTCAGCCAGGGACCTTTGCGATCAATCGGAGAGCGCGTCGGAAAAACCGCGAAGAAGAAGTAGAAGAGTGCAGCCAGGACGCTACTCCCCACGGTCCGATAGGCGAGGAGAGAGTACTGAAGATGGGGCGGCGCGGCGGCAAATTCATTGGGCATGTTCGCGGCCGTGACGAAGGTAGCGAACACCAGGGCCAGCAGCCATGCATTGCGGTCTTCGACACGCAGAAAGAGAACTGCCAGTCCCACGACAATGAAGAAAACCGGGTAAGACCCGAGGATCTGCATCGCCACGGTACGTGCTGCGGACTTGGTGTCGCCACCGCCTTGCTGGGCGCGAAACACCGGCGTGAGCACCACGGACTGCGATTGTCCCGGCCGCCGCACGGTCAGCCTGACGGCGTCTCCAGGTTTGGCGCTCAGCCAAGCGCGATACAGCACCCCATTCCAGGCCGAGGACCAATCTGCGGTGCGTCCATTGATCGCTACGATGCGATCATGCGGCTTCAACCCAGCCTTTTCTGCTGGGCTGTTCGGGACTACCTTATCAATCTCAATCCCGGTTTTCTGGTACGAAGCGTCAATCCCGACTTCGACCTGCGGTTCCGGCGCACGAACGTAATACATCCAAGCCGCGCTGTAGAAAATGGTTGTTGCCGCAAACAGGAAAGCGACCGCAAGCAGCGCCGGCCGGTATTTGTGCGGTCTCGTGGCAGGGGATGCCAGGACGGATTGGGCCACGGCTGCAGACATGTCAGTGCAGGTGCACTCAGGAGTAGTGTAGTCCATCCCGCAGGCCGGATTCTGCATTGCCAGATGGGTTGTTTTGACCCACGAGGGTCCTCCCCACCCCCAATCGGGGTTCCCGGTTGAACTCCGGGACCTTCCGCCTGGCTAATATCAAACAAGGAAGCCCGAAACCGCGGTAGTGCACCAGCAGTAGTGCGTCATTAGGTGCACCGCGCCTAAGGTGAGCTGTTTATCTGCGCTCCCGCAAAGTTGTATTCCTCAGCGAGACCATTCACCCTATGGCCTTGCGATTGCGAGTAAAATGAGAGCATTCGCTTTAGGATGGCTTTTTCCACCGAATGCATCCGGCGGGAAATAATACAGGTAATAGCTCTTCATGCCGCTAATTGGAAGCTTTGCACTCATGCTGGCCCTGGCGCTGGCGGCCTATTCGTTCGTCGCGGGCTCGCTCGCGTTGTATCGGAAGGACGATCGCCTGGGCGAAACCGCCCGCCGGGCGGGCATCGCCTGCTGGGCCGCCGTCACCGTCGCCGCGGTGGCGCTGGTAATAGCCGCGCTTGGCAATGACTTCTCGGTCTCGTACATCATGCACCACAGCAATCGCGACCTGCCCATCGCCTACAAGTTCGCGGCACTGTGGTCGGGACAGGAAGGCTCGCTGCTGTTCTGGGCGTGGCTGTTGTCAACCTATGCGCTGGTGCTGCGGCTACGCTACAAAGTCGATCCGCAACTGACGGCGCATGCCTCGGCGATCATCGCCGCGGTGCAGGTATTTTTCCTGCTGCTGGTGAACTTCGCGGCGCATCCCTTCGGTCTGGTCAGCGGACAGATTCCCGCAGATGGCAACGGACTGAATCCGCTGCTCCAGTATCCCGAGATGGTCATCCATCCGCCGATGCTTTATCTCGGCTATGTCGGCGTGACCGTGCCGTTCGCCTTCGCGCTGGGCGCGCTCATCATGAAATATCCCGGCGAGAAGTGGATCCACATCACCCGCCGCTGGACCATGGTGGCGTGGCTCTTCCTCACCTGCGGAATCTTTCTCGGCGCGCACTGGGCCTATGCGGTGCTGGGTTGGGGCGGCTACTGGGGATGGGACCCGGTGGAAAACGCGTCGCTGCTGCCGTTCCTCACCATGACCGCTTTCCTGCATTCGGTCATGATGCAGGAGAAGCGCGGCATGATGAAGATGTGGAACATGTGGCTCATCTTCACCACGTTTCTGCTGGCCATCTTCGGGACGTTCCTCACGCGCAGCGGCGTGGTGAGTTCGGTGCACGCCTTTGCGCAGTCGGGCATCGGCATCTGGTTCGTGTGGTTCCTGGCGCTGACGTTTGCCACCTGCGTGTTCTTCGTCGTGCGCAACCGCGATACCCTGAAGAGCGAGCACCGGCTGGAGTCCCTGGTTTCGCGCGAGTCCAGTTTCCTGTTCAACAACCTGGTGCTGCTGGTGGCGTGTTTCGCGGTGTTGTGGGGCACGCTTTTCCCGGTGCTGTCGGAGGCGGTCACGGGCTCGAAGGTCACGGTTGGGCCGCCATTCTTCAATCGCGTCAACGTTCCGATTGGGCTGTTCCTGATTTTCCTTACTGCAGTGGGACCGCTGCTGGCCTGGCGCAAGACTTCCCTCGACAGCCTGAAGCGTAACTTTCTGTGGCCGACAGTTTTGGCGGTGCTGACGGCCGTCGGGCTCATGATCGGCGGGATGCGTCCGTGGGAAGACGTCGCATACTTTTACTCGCTGATGACGATCGCGCTGTCGGTGCTGGTGGCGGCAACGGTGGTG
Organism: Acidobacteriaceae bacterium; assembly: GCA_003151875.1. Lineage (GTDB taxonomy): Bacteria > Acidobacteriota > Terriglobia > Terriglobales > Acidobacteriaceae > Bog-257. The sequence continues at coordinate 4,708 of PLYW01000199.1, forward strand.
GGCGAGTTCTGGCGCGGCGGGCGCGTCATTGCGCGCCAGACGGGGAAGAACATCCTCGATGGCATGGTGACCATCACCCGCCGCAACACGCGCCGTTACGGCGGCTACCTGGTGCATTTCGGCTTCATCGTCATCATGATCGGCTTCGCCGGTCTGCCTTTCAACCTGGACAAAGAGCAGGAGATGGGCTTCGGCGACAAGATGCAGATTGGCTCCTTCACCCTGGTGTGCGACTCGTACACCCAGGACGACAAGCCGAATTACTCCAGCGAGTGGGCCGTGATCGACGTTTACCGGCACGGCAAGAAGATTGACACCATGTTTCCCGAGCGCCGCTTCTATAAGGCGAGCGAGCAGACATCAACCATTGTCGCTAATCGCTCGCGGCCCAGCGGAGATTTGTACCTTGTGTACACCGGGCGCAACGCGGACACGGGCAAGCCGATCATCAAGGCGCACGTGAATCCGCTGGTGATGTGGATCTGGTCGGGCGTAATCATCGTCGTTATCGGGACGCTGATCGCCCTGCTGCCCAACATGAAGCCCGCAAAGGTTACAGTGAAAGAGAAGGAACGCGCGGAGCTAGAGGCGGCACGGTCTGGTGTAGTAGGAGTCGGTGGCGATTGAGGTAGGGTGAGATATGTGAAGGTTCGCGATCTTATTAAGTTTATCGAGACGGATGGCTGGCGGCAGGTCGCGCAGCGAGGGAGCCATCGACAATACAAGCACCATGCAAAAGCCGGGAAGGTGACAATAGCCGGTGCTCTGTCGGATGATGTGCATCCAAAGACTTTGTCAAGTGTGCTCAAGCAAGCTGGATTGAAAAGCAAATGAGAAGCATATGAGCTTGGCGATGAAGAAAAAATTCTTGGTGGTCTTCGAGGTCGGCGCCAACAACCTGAGCGGCTTCTTGCCGGACGTGCCCGGGGTCATTTCGACAGCAGCCACGCTGGAGCAGATGCGAAAGGTAATGAGGGAGGCCGTCGAATTCCATTTGGAAGCTCTCGCGGCCGACGGCGATCCAATTCCCGAGCCTGCAACAACGAGCGTGGACTTTGCGCACGAAGATCCGGAACATGGCGTATTGTCCTGCATTGTCGAATGGCTGGAGGTGGCGGTTCCGCAATATCAATCGGTGGCGTAAACAGCAGGTTCCCTCGACTCGCCCGCAGCGGCGGCTCGCTCAGGATGACAAATTGGAAATTCGGACATCCATAACTTGAAACTTGAAACTCGAAACTCGAAACTGAGTACCACGAAACTTCGCGTCGCGCAGCTTCTGCTCGTCGCGCTGGTGGCCATCGTCTTCCTGGGCGCCGACGGCGACGCCCGCTTCAACAAGCTGGGACACGGCCTCATGTGCATGTGCGGCTGCAATCAGGT
>PLYW01000199.1:6108-8183 GCA_003151875.1 Acidobacteriaceae bacterium
GCGCTGGCCATCTGGTTCGTGCGGATGTGGAAGTCACGCGCCGTCGCGCATCCGGTGCCGCCTCCCGATCTCGATGCCGCCGAACTCGACGAGCTTCGCAAGAAGGCCCGTCAGGAGACCGATTACTGATGTTCGCACTGATTGTCTCTGATACTGCCGGACAGGAGACCGCGTTTGTCATGTTTGGCTGCGCGCTGTTTGCCGCGCTCCTGTTCTTCTACGTTTTCTATCAGCCGGGCGATGTGGACGCCGTGGAAGAGAAAACCCGCCTGATGTATTTGCAGGAACGCAAGGACGCGACCTACGAGAACCTGCGCGACCTCAGCTTCGAGTACAAGGCCGGCAAGTTGAGCGAGTCCGATTATGCGACACAGCGCACCTTGCTGGAAGACGAAGCCGCCGCCATTCTCGCCGAGATGGACAGCATCGAGAAGGCGCGCGCCATAGTCCGGCGTGGCACCCGGCGTCCCGGAAGCGCTCCGCCGAACGGAGGCCGAGCGTGAGCTGTCCAAGGGCCTTTTCCGGAGCGCTGAAGCACTCTTTCCCCCGCATAAATGCTGGGGCTTCCGCCATACTTCTCTTCTGCGTGCTCTTGCTTACCTCCTTCGCCGCGGCCCAGAACATCACCGGCACTGTCACCAATGCCACTACGGGCAAACCTTCCGCCGGNNGCCGCGCATGGTGCGGGTCACTCACGAAGGCGTGAATTACTTCCCGGCGAGTGGGCCGTTGATGCCGGGCACGACCACGGCCGAGCTTACGGTGTACGACTCCGCCAAAAAGGTGGACGGCCTCAGCCAGACAGTCGAGGTAGACCGCTACCAAAGCGATGGCAAACAGCTCCAGGTAATCGCGCTGTATGCGATTCGCAACCAGTCGCAGCCGCCCCGCACCGTGGCCGACGACAAGCGCACGTTTGANNTTTCGTATCACTTGCCCTACAGCGGCGAGGCCAGCATCTCGCCCAAGCCGCTCGGCGAGGTGCAGCACTTTGTCGTGATGACGCCCAAGGGCATGACCTTCACACCCAAGAATCCCCAGCAGTTTCAATCCATGCCTGACGAAACCGGCGCAGGCATCATGGTGGTCACCAACGTCAAGCCGGGGCAGGACCTCAGCTTCCGCGTGGCGGGCACAGGAGAGTTTCAGGCGGAAGGCCAGGGCGCACCGTCCACGGGCAGAGGCGATGCCAGCGGCGGCGGCGCCATGGGCGGATCGCCAGCCGCGGCCAACGACAATCGTCCCGGCGGTGGACTAGGCGCTCCCATCGACGCGCCCGATCCGCTGCACGACTACCGCGCCTACATCCTCGGGGCATTCGCGCTGGTGCTGGTGATGGGCGGCGCGTACGTGGTGTCGAAATCAAACGTCAGTCCTCATCCCGCGACCGCCGGTGCGGGAGCATCGGGCCGCGGCGCAGTTGATGCGGGAGAGGCGCCCGCCGATTTCGCCGACTTCAAAGAACCGGCCGCGCCGGTCCGCGATCGTAATGCGCAGTTGCTGGAGGCGATGAAGGAAGAACTCTTCCAGCTTGAGATTGATCGCCAGCAGGCCAAGATCGGCCCTGAGGAATACGCCAAGGCCAAGTCCTCCCTCGACGAGACCATCAGGCGTGCGCTGGCGCGTAGCAAGTCGAGTTAGTCTTTCACCACAGAGGCACGAGAGACACAGAGGGGACTGTCGATCACGAATTCGGCCATCGCTATCCCGGCGAGCGCTTTCTGATCTTCGGCGACGTATCAGGTTGTTCTATCGAAATCGGCAGCATCGAACCCAACGGACAAACCTCACATCTAGGCTGCTGTTTCAGGCAATAGTGTTTTCCCACCTGCACCAGTAGTCCGTGCATTTCGTTGTAAATCTGCGCCAGCGGACTGCGTTGCGCGGTACTCATAGCCGACGCTTCGTGCGCCCGCGGCCGTGCTTGTCGGCCCGGCCGGTGCGACTCCACTGGCTGTTCCCGCTGCAACGCGCGCTCGATGAGGTTACGAATCTCGTCGTATTTCGCGCCCGCGCTCACCGTCAGATGCCGCTCCAGGATCCGGCGTGTGTAGGCGTCAACCACGAAGATTTCG
>PLYW01000147.1 GCA_003151875.1 Acidobacteriaceae bacterium
GAATCTTTAACCGGACACTACTGGTTAGTGGTTAGTGGTTAGTGGTTAGTGGTCGGGGAGAGATCTCCGGCCCGTTTTGTTTTGGGCGGCGGTTTATGGCGTTGTTTTTGTGCTAGCTGGGGTGTTGGGGCGAGGAGTCGAAGGACCCCTATACTGCCCACGCCCTATCACTGTCACGTTTTTGCGATGACAATGCACAAGGTTGCTCATTCCGGACGGATGCCGATGGCGGCCATCATGCGTCCCGCCTTGCCGAACGCGGCGCGGTGCGAAAAGAAACGCGCAGTGTCGCACGCGGTGCATCCATCGACGATGCTGATGTGCTCGGCACCCAACCCGGTGTCCTCGAGCTGTCGGCGGTTGGCCTCGACCAGATCAAGATGCAGTTCGGGACCAAGCTCGCTATGACCGGGAGCTCGCGCGGTTAGGAACAACATGGGATAGCGAACGTGAATGGCGTTCGCGTCGAAGACCTCTTCGAAGAGATCGGCGCTATAGGGGAATTGCGAGTCGAACTCGGCGCGCACCTCGGGGCCAACCTGATAGCAGCAACGCCGGATGGACGGCCCAATAGCGGCGCGCAGATCGCGCGGCACGCTGCCAAACTGCCGGCGCATTTCGCCCACGCCCTTCTCCACGATGCGGGCGGCGGTGCCCCGCCAGCCCGCGTGGAATGCGCCAATCACGCGGCGCTTCACGTCAGCTACTAACACGGGAACGCAGTCGGCTGTCTTGATAGCCAGCAGCAATCCGGGCGTATTGGTGATGATGCCGTCACCCGCGAGCGGCACGCGTGGCGGTTCGCTCACGCGATGAACCACCGCCGAGTGCATCTGTTTCATTTGCACCAGCGGCCAAACGCCACCGGAGTTTTGGCTCGCCGCGCCCAGCGCTTCGAGAAAAAGCGCGCGGTTACGCGCGACATTCTCTTTGCTGTCCGCCGGGGTGAGGCCGAGGTTCAAGCTCCGGCCGCCGTAGCAGGTTGAGACCCCGCCCCGTCGGGTACTGAATCCATGTACCAGCCACGGCAGGGCCGCGAGGCTGGGCGCGCGCAAAATCTCGAGCGCGTTTCCTGTTGCCACCACGGGTTGGTCCGGCCTGGATTTCCGCCGTGAGGAATGGGAATTGGAATTCGGGCGCGCGGACACGGCTCTATTCTAATGGAACAGCTTGGCTCGAATTCTGCGCCTCGCGCTCACCGGAATACAATCACTGCGGGCGATGCTGCTCTACTACATCACGGACCGCAAGGGCTTGGCAGCAACGGACGCGCAGCAGCGCTGCCGGTTGCTGGTCAGGATCGGCGAGGCGGCGCACGCCGGGGTTGACTACATTCAGCTTCGCGAGAAAGATCTGGCGGCGCGCGATCTGGAACGGCTGGCGCGCGAGGCGGTGCAAGTGGTCCGAGATCATTCCGCGACGGCAAAGCTGCTGATCAACGGGCGCGCCGACGTTGCGCTCGCGGCCGGGGCCGACGGCGTGCACCTTCCCGCAGGCGAGCTGGACGTCCCAGAGGTTCGCGCGCTGTGGATGCAAGCCAGCGATCGCGCGCCAGTGATTGCGGTCTCAGCCCACACGATCGAGGAGGTGCGTGCCGCCGCTGATCAGGGAGCAAACTTCGCGGTCTTGGCACCGATGTTCGAGAAGGCGCACACTGACCTACGGCCGGTCGGCATTGACGCGCTGCGTATCGCGTGCGGATCGACGTCGCTGAACAATGCAAAACCAGTGTCACCAGGCTTTGCGATATTGGCGCTGGGAGGAGTCACTCTGGCGAACGCCGAAGCGTGCCTTGCCGCAGGCGCCGCCGGGCTCGCGGGGATTCGCTTGTTTCAGAACGGCGATGTCGCCGGGACGGTGCGCCGCCTGCGCGAGCTGGAACACACTCGTTCCTCGTCCTGAGCCGAAAAGAAAGGCGGGAAGATCTTAACCGAATCATTCAAAAAAATGCGCCTGCCCTCAGGAATGACAAACAAAATTCGGTCCATTATTTAGCGGAGAGCAAGGAGCGAAGGGCGAAAAGTCCGTTCCGTAACAGCTTCCCGCTACTTGATTCGCAAAATGATGTTGGCCTTCTGCCGGTCGTCAAACTGGCTCAAGGTTTTCGTGTCACTCTTTTTGCCCTCGCGCTGCGCATAGATCTCATAATCCACATTGGGCGAGAGTTCAGGGAAGCGATAGGCGCCGTCATCGCCGGCAATAACGGTTTTCACTGTCAGCGACTTCATGTTCTTCAGATAGACCACGGCGTTGCTCACGGGAGCCTCGCTCTTGCTGAGCACCACGCCGGTAAGAGTGCGCGTGGTAACGCGAGTTTCCTTACGCCCGGTGTCGGAAGATCCTGATCCCCCCATAGGGATTTGCAGTTGCCAGGCAAAACAGTTCAGTGCAACCAGTAGAAACACGGCCGTGCCCAGCGTCTTCTTCATTGGCTTCCCTTCCGGCAGTCTCGATCCGACAGATTGCCCGCTTACTTGGATGCAGGCTGGCCTCTGTTAGCTCAATATCGCGAATGTGGGCTGTGATGTCAACCACCGCAATGGGATTTACTGCCGGTAGTGAGCGCCGCCATGGCGCACGTCGGCGCCACGCACCCAGAAAATCACGTCTTCGGCGATGTTGGTGGCGTGGTCGGCGATGCGCTCCAGATTGCGCGAGATGAGCAAGACGTTGAGCGCCGGGCGGGTCACCGCGGGTTCGTTGTGCATTTTCTGGACCAGCACAATGAAGGCTTCATCTTTCATGCGGTCGACAATGCCATCCATTTGGAGAACCGCCTCGGCCACTTCGGCTTTGCCATCGAGGAAGGCCTCGAGCGCGCGTTGCACCATGGTGCTGACGCTGTCGGCCATGCGCGGAATATCCACGGGCAACTGCACCTCGGGTTCGCTGATCAGGTCCAGCACCCGTTGCGCAATGTTCACCGCCTGGTCGCCCACGCGCTCCAAATCGGCATTGATCTTCAGCACCGCCAGGATAAAGCGCAGATCGACCGCCATAGGCTGCTGCATGGCCAGCAGGTCGAGCGAGAGTTCATCGATCTCGCGTTCGGCGTCGTTGATCGCGCTCTCCCCGGCCAGCACCATCTGGCAATACTTGCTGTCGCGGGTACGATAAGCTTCGGTTGCGCGATCGATGGCCTGCTCGGCAAGGCCTCCCATCCGCAACAGTTTCTCTTTCAGTTCGTCCAGTCCCTGCTGAAAGCGGCTGCGCATTATCCAAACCTGCCTGTAATGTAGTCTTCCGTCCGCTTGTCGGCGGGGGTGGTAAAGATCTTTTCCGTCTTGTCGTACTCGATGAGACTCCCCATGAGGAAAAAGCCGGTAAACTCGGCCACGCGCGCGGCCTGCTGCATATTATGGGTCACGATGACCACCGTATAGTGCTGCTTCAACTGGAATATGAGTTCCTCGATTTTACTGGTCGAGATAGGATCCAAGGCCGAGGCCGGCTCGTCCATCAACAGCACTTCGGGCTCGACCGCCAGGGCGCGTGCGATGCACAGCCGTTGCTGTTGCCCGCCCGACAGGCTGGCCCCTGACTTCTTGTGCAAAGAGTCCTTCACTTCTTCCCACAAAGCCGCCAGTTTCAGCGAACGCTCCACCAGTTCGTCCATTTGTTTGCGGTTGCGGAAGCCGTTCAGCTTCAGGCCGGCCGCAACATTATCGTAGATTGACATGGTCGGAAACGGATTCGGCTTCTGGAAGACCATGCCAATGCGCCGGCGCACCTCGACCGGATCGGAGCCGCTGCCGTAAACATCCATCTCGCCGACCTTGACCGAGCCTTCAGCGCGGGCTTCCGGAATGGTCTCGTGCATGCGATTGAGGCAGCGCACGTAGGTGCTCTTGCCACATCCCGAGGGGCCGATGACCGCAGTCACGTGGTTGGCAGCCACCGTCATGTCGATGGAGTTCAGCGACTGGTTCTTGCCATACCAGGCGTTCAGCCCACGCACTTCGATTCCGACACCCATATGAGGTTACGATCCCCCCTTCAACATTCCGCGGCTGGTGGTGATGCGGACTGCCGCCACTGCGCCCACGATCAAAACGATCAGGATCAGCGCTCCCGCCCACGCCTGCTTGTGCCAATCGTCATAGGGCGAAATGGCATAGGTAAAAACCTGCAACGAGAGCGCCGCGGTGGGCTGATTCAATTTCAAGTTCCAAAACTGATTTCCGAAAGCGGTAAACAGCAGGGGAGCCGTTTCTCCCGCCACCCGGGCAAATGCCAGCATACAGCCGGTGATCACTCCCGCGGAAGCGGTGCGCAGCGAGATGGAGAGGGTGGTGCGCCACTTGGGAATACCCAGTCCATAGGCGGCCTCACGGATCACGTTGGGCACCATCAGCAGCATTTCTTCGGTGGCACGCGCCACCGTGGGGATCATCATGATTCCCAGGGCGACGCCACCGGAAAATGCCGAGAAGTGCTTCTGCGGGACCACTACCAGCGAATAGGCGGCGATGCCGATAACGATCGACGGCACACCGTTCAGCACGTCGGCGGTAAATCGCACCAGGTCGCCAAAGCGATTGCGTCCATATTCCGCCAGGTAGATGCCCGAGCCGATCCCCAGGGGCACCCCGATGACGCTGGCCACCGCCAGGATGATTCCGGTGCCAATGATGGCATTGGCCATGCCGCCGCCCACCTCGCCCGGCGGTTTCGGCGTCTGCGTAAGAAAAGCCCAATTGACGGAGCCGATTCCCTTGATGACCAGGTAAGCAAAGATGGCCAGCAGCGGAACCAGCACCAGGATGGCGGCAGCAACCGCGAAGGTGGTCGCGCCTGCGTTGGTAAAACGCCGTACCAAGCCGACCTGCTGCGGAGCTGACTGGGCGGAGGAATTAGGCACGCACCCTCGCAGTCCCGCCGGTGATGCTCCACACCAGCAGCCGGGCCAGGGCGTTGACGATGAGAGTCACGATAAACAGCGCCAGCCCGATCTCGACCAGCGCGCTCAGGTACAAATCGCCAGTGGCCTCGGTGAATTCGTTGGCAATGACGCTGGCCATGGTGTAGCCGGGCGCGAACAGCGACTTCGCGATCTCGGGACGGTTGCCGATCACCATGGTAACGGCCATGGTTTCGCCCAGGGCGCGCCCCAGTCCGAGAATGACGCCGCCCACGATACCGATGCGCGCATTGCGCAGAACGCCCATGCGGATCATTTCCCAACGGGTGGCGCCCAGCGCCAGCACGGCTTCACGCTGGTTCTGCGGGACCGCGGTCATCACCTCGCGCGTAATCGAGGCAATCACCGGCACCACCATGATCGCCATAATGATGCCAGCGGCCAGCATACCCAAGCCGTACATGGGGCCGGTAAACAGTCCGGTCCAGCCCAGGGTCTTCGCCAGAAAAGGCTCGACGTATTCGCGTAGCAACGGCGCCAGCACGAAGATCCCCCACAGTCCATAGATCACGCTGGGAATCGCCGCCAGCAATTCCACCAGAAACGAGATGATGGCGCGCAGCCGCTGCGGGCACATCTCGGTGACATACACGGCCACTCCAATCGACAGCGGCACCGCCATTAGCAGGGCCAGGAACGACGAAACCAGGGTGCCGTAGATGAACGGCATGGCGCCGAAACTGCCCGCCACCGGGTCCCAGTCGTGTCCATAGAAGAAGCCGATCCCGAATTGGTGAAGCGACAAGCGCGACTTGTCGATCAACTCCCACGCCACCAGCACCACAATCGCAAACACGGAAATTGCGCTGAGCAGAATAATCACGGCAAACACAGAGTCCGGAATACGGCTGGCGCGCGGATGGCTGGTGCGAATCTTCTGCAGGACGNNAACTCCCGCTGGGGGGAGTTGGCGCATTGATATCAGGTAGATCAAGCGCTCACGGTTTGACCTGCTTGGTGATGGCGGCCTTTTCCATCTCCACCACTTGCGAGGGCAGAGGAGCGTAAGAGAGCGCCTGCGTCATGGTTTGGCCCTTGTCCAGCATCCAGAAGAGATAGTCCTTCAAGATCTTCCCCTTGCTGGCATCCGTGGGACTGGTCGGAACCAGCAGCCAGGTGAAACTGGCAATCGGATAAGCATCCTTGCCGGGAGGATTGGTGATCGACACCCGGAAGTCGGCCGGCATCTTCACTCCCACCGCAGCCGCCGTGGTGGACTCCAGGCTGGCCTTGATGAAATTCTTGGAGGAGTTTTGCACGCTGCCATACGGAATCTTGTTTTGCAGCGCGTAAATCAGTTCGATGTAGCCGATGGAGCCGGGCAACTGGCGTATGGAACCGGCCACGCCTTCGTTCCCCTTGCCGCCGATTCCTACCGGCCACTTCACCGAGGTGCCTTTGCCGACATTGTTCTTCCAATCGGGACTAACTTTCGAAAGGTAATCGGTAAAGATGTACGTGGTACCGCTGCCATCGGAGCGGTGCGCAACCGTGATGCTCTGGTCGGGGAAATTCACCCCTGGATTCGCTGACGTGATCGCCTTGTCATTCCACTTGGTGATCTTGCCGAGGAAGATTCCGGCCAAGGCGTCGGGAGTAAACTTCACCTCGCCACTCACTCCGGGAATGTTATAGGCAGGCACGACCGAACCGAGCACGGTCGGAACGTGCAACACCTTGACCTTGGATTCCGCGATCTGCTGATCGGTCATGGGGCCGTCACTGGCGCCGAAGTCCACAGTCCCAGCCTGGACCTGGCGGATACCGCCGCCGCTGCCGATCGACTGGTAATTGATCTCGATGTCCGAATGTTGGTTGTGATACTCGTTAAACCACTTGGAATAGATGGGGTAGGGAAAGGTGGCGCCGGCCCCGTTAAGTCTCGTCTGCGCAAAAGCGCAGCTCACCAATACAGCGATGCAGAGGAGCACCCTGAGAGAGCGAATCACGTAGTTTCCTCCTGAGAACGGCCAGAATGAGTACCTAGTTGGTTTTACCTTCGGATTGTTACAACTTGGTTACATGAGGATAAATTTCGCGTGAACCTCTGCCCGATGGTCAGTCCCAGTGCGGGCGTTCCATCGCCCGCAACAGTTCGGCGACCAGGACCTGGCTCCAGCGCCTTACTTCGCGCTCCCCTGACGCCGCTTCAGGTCTTCGATGAACATCTGCTCCATGGGCTTGTCGTAGGTGCGCAACACGTGGCGGACGCTGTGTCCGCTGACCAGATGGCAAACTTCCTCCGCCAGATTTTTGGCGTGGTCGCCGGCCCGCTCCAGCGACTGGGTCATGAACAGCACATGGAAACTTTCCTGGCGGGGAGCGCCATCGTGGTTTTCAATGTGCCGCATAAAAATCAGGTTACGCAGGCGATCGAGTTCTGCGTCGGAGCGCAACACCGCCAGCGCGCGATTGAGATCGCGTTCCCGGAAAGCATCGTGCACATCGCCGAGCATTTTCTCCAGCCGCGACGCCATGATGGTGAGATCGCGGATGTCCTGCAGTTCGATGCGGCTACCTACTGCGGCAGCGCGATTGCTACAGTTCAGCAGCAGGTCGCCGATGCGCTCCAGGTCAATGATGAACTTAAGGCAGGCCAGCAGTTCGCGCGCATGTTCCTCGTCCACCTTGGTGATGATCGAGGTCACGCCCTGATCAATGAGGCGATCAAGCGTGTCGAGTTCCTTCTCGCGCTCGCGGACCCCGTCCGACAGGGAAGGCACGCCGGTGGCGATCCCTTCGGCGACCATGCCGGCGGCAATGCGGGCCACCCGACACGCCTGCAGGGTCTGTTCCCGCAACTCTGCGCAAATCGTATCCGGGCTGGGCGAAACCAATTCGGTTGAACTCATGGTGGGACATTTCGATGCTACACCCGAACCGAGACGTCCGCGCCGACCCGATACCTGCAGCCGTCAGCGGATGAATGTGCGAGTTATGGAGCGGAGAATAAATGGCGATTGTGAATTCTTGATGAAAGCCCCATGAAGTTCGCTTGAATTCACAGGCAGGGGTTTTCCATTGCATGCCCCTTGGTATCGCCAGGGTGGGTCCGGTGTATCCCCTTGCACGGGTAGTGCCGGCCTTCACCTGGATCATTCAAGAGCATCTCACGCTTTGAAAGGGCATGGCTTCAGCCGTGCCGCTGAGTGGCTGCCTTTGATGGTGGCTTTAGCCACTGAGGGACTTCGATGTTTAGACGAAGTGCGACTTCCCTCAGGGGCTGAAGCCCAATTCTCCACCGACGTCACGGCACGGCTGAAGCCATGCCCTTTCAAAAATTTCTGTATTCAGATACCGGAATAGGCCAGGTTCAGGCCCGCACTACCCAAGATACAACCACTCTGGAACTGTCCTACGCGCTGACCGGCGCGGGCTGCCGAGGCAAGGTGAAGTAAAACGTGGAACCGTGATTCAGTTCACTCTCCACATGAATCGTTCCGGAGTGGGCGCGCACCACATGTTTGGCGATGGCCAAGCCCAGGCCGGTGCCTCCCGATTCGTGCGAACGCGCTTTGTCCACCCGGTAGAAGCGCTCAAACAGCCGAGGCAGATGTTCGCTGGAGATGCCGGAGCCGAAATCGCGAACGTAAAATTGCACACCGTCCTCGGCCTCGCACGCCCCCACCAGGACCTTCCCACCCCCGTCACCGTACTTCAGCGCGTTGTCAATCAGGTTAGAAAGCACCTNNTCTTGCGGATAATCTCCAAAAAATCGCGCGCGTCCTCTCGCAAATCGGGGTTGTCGAGTAGAGTTTCGGAATAACCCTGGATGGAAGTCAGCGGGGTGCGCAGCTCATGCGAGACGTTGGCAATGAAATCGCGCCGGGTTTTCTCCACCCTCTCAACTTCCGTCTGATCATGGAGCACGGCAACCGCACCGCCTCCGGGCATAGGCGCAGCCGTAACGTCGAACACACGCCCCGAGAAAATCTTGGCGGCATTCGCCACGGTCACGTCACGCTTGTCGAGCGCGTATTGCACCGCCGTCAGGATCTCGGGGTCGCGTAGGGATTGCACCAGCGGCGCTCCCAAGCGCAGTCCGCCGGGCAGCAGGCGTTCCATGCGCTGGTTGGCCCACAGCACGCGTCCGTCAGGCGCCACCGCAATCACCGCTTCCTGCATCGAGTTCAGCAGAGCTTCCAGCGTTTGTCGGCTGTTCTCCAGAGCACGGAATCCGTCCTCCAACTTGCGCGCTGTCTTATCGAGCGCCGAGGCGACGTGCGCGATTTCGTCGGTTGACTCCTCCTGAATACGCGCCGAAAGGTCACCGGCTGCGATACGTTCGGCAAAGTCGGTGATGCGAACCAGCCTGCGGCTGATGGAATACGTCGCCACCATCGCAAGGAACATCGCGATAAAAGCCGCGACCAGCGCCGCTTCCAGCAGGTCACGCCCGATGTGGCGATTGGCCTCGCGGATCGCTGATAGCGGATAAGCCAGGCGCACGGCCCCGCCTGGAACCGGGACCGCTACATACAGCAATTCCACTCCAATGGTGTGGCTCAAGCGCGTGGAACTTCCCACCTGGCCATGCAAGGCGGCGATAAACTCCGGCCGGGTGGCATGGTTCTCCATCTCGTCGGGATTGGCCTCGGAGTCGGCCAGCACTTTACCCGAGGAGTCAATGACGGTCACCCGAGCGTCGGCGGCAGCGGCGGCCTGCCTGGCAATTTGCGGGAGCGACGCCGCAGGAGCTTCCGCGACGCGGGAAGCAAACATCAGGGTCTTTTGCCGTAACGAGGTCTCAATCTCGCCGCGCAGCATTCCCACCCAGGCATGACGCAAGAGTACCGCCATGGTGAGGGTGCAAGCGACGATGATCAACAGCGCCGCCAGATACAACTTCAGGAATATCCGGTTCTTCACGAATGGCTCGTCACGACTTAGGAATCTCGAAGCGGTAGCCCGCTCCCCGTACCGTCCTAAGATAACGCGGCTCGTCGGGATTCTCTTCTATTTTCTCGCGGATGCGGCGCACATACACGTCCACCGAGCGCGGGGTGACGTAATGCGTGTCGCGCCAGACCGCATCGAGCACCTGGTCGCGCGTGAATACCCTCCCGGGATGGCGGGCCAGATATTCCAGCAACCGGAACTCGGTCGCCGTAGACTGCGTCAGTTGCCCGCGCACGGTCAGAGTCATGGCGCCGCTGTCAATCTCGATATCGCCGGCTTTCACAATCGCAGGCGCCAGCGGACGTTCAAATCGACGCAGCACGGCCCGCACCCGCGCCACCAGTTCGCGGGGGCTGAACGGTTTCAGAACATAGTCGTCGGCGCCGAGTTCGAGCCCCATAACCCGGTCGGCCTCGCTGGTCTTGGCGGTCAGGAAGATCACCGGCACCATGGCCAGCGCGGAGGTCTGGCGAATGCGGCGGCAAAGCTCTAGCCCGTCTCCTCCGGGAACCATGATGTCCAAAAGGAAAAGCGCCGGGGCTTGTTTCTCGGCTTCCGCGATCACGCCCGCGGTTGCAGCAAAGGTTCGCACCCCGTATCCGGCGGCCTCCAGGTGGTGGCTGACCAGCCGCGAAATATCCGTGTCGTCTTCCACGGCAAAGATGGTTTGCTTCACGGCTGTATTGTAGCCGAGGGTAGGCGAGGGACTGTCATGTGTCGGTATCACAGCACTACAGTACACACAACTCTGTTACAGGATGATGAAACCCGAGGCCGCGTATTCGGGACCGTATCTGCATTGGCACCGGCGCACGAGATGCGGAATCTCATAGCAGCAGTTCAAATTTATGTCGCTGCCTTGCAAAAAAGAGAGCAACTTTCCGCCAAAGTTGAGTGTTACTATTTTGGGGAAGACGGACAGACCATGGCGATCCTTCGGTTGCCCACGATTGCGCTGGTGTTGCTCCTAGCAGGTTCTTTGTGCCCGGCTTCGGCCGGGGTTCGCCTCGGATCGCTTTCCATAGGCGCCGGTTACGGATATTATTCCGGTCCGGTATGGCCGGGATATTACCTGCCTTTGTTTTACGACCCGTGGTTCGATCCCTTCTTCGCCTCTCCCGTGTACTTTCTTCCGCAGCCAGATAAGGGGCGGGTCAGCCTGCAGAGTCGCTACAAGGATGCCGACGTGTACCTGGACAGCGCGTACGCAGGAACTACTGCAACCCTGAAGAAATTCTGGCTGGCGCCGGGCGTCTACGAGCTTGAGGTCCGTCCGAAAGATCAGACCCCGGTGAAGAAGCGCATTTATGTTCTCACCGGCAAAACTCTGAAGATTAACCTGGAGTAGAGCTTATGAATGGCTTCCGCGTAAGCGTAGTGGTGGCTGGTTTGTTAGCTTGCAGCTTGGCCAGTGGACAGACTCCACCGCCGCGAGAGTCGGCGACTGCGTATCCCGCCTCCAAGGTTGAGTCGGTCTATTCCATTGGCGTGAAGAGGCTCTCCAAGACGCAAATCCAGAACACCTTTGCCACCCCTCTGGCAGACCGGTTTGTTGTTCTGGAAATCGGATTTTACCCGGCAACCGGAAAAACCGTCACTCTGAAGCAGGTGGACTTTGCACTGCGCGCCACCGACGGCAAAGATGTGATCGGTTCGGCAAGCCCCGAACAGATTGCCTCCATCTACCAGAAACGTCCGCCAAGCAGCCGCGATGTGACTCTCTATCCCACCGCCAATGTCGGCTACGAGAGCTATCCCGTCTATGACCCCACGAACCGCACGACCCGCCGGGCCGGCGGGCCGGTTTACGGCGCCGGCATGGGAGTTGGACTCGGCAGCACGACCTCAGCCGCCACCACGGATTCCGACCGCAAGACCATGGAGACCGAGCTGCGCGATAAAGAGCTGAAAGACGGCGAGGTGTCGAAGCCGGCGGCCGGGTATCTCTACTTTCCTATCTCAAGCAAGGAAAAAGTCGAGTATCAACTGGAATACCATGGACAAGACGCCGTGGTCAGTCTTCCCTTGAAAGATCGCTAGAGCAGCTTCTGAATTGTTGGTGGATAGGGGTGGAGCACCGCTTCAGAGGGTGCGTGAGAACCTCTGCCGTCCCTACGGGACTCGGACTTATTTTCCACTCTACTTCTTGGTGGGAGCCCCCGCATTTATGCGGGAAAAAAAGCGCTTCAGCGCTCCGGGAAAAAGTTGCACCTTGATCTTGCGCTTTAGCACTGGGGATCGGAAAACCCGCGGCTAAAGCCCATTTTGAAATCTAACCCTCTCCCGCTGGACTAAAGTCCAGCTTCCCCCTGCTGAAGCAGGGGGCTCCCACCAAGTCCGGATTTTGCGTCCGAAGCGAAAGCGCCAGTCCCAATCCGCATCATTCAATGACCCGGATAGGTGGACCATGCGCGCGTCAGGTAGTCGGTCATGGTGAGCGAAAGCAGCAGGAACAGCCAGAACACGGCAGCGATCACGGTTGCCATGGTCAACTTCGGGCTGTAACGCAGATGCATGAAGAACAGGACCACCAGGGTCCCTTTGATGGTCGCGATGACGAGCGCCACCACGATGTTCATTGGCCCGATATCGACCATTGATACCAGGACTGTGGTGAGAGTGAGCACCATCAAAACGGCCCAAATTGCCACGTACAGTTTCGCCGGGGCAATGTGGCCCACGGAACCCGTTTCTTCGTTGTGTTCTGCGCGTTCTGCCATGTGCTTCCTCGTTAGCGCCGTGCTTCTTGCTGATCAGTGTTTCTTGCTGATCAGGTAGAGCATCGGAAAAAGATAAATCCAGACCAAGTCAACAAAGTGCCAGTACAGTCCGACGTTTTCGACCGGGTTGTAGTAGTGCGGCGTGTAGGCGCCCATCAAGCCCGCAATCACCAGCCATGCCACCAGACCGATGCCAATCACCATGTGCAAGGCGTGCAATCCCGTCATCGCCCAGTACAGGGAGAAGTAGATCTCAGTATGCTGGGCATCGGTCGCAGGATGTGCCGGGTCGCCGGTTTCAAAATGGAAGTTTGGTCCGGGAAATTCGTGGTTCACCCAGTGTTCGTGGTACTCCACCGCCTTGATCCCAAGAAATCCAAAACCGAAGATGATGGTAATCAGCAGCAGGACAACCATGAGCTTGCGCTTGCCCATCTGCGCCGCCCGTACCCCGAGCGCCATGGTCAGCGAGCTGCAAATCAGCACCGCCGTGTTGGTCGCGCCCAGAGTGATGTTCATCTTCTGGCTGCCCTCGACGAACGCATGGTAATAGGAAGCGCGATACACCAGATACGCACAGAACAGCCCGCCGAAAAACATGATTTCGGTCAGCAGGAACATCCACATCCCGAAGGAAGAGGTCTCCCGCTGCTGCTCCATGTCGGCAAAGTGGTGTTGCAGCGCGCGTTCAGCGACTTGAATATCGCCCATATCGCTAGTGGCCAACGGTGATCTCCTCCTGCGGCTGATGTTCGTAGTCGTACGCTTCCCAAGTCACCACCGGGGTCTCGTCGAAGTTGTGGGTCGGCGGCGGCGAGGAGGTCATCCACTCCAGTCCTGTCGCGTTCCAGGGATTCGGACCGGCGTCCGCTCCGTACCGCAACGACCACACGAAGTAGATCATGGGTAAGACATAGCCCACCGCCAGGATGGAGGCGCCCGCCGTCGAGAGCACGTTCAGCACCTGGAACTCCGGCGGATAAGCATGGTAGCGGCGCGGCGAGCCCATGTAGCCGAGAATGAACAGCGGAAAAAACGTGGTATTGAAGCCGACGAAGACCAGCAGCGCCGACAACTTGGCCCAGGCCTCGGGATACATTTTGCCGGTGATCTTGGGCCACCAGAAGTGCAGCCCCGCCATGTAGGCCATGACCATGCCGCCCACCATCACATAATGAAAGTGCGCGATGACAAAGTAGGTGTCGTGGACGTGCACGTCGAGGCCCAGCGAAGACAGGAAAATGCCGGTCAGCCCACCGACGGTGAACAAGCCGATGAACCCGAAGGCATAGAGCATCGGCGTGTTGTAACTGATCGATCCCTTGTACATGGTCGCGGTCCAGTTAAAGACCTTGACCGCCGACGGGATGGCGACCAGGTAGCTCAACAGCGAGAACACCAGAGCGGCGTAAACCGAAATTCCGGCGACAAACATGTGGTGCGCCCACACCAGGAAGCCCAGCACGGCAATTGCGATCGAGGCCAGGGCGATGAACTCATAACCGAAGGCGCGCTTGCGCGAGAAGCAGCAGACAATCTCGCTGATCACGCCCATGCCGGGAAGAATCATGATGTACACGGCGGGATGCGAATAAAACCAGAACAAGTGCTGGAACAGCAGCGGGTCACCGCCCAGCTGCGGGTTGAAGACCCCGATGTTGAAGGCGCGTTCCAAAGCGACCAGCAGCAAGGTGATGGCGATCACCGGCGTTCCCAGCACCATAATCACGGCAGCGGCGTAGTTCGACCAGCAGAACAGCGGCAGGCGGCGCCACGTCATGCCGGGCGCGCGCATGCGGTGGATGGTGACAATGAAGTTCAGTCCCGTCAGGATGGAGGAAAATCCGGCGATGAAAATACCGATGGCCGCTCCAATCACATGGGTGTTGGAGTAGGTGGTGCTGAAGGGCGTGTAAAAGGTCCAGCCGGTATCCACGCCGCCGGTGACCATGGCGGTCAGCGCGGTGATGGCGCCCGCCATATAGAGATACCAGCTCAGCAGATTTACCCGGGGGAATGCCAGGTCTTTGGCGCCCACCATCAAAGGCACCAGGAAGTTGCCGAGCACCGCCGGCACCGACGGAATCAGGAAGAAGAAGACCATGATGATTCCGTGCATGGTGAATAGCTTGTTGTAGGTGTCGGACGAGACCAGGTCACCCGCCGGCGTCAGCAGCTCCAGGCGAATCATCATGGCGAAGAATCCGCCCAGCCAGAACATGGCGGTGATCGAGATGAGATACAGTACCGCGATCCGCTTATGATCGGTGGTCAGCAGCCACGACTTGATGCCGTAGTTCGAATTCAGGTAGTTCTCGCGCTCGACGATCTGTACTGCGGTTGCCATGTCACACCTTTAGGTCTAATGCCTTATTGCACGTTCGACGTATTCGGAGCGGACGAGACATCGCTCGCCGCTCCCTGTGGCTGCGTTTGCGCCAGCGATTTGACGTAGGCCACCAGCGCCATCAGGTTCTCTTCCGAAACCTGCCCCTGAAACGTGGGCATGATGGGCTTGAAACCCGAAACGATCTTGGTGCCCGGATTGAGAATGGACTCGCGAATATAGTTCTCGTCGGCCAT
>PLYW01000216.1 GCA_003151875.1 Acidobacteriaceae bacterium
TCGCTCCCATCCCAACCTCAGTGATGAAGTGAATCGCAATGTCGTGCAATCGGAAATTGAAGGTGGCGTGTTCCTCAATGACCTGCCCCCGGCGACGGTGCTGGAGATTCAAACCCAGCACCACTGTTACCAGGTCGTTCTTTTGAGCGACAACCACGCGCTTATCTCCGGACATCCCCAGTACTGCCCAACCCCAATCCGGGTGGCCATTGCGGGTTCGACCTGGGGAGGTTCCATGCTGAAACGGCGCTTCGTCGGTCGCGGTATGCACCTGGAGTTTTGTCATCCGGAGTACCAGACACCGATTGTCACCTCGCCTATCCAGGAAATCCGCGAGCCGCAGCGAGTGCAGGTCCGAGAGCAATGCCCTGGCGTCGATCGCCACGGCTACAACTTCTGAGGGGATGGGCAAACCGCAAGCGCCCACAGGATAGGAAATACTGAATGAAACAGGCAGTTGTTGAGTACGTCGTGTCGTTTCAAGCCGAGCCTTTTCACCAAGGGACGCGCTACCACTGGATGATTTGCGGGGCGCAGAATCCCGACGAATTGGTGTCTTGGGGATATGCCCCTACGCAAGAACTGGCTGAGAGGGCAGCACAGAACGAAATCAAAGACCTATCTTCCGGGCGGACTCAGGGTGGACGGATAACCAGCCCGAACAAGTCGGCCACCCATTGACGCTGATTGGCACACCCCAGCCGAGCCCAGCAAGTCTCCCGCGAAGCCAGACATCCTGTAAGCTGTCGGGCATCGCGTGCATCCGTGGATACAAAGACACATTGGGACAAGGTTTATACGACGAAAGCCCCCGACGCGGTCAGTTGGTACCGTGCCCATCTGGAGACATCCCTGGCGCTGATCGAGCGGGCAGTGGATTCGTGCTCAGCCTCCATCATTGACGTTGGCGGAGGCGAATCCACACTGGTTGACGATCTGCTGCTTCGCGGATACAACAACATCACGGTCCTGGATGTCTCGCAGAGCGCCATCGGCCTTACCAAGCGCCGCTTGGGGGCGGCCGCGGAGCAGGTGCGTTGGCTGGTCGCCGATATCACCAAAATCGAGCTGGAGCCGGGCGCATACGACCTCTGGCACGATCGCGCCGTATTCCATTTTCTTACGGATCGAGAGCAACGGACAGCTTACGTCCGGCAGGTCGCGCGCAGCGTCGAGCCGGGCGGTCACATCATTGTCAGCACGTTTGGCCCTGAAGGTCCTACCAAATGCAGCGGGCTCGAAGTCACGCGTTATGACGCAGAATCCCTTCACCGCGAGTTTGGCGCACGGTTCCGCTTGATTGAGAGTTCCAAGGAAGTGCACCACACGCCGTTTGGAACCACGCAGCAATTCCTCTACTGCTATTGCCGGATCGACTAAACCTCGCGGCGGTATTTTTCGCCGCTCGCCAACTTCCGAAAGTTGATTGTCACCTCACGACCGGAGGCCGAGGCCAGACGAGCGAGATGGACATCCATGAGCGTACTCCCGAATGGAGATTGCCATCACCGCGGCGTGCACCTATTCAGTATCTGCTCTGGCGTGTGACCTTGCTGGCGCAATGTGCGCAGGCTGAGGGCGTCGTGCCGCTTGGCCAGGCGAAGGCCCGCTTCGTCGCGCAGCAGATCGCAATGATAGTAGGCGGGAGCCGATAGCCCGAGCGCGCGCAGCACCAGCAACTGGCGCGCCGTGGACTTCAGCAGGTCAGCGCCGCGCACCACTTCGGTGACCGCCATGGCTGCATCGTCGGCCACCACCGCCAGTTGATAGGCGGGCACGTCGTCGCGCCGCCAGATCACGAAGTCGCCGAAGTCCTTGCCCGCGACGAATCGCTGCGGTCCCTGCCGCAGGTCGTCGAAGGCCACCGTCTCGCCGTCGGGCACCCGGAATCGCCAGTTCACGCCTACGGGCGTCGCATACTTGTCGGCCTCGATAACCTTTTCGCGACAGCGTCCGGGATATAGCGGCTCATCATCGCTTTCATTCGGCGCCGCCGCCGATAAGGCCAGGTCTTTGCGCGAGCAATTGCAGGGATAGATGAATCCGCCATCGCGCAACTTGCGCCACGCGGCCAGGTAGAACTTGCGCCGCCGGCTTTGTTCGTACGGTGTGAACGGGCCGCCGACGTCGGGGCCCTCCTGCCAGCGGATGCCGAGCCACTTCAGGTCTTCCATCATCGCCCGCGCAAGTTCTGGCTTGGAGCGTTGCGGGTCCAGGTCTTCGTTGCGGAAGATCAGAGTTCCACCGCGTTCAAGCGCACGACGATAGGCTGTCCAGAACGTGCATGCATGGCCGATGTGCAGCAGTCCGGTAGGCGAGGGCGCCAGCCGTCCGCGATACGAAGTGCCATGCACGTCAGGGCCTACAACCATGGGTTGATTGTAGAGGGATAAAGGTTTTCTCAGCGCCCCACACCCGCCAGCTCCTCCTCGGGCTCGACGGTTTTTGCCACAATCGGCTGCGGTTGCCCCACCGGTGCAGCCGCCTTCCGCGTATGCGGGTGCAACGAGCGGGCATTGCGCTGCAAGAAGAGCAGCGGCAACATGCAAAGGAAGATTATGCCCATGATCCAGAACGCCTCGACAAACGAGAGCATGGCGGCCTGCTGTTGCACCATGCCTT
>PLYW01000034.1 GCA_003151875.1 Acidobacteriaceae bacterium
TTCGCCACCCGCGTCGCCGCCGAGAAGTTTGCCAACGATGCGCTCGACCTGTTCAAGATGCGCCGCTGCGTTGACGACCTCCATCCCGACCCGCAATTCCCCGGCTGCATTTATTCCGAGATGAAGATGTGCCTGGCGCCCTGCTTCAAGGGATGCACTGACGAGGAATACGCGGCGGAGGTGGGGCGCGTGCAGCAGTTTTTCGAAAGCGGCGGGCACTCGCTGGTGCGCGAGATTGAGCGGCAGCGCGACGACGCCTCCACCAATCTTGATTTCGAGGCCGCCGCCGCTTTGCACACCCGCCTGGAGAAGGTGAAGGCTGCGGCCGCGCAATTGCCCGACATCGTGCGCTGTCTCGACGAGCTGAACGGCGTGATGGTGCAGCCCTCGGCCAACCGCGAATCAGTCGCGCTGTTCAAGATTGCCGGCGGGCGCATCTGCGCTCCCGTCGCCCTCAACGTTGGTCAGCCAACGGGCGCTGCGCAACTCGTCTCGAAGCCGCAGTCCCAATCCATGGAGTCGCGTATCACCGAGGCGCTGGCAGCCGTGGAAGCCCCCAAGCTGCGCGGGGCGCTGGAGTGGATGGAGCACCTGGCGCTGCTGAAGCGCTGGTACTACCGCACCATCAAGGTCGGCGAATTGTTTCTGGCCGACGACGGCGAACTGCCGATGCGGCGCGTGGTGCGAGGCGTGTCGCGCGTCTTTCGCGGCGAGAAGCCGGCCGGCGATCTCAGCGAGACCGCCGGGGAGTACTGGAAGTTCCGCGCTGGCGAAGCCGGCTTGCGGGAAAGCTAGGGAAGTTTCAGGATTAGGTGTATCCGCCTGCACGGGTAGTGCGGCGCTTCAGCGCCGCGTTCGCCGCGCCAAACACCTCGCGTAAGCCGTTGAGGTCTTCGACCTCAGCGGCTTACGCGATTTTCCTCTTGTGCTTTACGCGGGCCTGAAGGCCCGCACTACCCCGTGCAGACCCGACACAGTTATTGCGAAACTGCCCTAGGCGCTACTTTCCCGCGTTGGCGATTGCGAAGTCGGCCATCGACTTCACCGCGTCGTAGGGAATATTGGAACTGAAGCCCAGGATCCTGCGTCCGTTGAGGAAGAACGTTGGCGTGCTGGTGATATTAAGTTTTTCGCCGAAGGCGACGGAATCCGCCACCCGCTTCGCCGTCTCCGGCGTGGCGACGCAAGCCGCAATCGCATCCGGATCGCCGCCGGCATCCTTCACATAACCCTTCAGCATCTGGTCCACGTTCTGCTCATTCACTTCGGCTTGGTGCTCATAAACCGTAGCAATGAACTTCCAGACGGCGTTGTTATTCGCTTGCCCCAGGCATTCCACGTACTTGGCGCCAGGCAGCGCCCATTTGTGAATCCCCTCCAGCGGAAAGTTCTGGAACACCAGCCGGGCCTTGGGCTCCTCTTGCATCAGTTTGGTAATGTTCGGCTGCGCGGCCTTGCACGCCGGGCACTGCAGGTCGCCGAACTCCACGATGGTTATGACTGCGTCCCTCGGCCCTTCCGCGGGGCCATTGGCGCCCGTCAGCAGCTCGCGGTCCGCGGCAAACGGATCGGCGCCGAACGGCACCAGGTCTCCAGTAAAGGCGTGCTTCTGGTCGGCGGTCACATAGATGCGCGTCACCTGCTGACCCTGCGGCGTGTTGAAGACAACCGCGGCTTCGGAAAGACCGGCCGCCTCCGACGGCTTGATCTCCACCACTTTCCAAGTGAGGTTCTGGTTCCAGCCGAACATGTGCTTGAGAAATGCGTTGAAGGTGGCCTCGCTGGGAAGCGGGAAGCTGATCGGAGGGTTGGGACCTCCGACATGAACGGTCTGCGCGGGAGGCTTCAACGTGGTCGCGGGCGGTTGCTGTTGCGCGTTGGCGCAGAGGCTGGCCAAGGCCAGAGTGGCGGTCATCAATACGACAGTGCAACGGTTCATGGTTCCTTTCTTGTCTAAAGCAAATGCCTAAAGTAAATGTGCAAATCTAATGTGCAAGGTATGGCTACATCTCCGCCTTGGCGGCGATGGGATAGCGGCGCCCAAAGCCGAATGCTTTCTCCGAGATCTTCAAGCCGGGCGCGGCTTGCTGGCGCTTGTATTCGCTCTTGTCCACCATGCGAGCCACCTTGCGCACCAGTTCTGGATCGTAGCTGCGCTGCGCTGCAATTGCCTCCGGAGACCGGTTGGCTTCCACGTAGTCTTCCAGGATGGCATCCAGAACCTCGTAGGGCGGCAGCGAGTCGCTGTCTTTCTGGTCAGGCCGCAATTCCGCGGACGGAGGCTTCTCTATGGTGGACGCGGGAATCACCGGCGAACGCGAATTCACGTAGCGCGCCAGGCGGTAAACCAGCGTTTTGGGCACGTCGGAGATGACCGCCAGTCCTCCGCACATGTCTCCGTAGAGGGTGCAGTAGCCCACTCCAATCTCCGACTTGTTGCCGGTGGTCAGCAGCAGCGCGCCGAACTTGTTGGACACCGCCATCAGCAACGAGCCGCGAATGCGCGCCTGAATATTTTCTTCGGTCACATCCTCCTGACGGCCNNGCGAAGAATACGGCCCCGGCATGCCTACCGCGATAACGTTCTCGGGCCCCAGCGCGTCCACCGCGATGCAGGCGGTGATCGCCGAATCGATACCGCCGCTCAGTCCCAGCACGGCCTGGTGGAAGCCGCACTTGTGCACGTAATCGCGAGTGCCCAACACCAGCGCCGAATAAGCGCTCGCCTCCAGTCCTTCGTCGGCCGGGTGCAGGTCGCCGGTAAGCGACTCGCTGTCAAAGCAGACGAAGTCCTCTGCGAACGACTTGGCTCGCGCGATTACCCGCCCATCGGGACCCAGCGCGAAACTCGATCCATCAAACACCAGGCTGTCGTTTCCGCCAACCTGGTTCACCAGCACAACCGGAATGCGGTAGTGCCTGGCAATGGTGGCCAGCATGTCAAGCCGCAGTTCGCGTTTGTGAAGATAAAACGGAGAGGCTGAGATGTTCAGCAGGATTTGTCCACCGGCGCCGATCAAGTCTTGCACGGGATCGACCCCGTACAGTTGGCGGTCCCAGAAATTCTTGTCGTTCCACGCGTC
>PLYW01000045.1 GCA_003151875.1 Acidobacteriaceae bacterium
AGCCCAGATTGTTAAATGATTGCGCAGGTCGGGACGGGTTGCTTGCGGCGAAAAGTCAGGGCTCATCTGCCGTCCGTTGCCGCGTCTTGGACTTGGGGTATTCTTTCCGAGATCGAAACGGCGCGCATCATAAGTGCTCGATATATCCCACGCTGGTGGAATGGTTCCCGGTCGCGGCTCTGGGCGCACACTCTTGCCAGCGTCAAGAGCGGAACTTTGCCGGATGTGCCGGCCCTCGCCCGTCCCGTCGCCGAGGCGCACTGAGCCCATAAAGTTTGCCAACCTGTGTACTAGGTTCATCGAACATCGGCCCGCGCCCGGCTGAACCTCCCGAGCCAGGGCCCCCATTCCCGTTTCCAGAAAACCAGCCGTTCCGGAAACACACGGCCACCGCATGAGCCCGGTTGTCGGCGCCCAGTTTCAGATGGATCACCCGCATCATGTTCTTCACCGCTTGCCGCGTGGTTTGAAAGTAGTCGGCGATGGCTCGGTTGTCGTAGCCGTAGGACACCAGTTCGAGGACGTTCAACTCTTTAGCTGGGATTTCCGTTTTAGCTCCCAACAGCCCCACACTATATCCCCCTTTAGGAACTCCAGCGCATCAATATTTTCTTTGGCCGGGCCCAGGGCTCGGGACAGGGTCCCGACTGTGCCAATGCGAGTCCCGAAACTGCTGACCACGGCCTTCCCATCCGGTTTTGTCAGACACCCCTCCCTCCCCTCTTGGCTCTGGATCGATTTCCCGGCCTCCCGCAGCCTCTGCTATCCCGCCGGAAGCGACAGCCCGGCGATCCGCCGGAGCATACTGCCAAACAACCGTTTCGTCAGATGGCTCTCCGCCAACAACAGCCAATAATAGCGGGCATGTTTCACCAGCCGTCCGCCCGTCTTCACCAGTCGTTGCTGTAAGCTGGTCAGCGACCAGTTCTCGATTCGCTTGGGCAACGCCAGCCGTCGCCACAAATTGCCCAAGTTGTAGGCCAGCAGGCTCAGCGCTAGTCGCACTTGGTTCGAGCGGAAACGATGGCAAGAGAGGCGAGTCATCTTTACCGCCTGCTTGCCCTCCTTGATCCACTGCTCGGCCGTGCCCCGCTTGTTATAGAACTGTACCACCGCCCGGCTCGGCGTCTACAGGTTGGTCACGATGAAGCCTACTCGCGGGAACAACTCCCCAGTATGGAACTCCACCTTCGCCACCACACGCCGCGCCGTCTTCCAACTGGCCGCCTGATACAGAAAGCCCTTGTACCAGACCACGGGCTTGTGACTCGGTCTTCCTACGGGCCGCGTCAACAACTCCGCGATGTCGCGCTCCAGGCTGTCGTTGGCGGGTATGCGGATGGCATACTTTACGCCTCGCTCCTCCAGCGCCTCGTAAATCTCCGGCTTGGCAAAGGCGGCATTGGCGCGAAACACCACTTCCTTCCCGAGTTGCTGTTGGCGCTCAATCTCCGGCAGTAACAGTTCTGCCCTGTCTTCCGCACTATGCACGTTGCCCGGTCGCAGCTTCGCCGCGAGACAGTCGCCCTCGCCATTAAACAGCAATAGCGGGTGATAGCAGGTGGACTCAAAGTGCCCGTTATAGGCGCTGTTCTCCTGCTGCCCGTACACCGGGATTTCTGTGCTGTCCATCTCCAGCACCACGCGCTGCGGTGCTTCGATCGCTTCCGCCCGGGTAATCAGCTCGCGGTTGATCGCGGCCAGCCCAGAGAGATTCTCTTCTTGGGTCAACAGCTCCGTCTCGAATGACTGCAAGCGGGAAGTCAGCGCCGCTCCTCGCTCCAGATTCTTTCCGAACCCATGAGCCGGAAGGTCGGGTCTTGGGCCAGACGCTCAGCATCGTTCACGTCTTCATAAGCCTGCCAAGCGACTGTAGATCGACTGTCGCAATAGATCCGGCAGAGGCAACTGCGTGTTCTTTCCCCGCCGACCATCCGTCAGGTATTCGCTGATGAGTTCGCTCAACCCCAAGCGTTCGTCTAACTCGCGCACCAGCAGCAGACCACCGTCGGAAGTCACTCGGGATCCCTGGAAATCGACTTTCAACGAGGGATTGAAAGAGAGCTGAAAGGGCTGGTTTTGTTGTTCACCCACTGGGTGTGATCCTCCGGAGTACCTTGGTCATGCTGAAACCCGCATGAATCAAGGCCGCCAAGGGCATCATAAGCTTAATTCCTCAGATTCAAATCGGAAATGTGGGTTAAGATCAGTGGCATCTTGGTGTCGGGTGACGTTCTGGCTTTGAGCTGGCCACTACGACGCCGAACCCCAATGCCGCCTTCATCGCCTCGACTATTAGCACGTCTGCCACGGCTGCTGGGGGCTCCACCCCGGGGTGCGACCACGGGGCAAACAGACGACCATCACGATTCACGCACGAGCAGCGAAATTTATTTCTGAAGGGTACAAGGCCTTCGTAGGACGGGCTCCTGCGGCGGTTTGCAAACCATAGCTTCGCAGCTGGTTCAGGCCGTGGCTGGGCCGTCGATCTTCTACACAGCTACAAGACGCGTGGTGAGGCGGCTTTCAAGCCTTCGGCTTAGCGTCTCGACTTCCCATTGCCCAGGTGGCCAAAGTACATAGAAAAAGGATTCCAGCGAAAAACAGCAGACTGTGCGCTGTCACGCTGCCAAAGACTTGGATTCCGGAGGGCTTGATCAACTTTGTCAGGAATCCAACGATCAAACAAAGTACGCCAAGCCACCAAGACACATTGCCTACCAATTTGTAAACGCTCGCCATTTTGGCTGTCCTCCGCCGTTGACTTTCGGGATGGAAGTAGAATATTCTCCAGTCGCAAAAAAACAAGTCAATTCGACAGCTCAAACACAATGGGCCGACCGACCCAAGGGGAGCACTTTACGGAGCGCACGATTTACGCCCTGGTCCCTAGATCGGTGAGCAAGCACGCGTTCTTGACCCCGATATGGTTAGTCTGGACCCTTACGGTTCATTTGGCATAATCAAGCAACGACTCAATGGAGGTTGCAGCGTCTAGACCTTCGATGCATTTGTTCGCGGCAATCCTCACATAGCGTGATTCGGTCCTGTTCCTCGTCGTCACCCGAGTCGCTGGAGGAAGGGATACCGTGGAAGTGCCGCCGCGTGGTATTGGCACGGGTGCTTTGCAGGATCCGACTGCACGCAATACCCGGTCAGCGAACTTCTCAAAGAATTGGACATAGCTGGCGGTAACTGCTTACCGAGATGATAACCGTCCGGATACCATCCTTCTCCAGCCGTCGAAACGCCACCGAATAAGTGAACTCTTTCCAAGACGCCGTGGTGGAGCCTTGCGGGCGAAACTCACCGGCACATCGGCTGGTAGGGCAGGCTCTTGCCTTCGACGATCGCAGCGGGATTGTGGGTGGCTAGCGCGTCTGCAATCTCTTCGCCGGCGAGTTTTGCGATTTTGGCGCGAGCTCCTGAAAGGG
>PLYW01000295.1 GCA_003151875.1 Acidobacteriaceae bacterium
GACATCACGCCTTCCTGAATGCGCGCGCCACCAGAATCGTTCAGGCCGATGACCGGCGCGCCCACGCGCATGGCCATGTCCATGATCTTGACGATCTTGGCGGCGTTGGTCTCCGACAGCGAGCCGCCGAAGACGGTGAAGTCNNAGGTGCCCTCGTCGAGCAGAAACTCGATGCGCTCGCGCGCCGACATCTTGCCCTGCTTGTGTTCG
This sequence comes from Acidobacteriaceae bacterium, assembly GCA_003151875.1. GTDB lineage: Bacteria > Acidobacteriota > Terriglobia > Terriglobales > Acidobacteriaceae > Bog-257. The sequence goes on from PLYW01000295.1 coordinate 211, forward strand.
CGCGCGCGGCGCTCTTCGCCTCCGCCGGCTTCGGCAAGCGAATCACGGCGCTTCAGTTCGGTCAATTTCTGTTCCAGGTCCATGGAGGGATTATAAATAGAGGTGATGGAAGAAGGCATGAATGGCGGGATCACCGGCATAAGCGACGAAGGTACTTGCCGCCCCGCTCGGGCCAGAGTTCCAGATGGGACAAGACAGCGTGCCGGAGACGGCTACTTGTGATAAGGCGATTTATCGACAACTATTCGGGCGAAGGGTGTTTCGCGTCATAGCATTGGAATGTTGACGACTCCGCCTCCGTGAGACTGACTCGCAAAGAAGGAGCAGACTCAATCGTCTTCAAGTGCGCTGTTATTACGTCGTGAGTCGCAAGTCCTCCCCACACTTCATCGATTGCCATCTCGCCGTCGGTTTTCAACGTGATCGTACCGTATTCTCCAACCTCGACCATCGGCTTGGAACGATGCACATATAGCTTGTAAATCCAACCGCTCCCACCGGCGGGGTTTGCCAAAGCGATGTAAACAAGGTGCCAGCCGGAAGCGTTCTCGTTTGGGTCCCGGAATGTCGAATATTGCACGTGGTAGCTGGCATCAGTCCACAAGCGGGGACCGCTTTCGTGATTCTCGGAGGCGGTCCGGTGGATGCACTTTATTGAAGCAAAAAGTTGAGCGCGGGACAGTCCCTCGACCGGTGTCGCCGTTTGCTGCCCATGGATTGAGGTAGCACAAATGAGTAACAGCAACGCCAACCCTAAGCTCCTCATGAAAGGCAAAATAGCACGACAAAGGGTCGTTGTCTGTGATTGTTGGCGAGAACAGGCCTTATCGTAAATGACCCTGGGCGAGTCTACTCTCTGCTCGCCAAGGCCCGCAGGAAGTCGTCCATGCCCATGTGGTATTTGAACGATTTGCGCCCGTCAATGAACACCACTGGAGCTTCGTCGGTGTACTTCCGCCGTAACTCGGGGTCGGCATCGATGTCCACCTCACGCCACTGGAAGCTGGCCGCGCTTTGAGCTTGGATGAGCGTTTCTTTGACGACCTCGCAGAGATGACAGCCCTTGCGCGAATACACCACGACATCGTGCATATTTCGACAGCCCAATTCTTGTTCCGAGTCTCTGCTGCTCGGCGAATGAACGGAGTCCATGATACGAAACAGGTTTACGTATGGACCCAGCTATCGTTGGCGTAAACAGGCGATTACACAGCTTACCGAAAGCGTGCCGTCCCAACGGGATTCGGATCCTTTGGCACGTGTCCCAGTGCGTTAGGCGCTGGGCTATCATTGTTCCGCCCTCCGGGCTCCGTCTTTGCGACCTCATCCCCCGAAATGTTCCCATCCGGCAGGCTTCAGGGACCGCGTTTTGCCATCGGCGGTGGCGAGCCTCATGTATTTGCCGCTGAGGATCTCGCCAATGCGGCTGATGGGAACACCGGCGATCTGCTTGGGAATGCGGCGTTCGGGACGAGCGGTGAACAGCAACTCGTATTCGTCACCGCCATGCAGCGCCAGCGTCAGCCCATCCTTGCCACCGGCGGCGGGAAGAGCTTCGGCGTAAACGACGGCGCCAGTTCCACTCTCTTCGCAGATGTGGCCCAGGTCGGTGGAGAGTCCGTCGCTGATGTCGATCATGGCGGAGGCCAGCTTCTTCTCGCGCAGGAACTGACCGACCGCGACGCGCGGCTCAGGGTAGAAGTGCTTCGGGTGCGATCTCGCCCGCAATTTCTTCCCGTCGCGAAGTTGGTTGAGCGCAGCCGCGGCCGAGCCGAGTGTGCCGGTAACGTAGAGAAAATCTCCCGGACGCGCGCCCGAGCGCAAAACGGCCTGTCCCGCCGGAACGCTGCCGAGCACCACGATGTCGGCCAGGATGCCGGTGGGCGACTGTGCCGTGTCGCCTCCCGCGAGAGGAACCGAAAACTGCGCGGCGAGCTTTAATAGTCCTGTAATGAATTTGTCCACCCAACTCTGCGGCAGCTCCGGCGGAAGCGCCAGCGAGAGAAATGCCGCGCGCGGAATGCCTCCCATGGCGGCAATGTCGCTGAGCCCGCGGGCCAGGCAGCGATGGCCTACCGAATCGGGCGGATGCCACTCGCGCCGGAAGTGTATGTCCTCGAGGCTGAAATCGGTGGTGATCAGCGCTTCGTGTCCGCGGGGAAGCGACAGCACGGCACAGTCATCGCCGATGCCGTGGCCGGCGGGTTGACCCCGCGTCGCTGCTGCGCGACGGATCCGTTCGATGAGCAACTTTTCGTTCAGCGGCACGGCTCTCCTTCGTACGGCGGCCAACCCAATATACCCGAGACCATGTGATGCGGCTATCTGGCATCTACTACTTTAGTATCAGCCACTTGTCCCTTATTCATTGACATGTTTACGACGGCTCTGTTACGGTTTGGTGTCATTCATTACACCAGCCATGCGCCCAGTTCGTTAGCCAATCGGCTGACGGTTGGGAGGAGAACCGTTAACCCACGGTTGTCCAGGTATCCGCAAGTGGGCAGTTCGGACCCGGCAAAGGCCTTAGTTCCGGATTTTCATAATTTGGTTTTTTGCGTTCCGGAACCATTTCTTAATAGAGGGTTATAGTTTTGCGAAAACGCTTTTATATTCTTTTTGTAGCTCGCGATGCAGAAGGCCAGCTCCGAAAGATCCCCATCCCCATTCATTACCTGTATGTCTTCATGGCCGGCGCCTTGATCGGCATGTTCAGCATCACGGGCATGGCCGGTTCTTACACGCGCATGCTGTGGAAGGTGGCCAGCTTCAACCAGTTGCGCTCCGAGAAGAATTCGCTACAGACCCGCTACAAGCAGTTGGAACAGGTCAATCACGAGAAGGACATCCAGGTGGCTTCGCTGGGCACGCTGGCCAACGAAGTGTCCATGATCTACGGCCTGAAGCCGAATCCCAAATTGTTGAATGAGAATGACGGGGCGTTGAAGCCAGAACAGGTGACTTCGTCCCTGGACCAGCTTTATGCCTTGCGCAGTTCCGCTCTGAACGGCGCGGCGACGGCTGGATTGGGGTTGGGCCTGACTCACCAAGCCACTCTGACCGACTGGGTCAGGGCGACCACTGCACCCGCCTTGTGGCCGGTGATGGGTCCGATTACGGGCGCGTTCGGCGAGCGCATTGATCCGTTCAACGGTGAAGGCGCGTTCCACTCCGGGGTGGACATTTCCTGCCACTACGGGCAGCCGGTGCTAGCTCCTTCCGACGGCGTGGTGACCTACGCCGGACCCTATAACGGCTATGGCCGCATGATTCAGATGGACCACGGCAGTGGCATCACCACTCGCTACGGACACTTGTCAGGCTTCGCGGTGGCCGGCGGCCAAACGGTGCGCCGGGGACAGGTCATCGGCTACGTCGGCCTCAGCGGACGCAGCACCGGCCCTCACTTGCACTATGAAGTGCGCATCCACGACACGCCGGTGAATCCCCACAAATTCCTGCGCAGCACCACCATCAGGCCGGGAGGAATTCCCGCCGGTTAGCCGGAATCACTTGTAAGGTTTTTTGGCCGCCGGAGGGTTCTGCTCAGGCGGCTTTTGTGTTCCTGGTCCCAGTTCCACCGGCGGCTCGCTGAGTACCTTCTTGAAGAAAGCATACGGAACCTTGGCGGTCAGCACGGCCTGATCTTTGTCCTGGTGGATTTCCAGGCTGTCAAAGGCGGCCTTCACGTCCGGGTCGGGACCCCCTGCGTCCATCGAGATATTGAGCGCCTTGAAGAGCGCGAGGAAGGTGTTCACGCGATCGGTGAAACTGCGCGCCTGGGCTTCGCTGTGGGTGAGAACTTGCGCCCGCAGGTGGACTTCGTTGAGCGGCCGCGCCGACGCAATCACCGTGCTGTCCAGCGGCAGCAGTCCGCTCCAGCCTCCGGGCAAGAGCAGCTCGGCATGATCTTCCGAGGAACTGGCGGCGGGCGGGCGGGCTATCGTCCAGATGATGCTACCCAGCGGTACCAGCCGGTAATATTCGCTCACCAGCGGCGGACCGGCGAACGGCAGGGCCGCTTGCCGGTAGCGATCGATCATGCCTTGGATGGCGTCGGGGCCTTCGGTATTCGACGCGGCGGCCACGTTCACTCCCAGCAGCGCCACGCGCACGGTTCGGCCTTCCAGCGGGATGATATAGATCTCGAAATTGCCGTAGTGCTCCACGCTGGCTGACAACTTGCGCAGGTACTCCTCCACCCGTCCGCTGTCGAAGCGTCCCTGCAGAATTTCGCTGTAGCGGGTCTCGGTGGATTTGCCGCGGATTGAAGTGCCGTAATGAATGGCCAAGGCGGCTTTGTCGAGATCGCGTTCGAACTCAAAGCCGGTCTGGCGAACGAAGTCTTCGTATTGCGGATCGCGGTCTTTGACGGGATGCTTGCCGAGATCGGTGAACAGGCGAATGGGCTCGAAGTTGACGTAGAGGACGGCGTCGGAATCAGGCAGCAAGCGGACGGCGTCTGGGGCGGCGCGCTTTCGTAGCAGAACGGCGATAACGATGCCACCGGCGATAACCAGCACAACCGCCAAGGCAACCCACAACTGCTTTCGTCGTGTTCGCATGGATGGAGAGTTCATGATACGGGAAAAAGCGCGGCGGTGGCCAACCTGGTAGAAATTGGTTACAATGAATTGACCGCATTTCAGCGTTGGGGAATGCCAACGCGCTCCGCAGAATCCCCAGCCGCAAGGCCCGCGGGAGTGGCGAGTTGTGGGTCTTTAGATCATTTGTACAATCGATGATGTTCCAGCGGGTACTCTGGTTGCACGCGGGTTGCCGTTGTGGTAACTTTATGGTTTGTCCCGGCTGGCAGGAAGAATCATGCTTGGTTGGCGTCCGCCTGTGGCGGATGTCGAGCCACGCTGTAGTGCTGGCGTAGCTCAGCTGGTAGAGCATATGATTTGTAATCAGAGGGTCGGGGGTACAAATAACTT
>PLYW01000131.1 GCA_003151875.1 Acidobacteriaceae bacterium
CCCAGGTCGCAGCAATGGCGCTGCGGTTGGGAATCTTCTCTCTGGTTCATCCCACCAGCGGCTGGCTGCGCCACTTTGTAACGGCGGCTCTGTGCCTCATGGTTTCAGGGCTGCTCCGTCTGGCTGAATTTTTCGTCAACCAAGGAACCGGAGGGGTTCGTTAGGAGGGAGAAATGGCGCTTGACGTTACGCCGATCTATCGGAACTTGCGAACCAGAGTCACCTTCTTCGGACTAGAAGCGGAGGACTTGTTCGCCATCCTCGCGGTGGCGGTCGTGATGAACATCTGCGGCAGATTTCTAAACCGTGAGATGTTCGGCGTGCCGATGAACATGGTGCTGCAGTACCTGGTGCCCATCCTGAGTGTGCCGGCTTTGATGCTCTTCAAGTACGGCAAGCAGCGTGGCTATTTACTGGACTGGGTGCTGTTCCACACCAAGCCTCACGTTTACTCGGCACTGGAGCGGGACCGGGAACTAACTCGGGAATACATCAAGGACTAGGGAGCTGGCGATGCCGTTAAAGATGGAACAGTACCAGAAGTCATTGGCTCAGCCACCGCTGTGCGAACAACTGAAAGTCCGTGATCTTGCCGACGATCTGTTGATTCAATTGAACGGGTCATTCGTCGCCGGATACAGGGTGAGCGGTAATCACTCGTACTACGCGAGCGATGAGGAGCGGAACCGGACGAAGCTGGTACTTGAGGCCCTGATCCGCTCTTTGCCGGAGAGATCCATGCGATTGCAAGTGCGATTTGAGATTGCCGAAGGAGCTGACGATCTGATCGCACGCTACAACCGCGAACAACAAAACCCCAATGCAGTTCTGCAGGCAGTGGACCGCGAACAGTCCGATGTCTGGCTGAAGAAAAACGCAGAGGGTTATTACCTGCAACACCTGCTGCACTTTTACTTCATCTGGGACCCACGCATCCACCACCAGTCGCCGGAATTGGAGTGGAAAAAGAAGATGCGTGGCCCGAGCTTCAGCATGTCGGCCAACAAATGCATCGAGCGCAGCCGGCGAGAGCATGAGGACCTGGTTGCCGAGTTCAACAGTCTCATGTCCGGAGTCGAGGCCACACTGCAAGCCACGAGCATGAAGATCGAGCGGTTGACGCAAAACGATATTTTTCTGGAGGTCAAGCGAGCCCTCAATCCGTTGGTGAACGACAAACGGCCGTTCCTTCCTCCGACAGAATCGCTGGTGTACGAGAGCGCACGAAGTCAGATGGCCAGCGTCAATATTGAGGACGAACTCGATGAACACCTCAAGATCGGCGGGCTGCTGTACTCGTTCATTAGCCTGAAAGACCTTCCCGACGCCACCTTCCCTGGGGTGTTGCGGGAGCTGGTGGTGACGGACTTCCCGATCATCATCAACGCCGAAGTNNAAAATGACGGCGGCACAGAAGGACATCCACGGAGGGTTCCGGCTCAATGTGGATGCCCAGGTGGCGGAGCATCAACTGATCAAAGTCTTGCAGGAGTTAATCTCGAGTTCGCTGAAGTCTTGCCAGCTCAGCCTGACCATTGCCGTCCGCACCTCACGGCCAACCCGCAATCGCTTTGAAGCGGAACAAGCGGAACGCACTCTTGCCGATCGCCGGCAGCGGGTGTTGCACGCCATCGGCCGCATGAACGGCGCACGCGGGATTCCGGAGACATTGGCGCAAAAGCGCTTCTTCTTCTCCAGTCTTCCGGGACTGGGTGAGATCAACAAGCGGGAAAAGGATGTCCTCACCCTGCACGCCGCCGACCTGCTTCCTGTGGAGATGCCATGGAAAGGGACGCCCAATTCTCCGTTGATGCTGTTTGAAACTCCGTACCGCCAGCTCATACCGTTCTCGCCGTTCGATTCCGGGCTGGGCGACGCCAACATGCTCATCATGGCGAAAAGCGGTGGAGGCAAGACGTTCCTCGCGCAGCTCAAGCTGCTGATGATGGCGCGTGCTCGTCCGCTGGTGTCGATTCTGGAGCGCGGGGATTCCTACGAGCCGCTGGTCGATCTGATGGGTGGCCGTGTGATCAATGTCGATCTGGATGGCAGAGAAACCCTGAATCCATGGGACCTCCCGGAAGGCGAGCATGTTCCCAGTAATGAAAAGACGGCCTTTTTGAAGAACCTTACGCGGCACATGCTCGGCGACAGTCACAACTCAGACACTTCGCTGCTGGACAATGTGCTCACTGATGCGATCGTACGTGTCTACAAGCGCTGCTCAATTCGCTATTCCAATCCGATCCCGACCTTCAACGATCTGCGAGAGGAACTCGCCAATTGGCGTGACGCCGAGAAGATGCAACGCACGATCGATGAGGCGCACCTGGCGGCGATCAAGCTACGGTCGTGGACCGAAGGCGGCATCTACGCCAAGCTGTTTGACCAACCGACAACGATGCGCTTGGACAGCGATTGGCTGTTCTTCAACGCGGAAGGACTCAGCTCCGATCCAAGACTTGAAACGGCGATGAGCATGTTGATCGCGACTGCTATGTCTGCTCGCGCCACCGGTAAAACCGGGCGTCCCAGCATCACGGTACTCGACGAGTGCTGGTT
>PLYW01000190.1 GCA_003151875.1 Acidobacteriaceae bacterium
TCATCTGCCTGGGCGATTACGCCAACTCACGAGGCGCAGCCGACATGGGCCTTTATCCCGATATGCTGCCGGGCTACGCTCCCGTCGCCAGCGCGACCAGCTTTCACGAAGATTGGGTTGACGAAATTCCCAAGTCGCCCGGCTTGGACCTGCTGCAAATGGTGGACGCAGCTAAGGAAGGCAAGCTGAAGGCGCTGTATGTTGTCGGCTCCAATCCCATCGCGCGCTACAACGTCGATCCTTTTGCCCTGTCGAAGGCCTTCGTCGTGGTGCAGGACATGTTCCTCACCGAAACCGCCAGCATCGCTGATGTGGTGCTGCCCATCGCGAATGCCTACGAGAAGGGCGGGACCTTCACCAATACTTGCGGCGACGTTCAGATGCTGAAGAAAGCCGGAGAGTTTGCGGGCGTGCGCAACGATTTCGAGTGCATCGTCCGCATTGCCGATCGCATGGGATACGACGTGCACAAGCTGGTGCCGTTTGGCGGCGGAGGCACGCGCGCCGACATGGGCCAGAGCCGGGGCGCGCAATCGGGCGAAGCCGACCGCCATGCGGTGTGGCTCGCTGAGCGCAACCTGGAGCCCAAGATGAGCCCATATGATCCGACCGCAATGCTGGACGAAATTCAGCGGCTGGTTCCGGGATATGACATCTCGCGGCTCGGTCTGCTCAGCGGTCACGACGAGCACACCCAATTGGTGCAGATTACCGGCGCCACCGGTTCGGGACATCCCGAACTCGTGCTGCCGTCTAACGACACGCTGTTCACGTCGGGCACGCTGGGCCGCTATTCGACGGTCTTGAATTCGGTGATGGAGCGCTATGCTGCGAAGCCGGAAGAAGTGGCTGGTGATTAGTGGATAGTGGCTGGTTTCAAAGTTTCGAGTTTCGAGTTTCAAGTTTGAAAAGCAGGTCCCTCGACTCGCCCGTCGCGGCGGGCTCGCTCGGGATGACAGGGTTGTTTTGCTAAGAGCTAACGGCTAAGAGCTATGAGCTATGAGCTGGGAGCTAGGAGCTAAGCTGAGAGCCCCACGACGAATACTGGCTACTGACTGCTGAGAACTGTACATGGGCATTGGAACGTACATCCTGGTTTCGCTGGTCAAGATCGCGCTCGCGCTCCTGATCCTGCTGACGGCTGTGGCCTACACCACGCTGCTGGAACGCAAAGTGGTTGGCCACATCCAGAACCGCTGGGGACCGTCGCGGGTAGGGCCGTTCGGCATCTGGCAGCCGCTCGCCGACGGCTTAAAGTTTATCTTTAAGGAAGACATCACACCTCCTTTTGCCAACAAGCCTTTGTACATGCTGGCTCCGATCATCGCCTTGACCACGGCGCTGACCTCGATCGCGGTCATTCCGGTTGGCCCATGGATCAAGCTGGGCAGCCTTAACACGCCGCTGCAGATCGCCGACGTCAACATTGGGCTGCTGATCATTTTGGGCGTCACCTCGGTTGGCGTGTATGGAGTGGCGCTGGCGGGATGGTCGTCGAACAGCAAGTATTCCATGCTCGGCGGCCTGCGCGCCTCGGCCCAGATGGTGAGCTACGAAATCGCTCTTGGTCTGTCGCTGATTGGCGTGCTCATTTATGCGGGCAGCTTCAGCCTGCGAGATATTGTCGATTCGCAAGCGGGAACATGGCTGGGCTTCATTCCTAAATGGAATTTGTTCCGGGGACAGTTCGTTGCCTTCTTTATTTACATCATGGCGGCCTACGCGGAGACCAACCGCATCCCCTTCGATTTGCCGGAGGCAGAGACCGAGTTGGTCGCCGGATATCACACTGAGTACAGCTCGATGAAGTTCGCCATGTTCTTCATGGCCGAGTACGCCAACATGGTGACGGTAGCCTGCCTGGCGTCGATTTTGTTCCTGGGCGGATGGTCGGGGCCGGTCTTCGGGCCACCGATTGTGCAGTCGCTGCTGCCGGTATTCTGGTTTGCTTTGCGTGTGTTCGCCTTCATGTTTATTTACATCTGGGTCCGCGGCACGTTGCCGCGTTTCCGCTATGACCAGCTCATGGCCTTCGGCTGGAAGTTTCTTCTGCCGCTGGCCATCGCCAATATCGTCGTTACCAGTCTGGTCGTGGCGCTGAAGTAGCAATTAGCACTTAGCACTTAGCAATTAGTTTCGGGGTTAAGAAGTTCCCCGTAAGGTTCGCGGTCAGGTCGTTTTTGCTAAGTGCCAAGTGCTAAATGCCAAATGCCGACTGGCGTAGTGCTGAGTTGGATCAAGTAATGCAGTCTTTGCCGGTAGTTAGACATTTATGTTGCCCCTGATTCTGTTCTTCATCTTCGCGGCGCTGTGCGTAGGCGGGGCCATCAATCTGCTGGTGCAAAAGCACCCCATCAACAGCGCCCTGTCGCTGATTGTGGTGATGGGTTCGCTGGCCCTGATTTACCTGCTGCTGGGCGCGGAGTTCGTGGCTGCCGTGCAAGTCATTGTCTATGCCGGCGCGGTGATGGTGCTGTTCGTCTTTGTCATCATGCTGCTCAACGCCGGAGTGGAAGAGCGCACCGAGCATGCCAGCCGTGTTGCTATGGTGCTGGGTGTCCCGGGTCTCATTATAGGGTTGAGCCTTGCAGTCTGGGTGGTTAGCCATCTCGCCGGGTTGGACCGCATCGCCATTGGCGGGCCCATGGTGATGAACGGCAGCGACGTGTTCGGCAATCCGCAAGCCATCGGGCATCTGTTGTTTCGCAATTTTCTGTTGCCTTTTGAGGTGACGTCGGTGCTGATCCTGATCGCCATCATGGGCGCCGTGGTGCTGGCGCGGAGGGAGGAATAAATGGTCCCTCTTTCCTACTACCTGGTGTTGAGCGCGATCCTGTTTGCCTGCGGCGTTGCGGGCTTTTTGATCAAGCGCAACATCATCACCATTTTTCTGTCGATTGAGCTGATGCTGAACGGCGTCAATCTTTCCTTCGTTGCTTTCGCCGCGCAGCTCAAATCGCTTGACGGTCACATTTTCGTCTTCTTCGTGATGGTGGTGGCTGCCGCNNCTATGCATTTGTGGATCATTCCGTTACTGCCGCTGGCTGGGGCCGCCATCAATGGGCTGTTAGGCAAGCGCTTCTCCAGGGGACTGGTGACGACGATCGCGCTGGGATCCACGGCGCTCGCGTTTGCCATGGCCTTGTGGGTGGCGGCGCAGTTCTCTGGCTTGCCGCCGGAGCAGATCCCGCACATCGAGCGCTATGGCACCTGGCTGAGTGCGGGCGCATTTTCGGCGGAGTTTGGCATTTATCTCGACCAGCTTTCGCTGGTGATGATGCTGGTGGTCACCGGCGTCGGCTTCCTCATCCACGTTTATTCCGTCGGCTACATGGAGCATGAAGGCGGCTACTACCGCTATTTTGCCTACCTCAACCTGTTCATGTTCTTCATGCTCACGCTGGTGCTGGCCAACAACTACCTGCTGATGTTTGTGGGCTGGGAGGGTGTGGGCCTGGCGTCGTATTTGCTGATCGGATTCTGGTTCCTGAAGAAGTCGGCGGCAGATGCGGGCAAGAAAGCCTTCATCACCAACCGCGTCGGTGACTTCGGATTTCTGATCGCACTTTTCCTTTTGATCAAGCACTTCGGCACGCTGCAGTACGACGGTTTGTGGCCGCTTATCAGCAAGTACCCGGCCGAGACTGCGGGCGCTGGCTTGTTGACGGCGATTGGCCTGCTGATGCTGGTGGGCGCAACCGGCAAGTCCGCGCAGATTCCGCTGTATGTCTGGCTGCCCGACGCGATGGAAGGCCCCACTCCGGTCTCCGCACTGATTCACGCGGCAACCATGGTGACCGCCGGCGTGTACATGGTCGCCCGGTCGCATCTGGTGTTCAATCGCGCGCCCGACGCTGCGATGGCGGTCGCGATCATCGGCACGCTGACTGCGATTTTCGCGGCGTCGATCGGCATCGTGCAGACCGACATCAAGAAGGTGCTGGCCTATTCCACCATTTCGCAGCTTGGCTATATGTTCATGGCCTGCGGCGTGGCGGACTACGTTGGCGGAATTTTTCACCTCGTCACGCACGCCTTCTTCAAGGGCCTGCTGTTCCTGGCCGCGGGCTCGGTGATTCATGGCCTGGGCGGCGAGCAGGACATGCGCAACATGGGTGGCCTGCGAAAGTATCTGCCTTACACCTTCTGGTGCATGACGTTTGCGACCTTTGCCATTGCAGGAATACCGCCCTTTGCTGGCTTCTTCTCCAAAGACCAGATTCTGTGGTCGGCCTGGAGCGGCGGCTATCACGTCCTGTGGCTGATCGGCATCATTACCGCCGGCATGACCTCGTTCTACATGTTCCGGCTATGGTTCCTTACCTTCTTTGGCGAGTACCGCGGGCCGAATCCTGAAACGGCGGGACACGCTGGCGGCAACCACGGACACGGTGCTCCGCATGAGAGCCCGTGGGTCATGGTGGCGCCGCTGATGATCCTCGCGCTGCTGTCGTTGGTTGGCGGATGGATTGGCATTCCCCACGCACTCCAGGGCTCCGACCATTTTGGCAGCTTCCTTTCGCCAGTGTTCCACGCGACGGCAGCGCCCGCTGCCGAAGGCGGCGTGCTGCTGGGCGAGGGTGCTTACGTGCATGAAGATGGCACCGAGTTGGCCTTCACAGCTATCTCGGTAGCGGTCGGCTTGCTTGGATTGCTGGCCGCCTGGTGGCTGTATTACAAGCGCCCCGAGTTGCCCGCAAAGATGGCAAAGGCTGCCGGCGTCTTGTACACCTTCGTGCTCGACAAATACAAAGTGGATGAACTCTACGGGGCGGTATTCATTCAGCCGCTGATTGCGCTGTCTTCGACCGTGTTCTGGAAAGGCATCGATCGCGGGCTGATTGACGGCGCAGTGGACGGCGGCGCCGCCGGTGCGCGCGAAGTTTCCGACGAAATGCGCCACATGCAATCCGGCAACATCCGTTCCTACGCGGGCTGGGTCGCCATCGGCGCGGCGGCTGTGATCGCCTTCATGGTGTGGAGGGGTGTGCGATGAATTTCATCAACAGCAACATCCTCACCATCGTTATTTTTCTGCCGCTGGCGGGAGCCATCCTGCTGCTGTTTTTCCCGCGTCGCCATCGTGACATCCGCTATTTCGCGCTGGCGGTCTCGCTGATCACGCTGCTTGCCTCGCTGCACCTGCCGTGGTACCTGGTTCGCGGGCAAAGCGGGTTCCAGTTCGAGCAGAACATCCCCTGGATTGCCCACCCCAACATTCATTACCACCTCGGCATCGATGGCATTTCCATGTGGCTGGTCATTCTGACCACCTTCCTGATGCCGATGTGCGTGCTCATCTCGTGGAATTCCATCGGCGACCGGGTGAAGGAATTTTTCATTCTCATGCTGGTGCTCGAGACCGCGATGATCGGCGTTTTCGTCGCGCTCGACCTGTTCCTCTTCTACTTCTTCTGGGAAGCCACGCTGATTCCCATGGCGCTGATTATCGGCATGTACGGACACGGACGGAAGATTTATGCCTCCGTAAAGTTCTTCCTGTACACCATGATCGCGTCGGTGTTCATGCTGGCGGCGGTGATATGGCTGTACGCCAAGACCGGAACGTTTGATTTCGTTGACATCCAAGGCAAGATCCAGTCAGGCCAGGTGCAGGGATTCGAGCACGCAGCGTTTTGGCTGTTCCTCGGCTTCTTTGTCGCCTTCGCCGTGAAGGTGCCGCTGTTCCCATTGCACACCTGGCTGCCCGACGCGCACGTGGA
>PLYW01000005.1 GCA_003151875.1 Acidobacteriaceae bacterium
AGCGAGGAGCGGAGCGACAAGTCGAAGGACCCCTATAGCAACCGCGAACCTTGGCGCAACTATAGGGGTGCATCGACTCGCGTTCGCTAAACCCGGCGAACGCTCGCTCAGCATGACACCCGAACATTTGACGCTTTCGTGAATGGATCCTGACTCTGCACTCGTGGACAATCCACCTGCAAACCAACCACCCCCCTCCTGCCCACCCGTCACCAGCCCCTATGATCTGCGTCACAGCACCAATGGTTGACGGCAAATCACAATGAGTTATTGCACCCGGAGGTGAGCGCATGGCAACCACTGTGCCGAAACTGCGATCCGAAACTCTGCGTACGCTGCCCGACGACAACGTGCGCCAGATTCTGTGGCATTTCGCCGACCGCTATGACCTGCAGATGCTGGTGCAGTCGGCGCGCGAGGTGGCGCGCGGTCCCGTGGCCCGTCTGGTCTCCGAGGGCTCCCGCGGCACTCACGAGTGGACCAGTAAGAAAGCCAAGTTGCTCGAGGCTTTCGACCAGTCCGGAATCACCGCCGTCTTCATGGATCCCGAGCAAGGCGGCTACCTGGTTGGGCCCAAGAATCTTGCGCTCGCCCTGATCGCCTTTGAGCTGGCCTGGGTGGACGCCGGCGCCGCCACCTGCAGCCTGGCGGGATGCCTGGCCCTGGCGCCGATCCACGAGCGTGGCACGCCCGAGCAGCGCGCGCACTACATGGCGCTGGCCGCTCCCGCCGCTCCCGGAGAAGATCGCCAAACCTATCGCGGCGCCTTCTGTCTCACCGAGCCGATTCCCTACGTCGGCGTGGATACCGGCATGTTGAGCGGCAAAGTCAGCGTCACGGAATGGGCCGACGGCAAGGAGCCGCTGCTGCACGTGGAGAAGCGCGGCCGCTTCATCACCAACATGGGCTTCGCCAACTTCGTTACCGCTGCGGTCGATTCCGGCGACGATCGCATCAAGGGCTCCTGCATGGTGATCATCGAGGAGAGCGATCCCGGCGTCTTCGACCGCGGCACTCCGACGCGCAAACTGGTGCACCAACTGTCTTCCACCTGCGATCCCATCTTCAATGTGCACGTGCCGGCCAGCCGCATTGTCGGCGGATACACCATCAAAGACGGCGTCATCTTTCCCAACTACCGCCACAGCGAAGTCATCGAAGCGGTCTTCAAACGCACGCGAGTCACGGTGGCGTTGATGACGTCGGCCAAGCTGCTGTCGGCCGTCGAGCCGATCATCCGTTATCAGCGCGGGCGTTTTCGCGGCTCGGAGCAGGCCAAGCCGGGCATGCTGCGCTACGAACTGGGCTTGCAGCAGCGCCAGGATGCGCTCCACCGGCTGGCCAACCTGTGGGCGATTGGCGAAGCAGGCGCGGCGCTGGGATTTGCCGCGGCGCGGCTGTATGACGAACTCGATCCCCTGGAGCGCGAGAAAGTTGCGATCCTGGCCGCCAAAGGAATTCGCGGCGGCAAAGCCGAGATGAAGTTTTTCCGCGACGTGGACCAGTCGGCGCTCGAGCTTTTACGCCTTGAGGCGGTGCCGGAGGAAAAGCGCAACCGCGATGTGTATGACACGCTGAAGAGCGACCGGCTGGTCGAGTTTGCTTTGAAGGATACGGTGGCCAACGTGCTCTGTCCGGCGGCCAAGCTGTGGAACACCGGCACCGGCGCAAACTCGATGCGCGAAGCGCTAAGCCTGATGGGCGGCTATGGAATCACCGAAGACTGTCCCGGCTTCCTGGCGTACAAGTGGATGGACTCGCAACTCGAGGCGACCTACGAGGGCCCCGAGGCGGTGCAGCGTCGCAATCTTAGCGTCACCATGACCAACGAGTTGTTCCTGGCGCAGTTCCGGCAATGGATCGCCGAAATGCGCCGGGTTGCCGAGCATCGTCCGGGAACGGGCGCATGCACTCTCGCTACTGCGATGCAGTTGTGGCTGTGGACTTATCGCCACCTGCGGGTCACCACCGACGCTTACGGTGGCGCGCTGTATCAGAGCGCTCGCCAAGGCGTGACCTTTCCACTGGCCGATGCGCTGGGCTGGTTGCTGGCCGCGCGTCAGCAGACGCTGGACCTGATCGAGCTGGAAACCGCGGGTCCTGAGAATCCAGTGCTGGCGGAAGGGTTGGCCAGCACGCTCGATTTCTTTACCGACCTTTGCCACATCCAGGCGGCGCGGGCCGCCGGAGAAGTGGGCCGCATCTGCGCCGAGCTGGTCTTTGGATACAACCGGCATCCGGCGTGGGATGACGAAGGTTACAAGGGTTGCTATCAGAGCGATGAATTGGATTCGCTGGAAGGTCTGATTCCGGGCATCGCGTCGTGCGCCACCGATGTTGTGGGGGCGAACGAAAGCCATCCCGCGAAGGCGGGGCCATGCGCTTCATGCCAGGGGCTGGAAGGATTCCAGCGCCTGCGCTCCAAGTTGGATGGCTGCCTGACCGGCGCGCAACTGGCGAAGGACAGGCTCGCCGAAGCGCTCTCGAAGGTGATGATTCCGGAAGCGCTGGATTACCCGCGGTGACGCGCCTCATCCGACAGGGGGATTCACCACGGAGGCACGGAGATCACGGAGAAGACCCAATAGAAATAAAAAACTCCGTGTCCTCCGTGTCTCCGTGGTGAACGATTTTTTTTGGCGGAACGAAGGACCCATAGGGCAAGTAACCAGAGGCACGGAGATCACGGAGAAGACCCAATAGAAATAAGAAACTCCGTGTCCTCCGTGTCTCCGTGGTGAATGATTTTTTTTTGGCGGAACGAAGGACCGGAACCCTTGAGGACACCGTTTGACCACTGCTGACCAACCCGCCATCGAGCGCGCGACCATCGACGTTGACATTGCCTGCGTTGGCTTTGGGCCCGCCACGGGCGGCTTCCTGACGACGCTTTCGCGCCAACTGCTCAACGACGATGGCAGTCCGGCAATCGAGAGCAAGGCCGCGCCGGGTATGCCGCTGCAAGTTATCTGCTATGAGCGCGCCGACGACATTGGTTTCGGCGTCTCCGGTGTCGTGACGCGGGCGCGCGGCATCCGGGCGAGCTTCCCCGATTTGGACCCTGCGCAAATTCCCATGGCTGCCCCGGTTGTGAACGAGAAGGTGGTGTACCTGCTCGATCCGGTGGGCGCCAGCCGACGCTCCCGAGTGCTGCGGGCTGGCGATCGTTGCTTGCGTGCGTTTGGCAAGATTCTTGGTGTTACTCACGACGCGTTCGAACTCCCCTACACGCCGAGTTTCCTCCACAAGAAAGATGGGCTGGTGCTTTCCATCGGCCAGTTCAACCAGTGGGTAGGCTCGCAATTGATGTCGAGCGGCGCAGTGCAAATCTGGCCGGGCATGCCGGTGGACAATGCTCTCATCGAGGACGGCAAGGTCCTGGGTGTGCGCCTGGTCGATCAGGGTGTGGACAGCGAGGGACACCCCGAGTCCGGCTTCACTGCCGGAATGGACATACGCGCGGCGCTCACCGTCATTGGAGATGGGCCGGTCGGCGCGGTCGGTCATGACCTCGACGACCGCCTGGGAACTCCGCCGGGCAACGAAGTTCGCGAGTGGGCGCTCGGCATGAAGTTCGTCATCGAGCTTCGGCCCGATGTTGATCTCGAACCTGGCACGGTCTTCCACACGTTCGGCTTTCCGGAGCCGGAGATATTCGGCTTCTTCTATGTCCATCCCGGCGGCGTGGCGTCGGTGGGCATCTTTGTTCCGTCGTGGTTCGATTGTCCAACGCGCACCGTGTACCGCTACCTGCAGCATTACATTCAGCACCCATATCTCTGGCGTTACCTCGAAGGCGGCAAGCTGCGCTCGTGGGGCGCCAAGTCTTTGCAGGAATCGGGCAAGCGCGGCGAGCCTTATCTCGTGGGCGACGGTTACGCGCGGATTGGCGAGTCCTCGGGCAGTACCAATGTGCTCACGGGTTCGGGCGTGGACGAGGCATGGACATCGGGCGTGCAACTCGCTGAAGGCGTGCTGGAGTTGTTGCGAGCCGGCAAGCCGTTCACGCGCGAAAACCTGGCGCAGGCTTACGAAGCTCGGCGGCGAGCAAGTTGGCTGGAGCGGGAGGCCGGCATCGCGGAGAAGTCGCGTGACGGATTCCAGCGCGGCGTCGTCACCGGACTGATCGGCATGGCCGTGACTGCATTCACAAAAGGCCGGCTCTCGTTAGGCAGCCATCCTGCCAGGCCGTGCGAGCGGATCGTGTCGCCGGAACAGTTCTATCGAGGCAAGCTCGCGCCGCCGCAGATCGTGAGCATTCAGCATCAGTGCAACGTCGGCGGCACTTCGCTGCATGACTCCTTGATGGATGCCTGTGGCTGGCCCGCGATCGCTCACGATGGTTCGCTGCTGGTATCGCATCAGGACGTGCTGCTGATGGGCGGCAAAGTTCAGGCGGCCGCGGGATATGCTGACCACGTTCGCTTCCGCGACCTCGAAGTGTGCGGGCAGTGCGGGACCAAGCTGTGCGTCGAGATGTGTTCCGGACAGGCGATCACCCGAAGCCTGGAAGGGCCGCCCAATTTCGATCGCGAGAAGTGCGTGTTCTGCGGCGCTTGCATGTGGAACTGCCCAGAGAGCGTCGAAGGGCGCCCCAACCTGCAATTCCGCGCGGGCGCGGGCGGGCTGCATTCGGCGGAGAACTAGAGTAGGTTTCACGTGTATAGGGTGGGGGCATCACCCGCATTATTCAGGAGATTCTCAACGCTTTGAAAGGGCACGGCTTCAGCCGTGCCGTTGGGTGGGCGGCGAGAGTTGGGCTTCAGCCCCTGAGGGAACTCGCCTTCGTCGCAACACCGAGGTCCCTCAGTGGCTAAAGCCACCATAACGACAGCATCTGGCGGCACGGCTGAAGCCGTGCCCTTTCAAATCAAACACGGGCGCGGAGTTTTTCGCAGACTATGAAGCCGTGTGAGGCCGTGCCCTTTCAAAGCGACCGAATATAGATGAATTATTCTGATTCACTGGAAAACCGAAGATGACGAATCCCTATCACGTTGTAGTTTGCGCCAGCGTCGTTCCCGATCCCTTGCAAACGCTGGAACCAATCACCGGGCCGTCCGGTCCGGCGCTGAAGAACGAGATGATGTTGCCCGCGATCCTCGATCCCTGGGCGTCGCACGCGCTGTACGAAGGCGCCAACCTGGTGAAGCACATCGCCGGCAGCAAGCTCTGGCTGGTGAGCATGGCGCCCAAAGCCAAGCTGCAGCAGGTGATGATGACGGTCGCGCAAAAAGTTCCGCTGCAACTGGTTGCCGTGGACGGCCCCTCCAGCGGTTTCGCCGATGCTCATCAGACGGCGACGGCGCTGGCGGCGGCAATTCGTGGCATCGTGGGCATTGATCTGTCGCGGCTGCTGCTGTTTGGAGGATGGGAATCGGCCAGCCGCAGCGCGGGCGTGACCTTGCAGCTCATCGGCGAAGAACTCGGGATCGTCGATCAGTTCCAGGGGGTTGACGCAATCACTCCGCAGGAAGACGGCTCGTTCGAGGTGCTGGAGCGCGTGGAAGGCGCGCGCCACCAGGTTTCGTTGTGCGCCGGGCCGCCGGCTGTGCTGGGATGGGCGACAGGAAATCTTGGCGAACCGCGCAACGATCCGCAGGTCGGCATGGCCAACATGCGCACCATCATGCCTGCGTTGCAGCGGGCCACAGTCGCAGCGATTTCCGCCGATGGACTGCAATACTCCAACGTCGCTACGCCCAAACAGCAGCGCCAAACCCGGATCGTAAAGGACCTGCCCGCCGAAGACATCGCGCGCGAAATCGTGCAGTGGATCAAACAGGAGTAGCGAGAACTATGGACACCATTCTTTTCCTGGCGCACACCGAAGAAGACGGCACGCTGGGCAAACCCGCGCTGGAAGCCCTTGGCGCCGCAGTGGAATTAAACCAGGCGTTGAAAGGAACGTTGGTCGCCGCGCTTTACGGAGCCACGGCACAGCCCGCGGCCGATGCCATCGCAAACTGTGGGGCGTCGCGGTTCCTCGCTGTCGCCGGAGAAGACTTCGCGTCCGCGCGCTACGCCACCGATGCCGCCGCCTGCGAGGCCCTGCTACGCGCGGCGCAGGCGACGATTGTCATCACCGCCGCCACCTCGCGCTCCTCGCGCGTTATGGCAGGCGTGACTCGTCGCGTGGGCGGATGCGTGGACACGCATGTTACCGCCATCGCCGCCGGTTCCGGCTCGGTGACCGTGACGCGCTGGTTTTATCGCCAGCGCATCGAAGCTTCCTTGACTCGCACGCAGCGTCCCTGGGTTTTGCTGCTTGATCCGGGCGCGCACTCGCCCTGGCAAGGCGCGAGTGGCTCGGTTACGCCGGAACTGATTGCAGTACCAGTGACCGAGAGTATGAGGCGCACGACCGTTCGCGGCATGATTACTCCGCCCGCAGACCAGCAAACCATTCGTCCCGACGCCAAGCTGCTGTTCGTCGCGGGTGCGGGCTGGACCAAGAAGCAGAAGGACGGCCAGACCCACGTTCCCGAAGCCGAAACGCTCATTGTGGATTTCCTGCACAAGTCCAAAGCCTCGCTCGGCAGCAGCAAGTCCCTGGTCGAGCTGACCGGCGAGAACCAATCGGCGCTGCGCTTCATGAGCCATCTCAACCAGGTGGGACAGACCGGCGCCACGCCGCGTCATCCCAAGGGGCTGTCCACGTGCTGCCACGGCGAGGAGCCGCACACGGTGGGTTGGCGATTCATTGGCGAGCGGCGCGCCATCAATCTCGATCCCAACTGCGGCTGGGCCCGCGGCAAAGCTGACGTCCTGTACGTGGCCGACGCCTTCGAGGTGATGGGGAAGGTCAACGCGCTTTTGCTGCCCTCCTGAGGGCCAAAATATACTCGGGGAACAAGCCGTTAGCGCAGATAATGGGGGTGCTTCATGACTCCCATTGAGACCAAAGTTGCCCCGTGGAAGATTGCGCCTTTTGGGGTGGTGTCCCTACTAGACATGCTCGATTTCGCGGCGAGGGAATATGTAGAGTTGGCCCACAACTTGGGCCTGATAATTTCATCCGTTCAAAGGCGGCAACCCGATACTGAAATGTTGGGCAAGGCTTTAGATCGAATATTGAGAGACGCTGAAGCTCTCGGCCTGTCCGTGACACGCGACCAGATTGGCGTGATGATGCTTGAATTTGTAGAAGCCAATCCTAAAGCGGCATCCCTTGATCCGTCTGGCTACGTTCGCATCAAGGGAAGCACCATCGATCTAGGGAGATTTGCTCACCACATAGAGTCTGTGTATTCGATTCTTAAATCCGAATTGGGGAGTATCCCGATTAAGGCCGTTCCGAGGGAGAAAGCTAAATATCTAGCTCCAAAATGGCTCACGGACTCTCTGATTTATACAAACTTTCCCAACGCATGGCAGGAGTTTCAATACGCCGGACATTGCCACGCTTATGGAGAGAATACCGCCTGCGCCTTTCACCTGCAGAGAGCTTTGGAGTGGGGTCTTAAGAGTTTGGCTGTCCACCTAGGGAAGCGATTTGACCGCAACAGTTGGGAGAAGCATCTACAGGACATTGAGAAGGCGCTTATTGCAAAGTACGATGTTGCTGGCCCCCGAACCAAGGAAGAAAAGTTTTACTCGGATGCAGCTACTCAATTTGGCAACATGAAGGTGGCGTGGCGAAATCCAACGATGCACATAGGCGCAAAGTACGACGAGGGAGAGGCTCAGTATCTTCTTGCTACGGTAGAAAAGTTCATTGTGCACTTGGCGGAAAATAATCTGAAGGAGCCACAACCGTGACAAGGCGAGCCGGGAGCCTTAAAGGCCGACATTGCCCGGTGGCCTGGTATGTGTGTCAGAATCAAAACACCCACTCGAGCAAAAGAGGGTTGAGTGTGCACCCGGCGTGAGCTTGACTGCCCAAAGGCCCGCCACCCGTTTGCAATCCTTCTTGCACCTCTTACAATAGTTGCGGCATCGCATCGGTGATGGTTCGTACTTGATATCGCACTCAGAAAAGAGAAGGAGATCGTCATGTCCGCTTCGATTCCCGAAAATTATCTCGACCTGTTCAAGAAAAAAGCGTTTGGCAGCTTGAGCACCCTCATGCCCGACGGCAGTCCGCAAACCAATCCGGTATGGGTTGACTACCAGAACGGCGAACTNNGCCGTGATCGATCCCGACAATCCCTACCGCTTCGTGGAAGTGCGCGGCAAGGTCCGCGAGATTACGCAGGAAGGCGCGCCGCAGCACATCGACAAGATGGCCAAAAAGTATCTCGACAAGGACAAATATCCGTTCGCCCAGCCGGGCGAGCAGCGCGTGCTCTACAAGATCACGCCCGAGCACGTGCACACCATGGGATAAGAAGGACGATTCACCACGGAGGCACGGAGATCACGGAGAAGAGTCGATAGGAACCAAGAACTCCGTGCCCGGCGTGTACTCCGCGGTGAATGATTCTTGACGCAGCGGAGTCGAGGGACCTGCGGCTTGCTGGTGTCATTACTCTGGCGGGGACGGCTTCGGCTCAGCCGCCTTGAACCCATACGGACAATGCCGGCACGCCGATTCGCAGCAATATCCTCGCTGGCGCAGGTACAGCGCAGTGAAGACCATGAAGCCATTTTCGATGTAGTAGTCGATGCCTTCGACCAACTGGTCCGGCATCATTGCGCGGCAGCCTCAAACAGTACGGTGGTGCGCTCCCCATCTTCCATAGCAATCCCGTCNNGCGGAGATGGTCACGACTTCGCCGCTGGCCGGGAGGTTGCGCATCGCCCGCAGCGACTCCACCGCTTCCGGCAGCGCGAATTGCTCGCCGAGAAATCCGTTGACGAACCGTCCGCCGCGAACCTCGCCGCGATCTTCCAGTCGGCGGAATGCAATCAGCAGCTCGCGCCACTTCGGCAGGTTTGACTCGCGCGCCAACGTTTCGCGGAAGACGACGCCGTAGCGGCGCAGCAGCATCCAGCACGTGGCTTCGACAACCTTGGAGCGGTCCGTGCCTTCGCCGGGATAAAGCAGCGACCAGCGGCCGCCGGTGTGGCGAGGCCGCGTGAGCTTGGGCGTGCCGGTCGCATTGCGGCGGCGCGGATTGATCAGCGAGCGCAGATTCTCGAAGCCGTCGGCGGTGACCATGCCGGCAGCCACCAGCTCCCACAGCGCGGTCTCGATTTCCGCCTTCAGCCGTTCGGTTCCGCGGACGATGTCGGCGAAGAACGACGCGCCGCGCCGTCGCAAAAATTCCAGAACGCTGCGGGCGGCCTCGCTCAGCACGCGTTCAAAGGTCTGCTCTTCACCGCCGAGCCGCGGCTGCATCCAGTCGGAATCGTCGCGCACGAAGAACGTGATGGGCGCGACACTGGTTGGCACCACGCGACGGCGGCCTTCGCCCGAGTCTTCCAGCGTCGCCGGATGCGGCGAGAGGCGTCCCCAGCCCACCGCGCCCGTCAGGCAAAGCTGATCGAGCGCCGCCGGATCGTAGTTGTTCACCCGCGCCGCCAGGATGTGCCTCTCCCACGCGTTCGCCGGGATTTCGAAACCTTGCAACTGACGCACGGCCTCCAGCAGTCCGCGTTCGCCAGCTAACTGCGATTGCGGAGTTACGTGCTGCCAGCGCAACAGCCAGCGCATATACTGCGCCGCGGTGACGGGCTCCACCTGCTTGCGCAAGGTGGCGACCGTAAGGTGGTGAATGCGCGCCAGCAATCGCCGGTCGCACCACTCGACCGTGCCGGGTTCGTTGCCTTGCGCTAGTCCGGTGAAGTTTCCGCGCAGCACCGAACCCGACGCCTCCATGCGGAGCAGAGCTTGCTCGACCTCGGCGGCGGACAGGCCCAGCCAATAAGCCAGCGCGCCCGCTGTGACTGGCCCGCAGTGCATCATCCAGCCGGTCACCATGGCGAGCAGAGCTTCTTCGCGCGTGGCTGTATTCGACGGTAGCTCCGGCGGCGTGACTTCAAACTTCGCTTCCGGAAAGATCAGCGCAAAGTCTTTCGCGCGCTCGGACGCGACGAAGTAGCGGCGTCCATCAACCTCGACGCGCACCACGCGCCAGCCTTCCAGCAGTTCGGCCACAAACGGCTTCCAACTTGCAATCGCGTCCTGCCACTCGCCATCGCCGATCTCTTCCGGGACCGCAACCAGCGTCTGCAACACATCATGCAACTCGTCGCTGTCCCGAACATCGGGCCGGGCCTCCTCGCGGACCCGCGCAATCGCCGTCTGGTCCAGCCGTCCCACTTCCTGCAACACCGCTTCCGGCAGCATGCGCCGCATTTGCACGGCACGAGCGCGGCGCTCTTCCAGCGGGGCATCGTCGAGAAAAGCGTACGGGTTCGCGTTTAGAATTTCGTGCGAGAACTGCGATGGCACCGGCGTGTCAATAGCCAGCGTGCGAATCGCGCCGCTGCGAATCCCGTCGAGTACCCGCCGCAGGCCATCAATGTCCATGGCCTCGGTGAGGACATCCTTCATCACTTCCTGGACCAGAGGATGGTCGGGGATCTGGATGTCGCCGACAATGTTTTCCTGGCACGCGGCCACGTCGGGGAAGACCGACGCCATAAGGTCGTCGCTGCGAATGCGCTGAATTTGTGGCGGGACTTTCTTGCCGCCCTGGAAGCGCAGCAGCGCCAGCGAACGGTTGGCGTCCCAGCGCCAGCGNNCTATGCTGCTCGGCCAGGGCGATGTTCAGCCCGTTGTCGGTTGCGGCAGCCTGCAACTCAAAATTGAACGAGCGGCAGAAACGCTTGCGCAGCGCCAGTCCCCAGGCTTTGTTGATGCGGCCGCCGAAGGGCGCATGGATGATGAGCTGCATCCCGCCGCCCTCGTCGAAGAAGCGCTCGGCGATGATGCAGTCCTGCGTCGGCACCTCGGTCAGCACCGCGCGGCCGGTGACGATGTACTCGATGAGCTGCTCGGCGCCGGAATCGTCAAGCCCGCATTCGTCCTTCAGCCACGCGACCGCACTCTGTACTTCGGGGCTGGATTCGATGCCACGAAGGCGGGCTTTGGTTCCCGCGCCCGTTTCCGGATTTGCCGGCACCGCCAGCGGCGCGGTGTTCGGCAACAGCGCGCTGACGCGCTCGCGCAATTCGGCTACATGATGCGACAGCTCGTCGGTGCGCGCCGGAGCTTCGCCGCGCCAGAAGGGAATGTTCGGCGGCGCGCCATGCGCATCCTCCACCAGCAGACGTCCGGAATTGGACTCAATGCGACGAATCCGCCACGAGGTATTGCCGAGCAGCATGATGTCGCCTGCGTTGCTTTCGACGGCGAAGTCCTCGTCCACGGTGCCCACGACAATCTCATCCGGCTGCGCAACCACAGTGAACAGCGCCGTATCCGGGATCGCGCCGCCGCTGGTGATCGCCGCCAGACGCGCCCCACGCCGCCCACGCAGCCGCCGGTTGACCATGTCGCGAAACAGATACGCGCCGTAGCGCCCGCGCTTGGCTGCGATGCCTTGCG
>PLYW01000145.1 GCA_003151875.1 Acidobacteriaceae bacterium
GTTCCGGCAAGAATTCCAGGATGTCGGCGACGATGCCAACGTCGGCCACCTCAAAGATGGGAGCTTTGGAGTTCTTGTTGATGGCCACGATGAAGGGGCTGCCCTTAAGTCCGGCCAGATGTTGGAACGAACCGCTGATGCCGCATGCCATGTAAATCTTGGGCTTGACCGTCTTCCCGGACGAACCAACCTGGCGGGATTTCGGCAGCCACTTGGCATCGACCACGGGCCGGGAGCAACTGACCGCCGCGCCCAGGGTCTCGGCCAGTTCCTCAGCGATGGCGATGTTGTCTTTTTCCTGGATGCCACGGCCCACGGAAACCAGAACCGCGTGTTTTGTAATGTCGACATCGCCTGCCTCGGCGACAACGGTCTCGAGATAGCGGCGTCCGGCCGTCAGGGCGCCGACGCCCGCCGACTTGTCCACGATGACGCCGTTGATGGCTGCGCCTTCCTGCGGCTTAAACGCGCCCGGGCGGAGGTTAAGGACCGCACCGGATGATGCATCGCAACGCATGTGGGCGCTCACCTGTCCACCGAACTCCTGCCGAACCAGTTTGAGATACGTCCCGTCAATGCCGTCAATGCCCAACACATCGGAGACAAACGCCGAGTTCATCTTGATGGCAAGACCCGGTGACAGGTCGATTCCGAAATGAGAGTGAGAGACGAGCACGATGCCATCGGGAGGCAGGATGTTCAACAACGCTTTGCGGACCAGCTCAGCATTGGGATAAGCGAGCGCCTGGTTGGCGATTTTCCATACCTCGGCGTAGGAGGCACGGAGGGTTTCGCAAACGGCGTCAAGCTCCGCGCCCCAGCCGGTAACCACAGCCACTGGCGACGCGGCAGGGTCGATCTTTTTTGCGGCGGCGGCGAGTTCGGCCGCTGCATCGTCGGCGATGCCGTTCTTGTGTGCGATGTAGGCGAAGATGCGTGCCATTAGTTCAACCCTCCTTTGGCTTTCATCAACTCAATCAGTTTGGCGATGATCTCTTCCTGGTCGCCTTCCAGCATCTCGGCTCCCTTACCGAGCGCGGGCACGAAGTAGTCCATCCGCTTGATCGTCGCTCCGGCATCGCCGACCGTGCTTGCATCTACACCGAGGTCGGACGCGCCGAAGGTTGGAACCTCCAGCGATGCTACCTGCCGGATGCCGCGCATCCCGACGTAACGCGGCTCATTGATGCCGGTCTGAATCGAGAGCACGCAGGGGAGATCGATCTCGTTCATCTCCTTGTTGCCACCTTCGATCTCGCGGCTTACCTTCAGCTTGCCGCCATCAAGAACGGAAATGGAATTCACCAGCGAAGCGAATGGATAGTCGAGCAGCGCCGCCAGCATCCCGCCTACCTGTGCGCCGCCATCCTCAGCCTGGACGCCGGTGAGGATCAGGTCGAAGTGACCCTTATGCACGTAGGCTTTCAGAATGTTCGCAATGCCTCGGCCGTCGGAGCCGTCGAAGGCTTCGTCGGAGAGCAGCACGCCTCGGCCGGCGCCCATGGCCATTTCCCGGCGCAGCACTTCCTCGTCGTCGTCGCTGCCAACCGTGACCACGGTAACGTTGCCGCCGACCTTGGCGGTGATCTGCAGCGCCTCTTCGACGGCGTAGTTGTCGGGTTCGTTGATCGAATACACCAGGTCATCACGCTCGATATCGTTCCCGGCGGCGTTGAGTTGAATTTCGTTTTCCGACGTNNCGCACGAGCTGTTGGTCCACCAATTCCGCCAGGTCAATGGCGGTCATCTTGCCTTCCATGCCTGCGACCTTGATTGCATCTTCTATATTCGCCATGCAGAATGGGCAGGCAGTCACGATCACATTGGCCCCGGCTTCGGCGGCCATCTGCACCCTCTTTACGCCCATTCTCTGATCTTCCTTGGGCTCGTAGAACAGCATCAGCCCGCCACCGCCGCAACAGAATGAGCGATCGCGGCAACGGCCCATTTCGACTCTCTTCAAGCCGGGAATCGCATCCAGGACATCGCGAGGATCGTCGTAAACCTGGTTGTGCCGGCCCAGATAACAGGGGTCGTGATAGGCGTAAACGTTGTCTGCGTTCTCCACCCGATCGAGCTTGAGGTTGCCGGATTTCACTTCCCGGCAGATGACCTGGCTGATGTGCTCGACGGGCGGCACATCTTTGTAGTCATGCTTCAGCGCGTTATAGGCGTGCGGGTCGGCGGTTACGATCCGCTGGACTCCGGAGGCCTTGATGGCATCCACGTTGTGGTCCCGCAAGGCCATGAACAACATCTCTTCGCCGAAACGCCGGGCTTCGTGCCCGCTATCTTTTTCCGCCGCGCCCAGGATTCCGAAGTTCACTCCGGCCGCGTCGAGGATCCTTGCCGTAGCGCGCCCGATCGATTGCATGCGGTCGTCGTAAGAAGTGATGCTGTCCACAAAGTACAACACGTCTGCGTTGCTCTTGGCGTCCGCGGTCTTGACGGCGCACGTCTGGGAGAAATCTTTGGCCTTGGCCCACTCAGCCCGTTTCTTCTCCATCTTGCCGTAGGGATTGCCGCGGCTCTCGAGGGCCTTCAGCGGCTTCAGCAGGGACTGGGGTACGTTCCCGTCGTCGATCATGCCCCGTCGCAAGTCGACGATCTTGTCGATGTACTGGATCAGCAACGGGCATTCCTCTTCGCA
>PLYW01000077.1:0-7670 GCA_003151875.1 Acidobacteriaceae bacterium
AGCAGGCCATCGCCGAGCAGCAGCAGTATCTGGACGGCTCCATCACCAACTGCGAACGCTACAACAAAGCCGTCGAAATCTTGTCGGCCATCACGGAAAAAGTTGCGGACGAGATGTTCACCGCCATGCAGCAAGACGACAAAGTCGGCGACATCAATCCCATTTACGTCATGGCTGACTCCGGCGCTCGCGGCTCGAAGCAGCAGATTCGCCAGCTCTCCGGCATGCGCGGCTTGATGGCCAAGCCTTCGGGCGAAATCATCGAGACCCCGATCACGGCGAACTTCCGCGAAGGCCTGACGGTGTTGGAGTACTTCATTTCCACCCACGGCGCCCGCAAGGGACTGGCCGATACCGCGCTCAAGACCGCGGATTCGGGCTACCTGACCCGGCGTTTGGTGGACGTGGCCCAGGACGTGATCATCAGCGAATACGATTGCGGCACGGTCGATGGCATCTACGTCACCTCCATCGTGGAGTCGGGCGAGATCATCGAGCCGTTGCGCGACCGTATCGTGGGTCGCGTCTCGCTGGAGAAAATCAAGGACTACGAAGGCAACATCATCGTAGACGTCAACCAGGAAATCACCGAGGACCTGGCGGGCGCGGTGCAGGCAGCCGGTATCGAGCGGGTCAAGATCCGTTCGGTGCTCACCTGCGAGTCAAAGCGTGGTGTGTGCGTGATGTGTTACGGGCGCAACCTGGCTTCCGGCCGGTTGGTCGAGTTGGGCGAGGCCACGGGCGTCATCGCGGCGCAATCCATCGGCGAGCCGGGAACGCAGCTCACCATGCGTACCTTCCACATCGGCGGTACGGCATCGCGCGTCAGCGAGCAGTCGCGCCTCGATGCCAAAACCCACGGCAGCGTGCGCTTCATCAACCTGGTGACTGTGCGCGCCAAGGAAGGCCACCTGGTGGTGATGAATCGCAACGGTTCCATCGCCATCCTGGACGACAAGGGCCGCGAAAAAGAGCGCTATGCCGTGGTTTACGGCGCCAAGGTGAAGGTGGAAGACGGGCAACAGGTCGGCTTAGGCGATGTCCTGGTCGAGTGGGACCCGTACACTTTCGCCATCCTGACCGAAATTGGCGGGACGGTGCAGTTCAAGGACCTGCAGGAAGGCATGACCCTGCACGAAGAAGTGGACGAGGTCACGGGACTGTCGCGCCATGTGGTGGTTGATTCGCCGGATGAGAAACGTCAGCCGACCATCATCATCAAGGGGGCCAAGAACAGCAAGCGCTACCTGATGCCGTCACGCGCTCACTTGATGATTCAGGACGGTGACACGGTAACTCCGGGCGATGTGCTGGCCAAGATCCCGCGCGAAACCACCAAGACCAAGGACATCACGGGTGGTCTGCCACGCGTGGTGGAATTGTTCGAAGCCCGCAAGCCACGCGAAACCGCGGTCATCAGCGAGATCGATGGCGTGGTGAAGTTTGGCGACGTTGCCAAAGGCCAGCGCAAGATCTATGTGGTGGCCGACAACGGCACCGAGAAAGAGTACCAGGTGCCGCGCGGCGTTCACATCAATGTGCAGGAAGGCGAGCGCATCCGCGCTGGCGAGCCGCTGATGGATGGTCCTCTGAACCCGCACGACATTCTGGCCGTGCTGGGCGAAAAGGAATTGCAGGCCTACCTGGTGAACGAAATCCAGGAAGTTTACCGCTTGCAGGGTGTCAACATCAGCGACAAACACATCGAGGTGATCGTTCGCCAGATGATGCGCTGGGTGAAGGTGGAAGACGTGGGCGATACCTCGTTCCTGCTGGAACAGCAGATCGACAAGTTCCGCTTCCGCGAAGAGAACGAGAAGGCGATTGCCAACGGCGGCAAGCCGGCCACTGGCCGTCCGCTGCTGCTCGGCATCACCAAGGCGTCGCTCTCCACCGATTCGTTCATCTCGGCGGCATCGTTCCAGGAAACCACGCGCGTGCTCACGGAAGCCTCTATTCAGGGCGCCGTCGATCACCTGCGTGGCTTGAAGGAAAACGTCATCGTGGGCCGTCTCATCCCCGCGGGCACCGGCATGGAGTACTACCGCAACGTCCGGCTCTCGCAGGAGATGGAGGAGGCCGCATCCAAGGTGCAGGAGGAGGTCACGGCCGCGTACGAAGAAGCTGAACGCGCGCTGGAACTGCTCCGTCACGAAGGCGAAAACGAGGCCGAGGAACTGCCGGCGGAGTAAGGACGCTTAAAATCAGCGGAGCCCGGGGCGTAAGCTCCGGGCTTTTTTCATTCGACTGACACTCCATTGTTGCGCTGTGATCCCCCTCATTCGAAAACCGCGAATGCGTGGGGCACCCAGCTAGGTGCCAATCGCCCACTGGCAACTGGCAACTGACAACTGGTAACTGACAACTGTTTGTCCGAGTGTGTAAACTTCCCTTTCCAGTCAAATGCCGGCTTTTCAGTCTATGCGGCGGTTCCTTCTACACTTTCGGGTCGCACTGTGGCGTGCTTTTCAGCACGACGCGTTCGCTGTGGCCAAGGGGACGGCCTTTTCTGCCATCTTCACGTTGTTCCCGGCGGTGCTTCTGGTGGCCTCGGTGCTCTCAGAGTCGCACACCACAGAGGCATTCATTCGCGAGATCGGCCGCGCCGTAGGGCGGATTCTGCCGGAAGGGACAAGCGCCGCCGTCCTGCAATACTTCAGCGGCACCAAACCCGTCAGTGTGAGGACGCTGATCACCCTGGCAGTCATCACGCTGTGGACGGGATCGGGCACCATGATCTCGTGGATGGAGGGCTTCCGCAACGCCTATCAGATGCCCAAGGTCTGGGGGCTGGTGAAGGAGAGGATGATCGCCTTCCTGCTGGTGGTGCTGGCCGGCATCCCCATGGCCTTCTCTTCCTTCCTGCTGGTGTTCGGCAACCAGATCGAACACTGGATCGCCTACCACGTGGGCCACGAGTTTGGCCCGTATATTATTGGCCTGTGGACGGCCTTGCGCTGGATTATTGCAGCGCTCACCAGCATAGCCGTGGTCGGGCTCATTTATCACTATGGAGTGCCGCGCACCCAGCCGTGGCATCGCGTGCTGCCGGGCGCGGCGCTGGCCACCGTGATGTGGTTTGTCTCCACTGTATTGTTCGGTGTCTATCTGCGCTACTTCGCCAACTACGATGCCATTTATGGCTCCGTCGCCACCGCCATCGCCTTGCTGATCTGGCTGTATATCGTTTCAATGGTGGTCCTGATTGGCGCCGAATTCAATGCTCTACGCTATCCCCGTTTCCTCTTTGGGGCCCATTCCGACGTCAACTCCGAGACGAAACGGGTGCAGGCCTCCTGATGGGAGACACAAACTTTATGCGGCTGATGGCCGCGGGAAAGAATTCAGCGTGTTCGAAATGAAAAACGGCAAGCCCATGAGCCGAAGCAAAACTCAGGGCTGAGAGGCGGCAACACTATGGCGCAAGAAATCGTTTCAATAGCGGTCCTGGAAGCTCTGCCCGGAAAGCAGGAAGAACTGCTGGCGAAACTACGCGAGCTTTATACCATGATGCACGCCAAGGGCTATTGTCGCGATACCCTGCATCACGATTCCTCCGACCCCGCCCGCTTTGTGCACGTGCGGCGCTGGACGTCGGCGGAGTTGCGCAGCGAAGCGCAAGTTGATCCCGAGGTGCATCGCCA
The DNA here is from genome assembly GCA_003151875.1 of Acidobacteriaceae bacterium. GTDB lineage: Bacteria > Acidobacteriota > Terriglobia > Terriglobales > Acidobacteriaceae > Bog-257. The sequence goes on from PLYW01000077.1 coordinate 3,645, forward strand.
CTGGCAAATGCTGCCGGAATTGTGCACCATCCCAATTGTTTACGAGAGCCTGGAGAAGGTGTTCGAGAGCTAGGACGGGCTGGTTCAGGGTTGTCCCTCAGCTCTCGCGTTCCGCGCAAATTACGAACTGCTCTTGTCGTGGGTCAAAGCGGACCGAGAGTAGGTTGGGCCGGCAGCAGACCTCGCAGTCTTCCACATACTGCTGTAACGGGCCCGCGGACTCGTCGACCGCGGTGGAGTTCCACTCTCCGCAATAGCTGCACTGGAAGCCACACTGCATGGCAAAACGCCTGAACCGTAATTATCGCCGACGGGCGCTTGTTCCTGAAACCGAACTTCAAAACAGGAATTGTCCCGATCTGACCCTGCTCATGCCGTAGTCTCCGTTTTCGCTTTTCCTTCGTATCCTCTTGGTTCGTCGAAGGTTACTACGGTCCCTAGCTCCCCTCGCCAACTGGCATAGAAACTGCATTAAAAGCGCTGTTCGCAGCCACGCGGCCAGCGTCTAGGCGATGGGATTATGAACACATCTCCGGCCAGCATGAACGCTTCTTCGGGTCAAACAGAAGGAACCGAATCGACGATTCTTCTAGTGGAGGACGAACCGGTGGTCCGCGAAGTAACGCGCGCGGTATTAGAACATGCTGGGTATCGAGTGCTGGAGTGCAACGGTCCGGAAGAAGCTTTGCGCGTGGGGAGCGAGCATCGCGGCCATATTGGCCTGTTGCTGTCGGATGTGGTCATGCCCGGAATGAACGGTCCGGAACTGGCGCTGCAATTGCAAAGTTTGCAGCCCGGGCTGATTGCAGTTTTCATGTCCGGTTACGCCGAGAGCTTTGTGCTGCGCAAGGTGACGCACAACAAAATGGCGCAGGGCGGCATGACAAATTACATCCAGAAACCCTTCACCATAAATGTGCTGCTGTCACGGGTGGCGGCGGCCCTGCGGACACACGCGAAAGCCAGCCAAGCTACGCTCAGTCTTTCAACTAGGTGACTGGGACAAGGGGTAACCGACTGTTATCGTCGTTCCCGGCGGAATAATTGATCCGAGCGATACGGGTGCCTTCTCTGGTGACTTAGGCGACTCGGTTTCGGAGCGTGGGGGCGATACCGGAGCTGCTTGGTCAGGCTTAGCCTTTAGGTGATTCGGCGTCTTGTCAATGTCATCGCAGGCGTGCTCGCCAATGCAGGTGCCAGACGTGCCATTCAACCATGCCGGCGCGTCGTCGGTTTCAACCGTTCCAGAGCCGCGCGTCATGTTGATGAGCACACCCGAAGGCTGGCCGTTGATGAGGGGTATATTCGTGTGCACTTCGGTCTTATACCCGGATTTTTCAGCGGTGAGGTTTGCCGTACCGGGGAGGAAATCTCTACCAGGGCGCCCATTCGGGTCTTGGGTTCCGGGCGGAGAAGGAACTTCGATCACGTAAAAGCCCTTGTAACTGGTTGTGGCCTCCATCGGCTCGACTGACTTGCCTTGCAAGCGTATGCGAACGTCAGCCACAGGCTGGTTCTGATCGTCAACTGCGTAACCCGCAACCACGGTGTAACCGGGCCGGATTTGAGCATTGGCAGCCGCGACTTCTTCAGGTTCCTTCACCGGGTCAAGGATTGCCCCGGTCGGATAGCGTGGATCTCGACCGTTGGATAACGTGTTCTCGCCAGGCAGCACAGTGAACTGATAGATCATCGGCTTATATCCCGGCGCCGTGACCTTTTCCTGATATTCCCCGGGGGAAAGATAGACTTTGGCCCTTCCGTCCTTGTCGGTTTCGACTGACCGCGATTCCGGGCCTTTGAATTCGACAGTAGCTTGGATGGCGATGTGGGTCGCGCTATCTATCACTTCAACGACAACGGTTACGCTTGTCTGTGCGTTGCACAACGTGACGACGACTAACGCGTAAACAATCGCAAGGATGGCCAGCACGTGGCGATTCATTTCTACCCTCCATTAGACAGAGCGATGTGAATTGTCACCCTGTCCTATCTTTCTGTGGCCTGTGAGCGGTGTGGGAATATCAGCACGAGGGAAATTCCAAAACACCCCCGGCCTCCCATAATTGATCTCCCTTTCTCGCAGCACTTGGCGACTACAGCCTGCGTTGCCTGCGAAGACTTCCGTTTGTCATCTTCGCGACTAACATTATGCCTCCGATGTCCGCTCCGGCGCTCCTTTTTCACTAGCAGCCCCGGCGTTGACGAAATGCGCAGTAAACGCCCTCCCCGCAGTTCGGAACAGTAGGAGACGAGTTCCGACTACATGCACCATGGAGTGTCATGCTTGGCGCTGGGTACCCCATCCTTTCGCCCGCCTTTGGCGACAGGGTGGGAGGCGCTTAGTCCAGCGACCTCTTACGCCGCCCGTCCAAGTTCCGCCGGCCCTGCCGCTGGCGTAATATCGAGCATAGATGTTCCAATCCATAGCTCACGTCCGCAAGTGGCTGGTGGGGAGTCTGCTGCTGCTGGTGGCGGCCGTCAGCGTGACGTACTGGATCGCCCGCTCTCGTACTGGTCCCACCCTGCGCAATGTGCCCTCCCAATTGGGCATTGACATCCAGCAGACCAGCGAAGGCTTCTCGCTTTCCAAGTCGGAAGGCGGCCGCACTCTCTTCACCATTCGAGCTTCCAAGGCGGTGCAGTTTAAGGCAGGTGGCCATGCCGATCTGCGGGATGTTCATATTGTCGTGTATGGGCACGAGCACGATCGATATGACCAGATTTATGGCAACCAGTTCACCTACGATCCGCAGACGGGTGACATCAACGCCGTGGGCGAGGTGCATATCGATCTCCAGGGGAACGCCGAGGGTCCGCAAAAACCTGACCAGGCCCCGCCCGACGAACTGAAGAACCCGATTCACTTGTTGACCCGCTCCCTCACCTTCAACCAGAAGACCGGAATCGCGCACACCGACGAGGTGGTGGAGTTTCGTACCACCCAGGCCAGTGGATCGGCGAAAGGGGCGTATTACGATTCCAACAGCAATGAACTTCTGTTGAAGTCCGAGGTTCACATCGTCACGACCGGGCAGCATCCGGCGGTCATCACGGGAAGCAGCGGCACCATTCAGAAAACGCCCAGGCAGACCACGCTGCAGAACGTTCGCCTCGAACAGCCGGACCGGACCCTGACTGCCGACAAAGGCACCATGCGGTTCGAAGCGGACAACACGGTGCAGCACGTAGTGGCGGAAGGCAATGTCCACATCCAGAGCCGCGGGCCATCCGTCGTTGACATTACGGGACCTCGCGGCGATGTAAACATGGGCCCGAACAATTCCGTCCAGCAGACGGTCCTCTCCAGCGGGGCTAAATTCGAGTCGCATGGAGCGAGCGTTGCGCATGGTTCGGCGGACACGTTCGTGCTTGACTTCGACGATCAGAACCAGCCCCTGCGGCTTCACATGGTCAAGAACGCGCGCATGATGCAGGACCCCAAGGGTAAACCCGGTACCAAGGGGCAGAGCAGTGGACAGCCCATGGAGATTGCCGCCGACCAGCTCGATTTCCTACTGGCAGATGGGAACCAGCTCAAGACCGCTGACACCGTCGGCAAGGCCTCTATCACCATCTTCCCTGCCCCGGGCCCAGCCAAACAGAATGCCGCCGGTAAGGCTCATCAGGAAACGGGAGGGAATTCCACCACCGTCGCTACCGCCGGCCAGTTTCACGCTACGTTCGACAGCAACAATCGCATCCAGACGCTGCACGGGGCACCCAACTCACGCATCGTCTCCACCTCGCCGGGAGAGCCGGACAAGGTCAGCGTGGCGCGCAACCTGGATGTCACCTTCGCGGCCGATGGCGGGGTGCAGAAGCTGGTGCAGACGGGAGATTTCCAGTATCACGAGGCTTCGGCCAAGCCTGGCACCGGCGGCCGGGAGGCCTTCGCCGACGTCGCCACCTACTCGCCCAGTGATGCCATGTTGTTGCTGACTGGTTCGCCGCGCGTGATCGACGGCGGGGTAACGACGACGGCGGTAACGGTGCGCATCAATCGCCAAACCGGGGACGGATTCG
>PLYW01000077.1:7686-9113 GCA_003151875.1 Acidobacteriaceae bacterium
GTTTTGAGTTTATTCATGCAGCGAGGGCGGGACGGAACCCTTACCCCTGTGGATGTGACCTCCGACCGGATGACCTACACCGATGAAGAGCGCCGAGTACGCTACACCGGCGACGTATTTGCCAGGACCGCCACCAACACCGTACGTGCGCAACTGATTGACGTCTATCTGAAACCGGCGGACTCGGATACGAAATCCAGCCCTTCAGCACCAGCCGGCGCGCAGAAGAAATCGGTCCTTCCCGGAACCGACGGGCCGAGCCAGATCGATCATATGGTTGCCATGGAAAAGGTCGTAGTCACCGGGCCCAACCGGCGGGCGGTGGGAGATCGGCTGGTTTACACCGCCGACGATGGGAAGTATGTCTTGACCGGGAAGTCTCCTAGCATTTTTGATGCCGAACGCGGTACGGTATGGGGCGATTCGTTGACTTTCTACAATCGCGATGATAGGGTTTTAGTCGAGAGTAAACGCTCTTCTCCTACCATCACTCGCGCACGTACCACTAAGTAAATGCAGACTTTATCGGCGGAAGAGATCGGCAAAAGCTACCGCGGCCGAAGGGTCGTGAGCGAGGTCAGCTTCCACGTAAAACAAGGTGAAGTGATCGGTTTGCTGGGGCCGAACGGCGCCGGCAAAACCACCATTTTCTATATGATCGTCGGGCTCATTCCGGCCGAGACTGGCCGGGTACTGATCAATGGGCAGGACATTACCCACGAGCCCATGTATCTGCGGGCCCGCAATTATGGCATCGGGTACCTGCCGCAGGAGCCATCCATCTTCCGCAAGCTGACGGTCGAGGACAATATCCTGGCGGTACTGGAGGCGCAACCGATTTCGTGGCACGAGCGCCGGGAGCGGATGGAGAAGCTGATCGACCAGTTGGGATTGGGAGTCATCCGCAAGAACCGGGGTTACGCGATGTCGGGTGGCGAACGTCGGCGGGTGGAGATTGCTCGCTGTCTGTGCATTTCCCCGTCGTTCATTCTGCTGGATGAGCCCTTTTCCGGGATCGATCCCATCGCGGTACTGGATTTGCAAAAGATAATCTTCGATTTGAAGGCCAGTGGCATCGGCGTACTGGTTACCGATCATAATGTACGTGAGACGCTGTCGGTTACGGACCGCGCCTATATTATCAACGAGGGGCGCATCTTCCGGACCGGCACGCCGGAGCAACTGGGAAATGATCCGGAAGTGAAACGCGTTTACTTAGGCGAGAGCTTCTCGTTGGTTTAGAATTCGTAGCAGGGGCGGCCGCGCCCATTAGGGACCCGTTGCATGGTTTTGTTGCAGCCCAAGTTAAACCTCAAAGTTTCGCAGAAGCAGATTCTGACCCCTGGTCTGGTGCAGATGGTCAGCGTCCTGGCGCTCAACAAGCTTGAGCTGGCGGACATGATCACGGCTGAGCTGACGGAGAACCC
>PLYW01000234.1 GCA_003151875.1 Acidobacteriaceae bacterium
TTGTAGTTATTTCCATCCATAAGTTGCCTGTTTTGAATACTTTGAACGGACCCATGCAAAGTATTGATTCCCGGCAACTTGCAGTCAAAGTACTGCGGAATAAGGACTTGCATGATTCATTCTCCCGATCAGGCGGCCTGGCTAGCAGTTCCTAATCCCTAGCCCCTAGACCCTAGCCCCTGCCCCCTAGCCCCTGCCTTCCATAGACACAAATGGGCANNGAAAGTAGCAATTGGCGGGCCTATTTTGCGCCCCTTCCCGGAATGGGAATGGGGGCAGTTGGACGCAACCCCAACGCCTCGGGCGCGAAAAGCCCACCGTTTCAACGGTGGGTAAAGCGGAAAAAGAGATCGAGTCCCCCGGGGACGACACAGGNNCCAGATTTGGGATTTGCGTGTATCTACTCTTGGCCGGGGCACCCGGCATGTTGTCTTCTCGTCCAAGGAGCGCACGGGTGCCACCAGTCAGAGAACTAGCGGAAAAGCGGTATTTGGGGCATCCGATAAGGTCGAATCATACCGTCTTCCATGGGGCGCGGCGAGACTTTTAGCTTTGCGGAACCATTAGCCTTCTCTATAGGGAACTCATCGCCCCATTGCGTCCATCCCTGGCGCACGCTGCGAGCAAATAGTTCGAGGAATGGTCCTGGGCTGCACTGCTCGATCATGTCGTACAGCTCGTCGGGTTTCTTTGAGTGCCCGGTCTTCATCGTTGCGATGAGGTTGACCATCCGCCGGCCCGGTTTGAGGGTCCGCAGTTTACCGCGCGTGCCGAACAGGACAAGTTCCGTGACGTTTCGGTAGTAAAACCCGACACCCCGGCCATCGGGTCCGCCGTCTTTCCTCACCTTGAGCCAGACGATGTTCGTCTTGTATTCGAATCCCCATGCCTTCATCGCCTGTAGTCCCCACGCGAGCAGAGCGTTCGGACACCAGAGATATAGATGAGACTTGTCGGAAGCGATCTTGGGAATCGGTAGAGCACAGATTTCATCAATTTTCATCGTGTGATAACGATGAAGACGCTTGTGCTCAGGAGCCATCTTTCCGGTGCGATTGGCGAACTGCCAGGGCGGATCGATCAGAATCGTGCCGAACTTCTTGGAGGACTTGAGGACGAATTCAGGAGTGATCGTCATTCTTTTACTTTATCGTAGGTTTGGGGCCGTTCAATCAGGCATGGGAGTCGTATTTCTTCTTGGTGATTCCCAATGCGAGAACGGGACAGCCGCCGGATGCCCGATTGTACATCTTCGGAATGAGCTTCGACATGTGGGTTGTTGACATTCCGGCAGCGGTCAGTTTTCCAAGTTCGATGAACAGCTCCTGGAGTTCGTCCGCCCGCGTGATGATGATCCCGACGCTGAGGACGTTCAGCTCAAAAAGCAGTCGGAATGTGGTGAGATCTCGGTCGAAAAAGGGATCTTTATTGTTCCACTCCGTCTCGACGGCGATTCGGTTCTTGTAGTAATCGACGTGGTGCGTGGGTGCGAGTGTCTCGGCTCCATCGGCCGTGACCTTGATGTCAAAACTCTTTTCGACCCAGTCTCTCTTAAAGAAAAGGCCGTCTATGGCTCGTGAAATGGGGGATTTGTTGCCGCCTTTCTTCGCGATGTCGCTCCGGCGCAGCTTGAATTCTCGCAAAACGTCGAGGAGGTCTTTCCACTGTTCAGGAAAATCGGTCTTGAGTATTGAGCAGGCATGGTGCCTCTCCTCGACCTGATATGTAGCCCGGATGTCGGCAGGAAGCAGATCTTTACTCAACGCTGATCTTCCTTTACATTCTGCGCGACATTATAGCGGGAACAACTTAGTTCATCGGTGATATAAGCGGACGAACAAGGAAAGTTACGAGCCGACTGTCCCACTCAAGCCGCCGGGTGCCCCATCTTTGTCCGCTGCTTTTGCGGACAGGATGGGAGCGGACGATGAGCCCCNNCCGGTGTTTGGTGGAGGCTGCGTGCCGTCCCTACAGCCACCCCAACAAGGCCGCCACGGCGGGGCGCTCGTTGGGGACCCCGGTCACGTCCTGGGCTAATCTTGTTCCGCCCTGACGGGCTGGCTCCTGCGCATAGTTGTCAATTCCGCTCTCCCCAAGCTGCGAGGATTACACGTTGACTGGGCGGGGAGGGTCGCATAGAGTGTGGCCTTCGAACCACCCCAGCGAGCGCCAAGTCACCCCAGCAGACGCAAAGACGGCGTCTGCTGGGGCCCCGATAAAACCGGCGCTCGTTGGGGGCCCCGGTAAGATCATCCGTAGCATCGCGGAAGCAAGCGAGGTCACGCGGCAATGGCGAATCCTGAGCATCTCGAAATCCTCAAACAAGGGGCCGAGCAATGGAATAAGTGGAGAGAGGAACACTCCCCCGTATCCCCGGACCTTAGCGGCGCAAATCTCTGCGGGGAACACCTTAGTCGAGCTTACCTAGTTTTCGCGAAACTGCAGGAAGCGGACCTCAGCAAGGCTGGCCTCGTCATGGCTGACCTCCGCGACGCGGAACTCATGCGGGCAGACCTTAGCGGGGCGAAGCTTCGCTTGGCGGACTTCCATGGAGCGAACCTCAGCGGGGCGAACTTAACTGGGGCGGGCCTTATCCGGGCGCGTCTCGACGAGGCAAACCTCACTGGGGTGAACCTTAGTGGGGCGGAACTTCGCTGGGTGAACCTTCGCCGGGCGGATCTCACCGAAGCGAACTTCACCGAGAGCCACACGGGATTCACAATCTTCGCTGACGTTGATCTGAGCTCAGCCAAAGGTCTTGAAACCGTTCGACACACAGGCCCGTCCACCATCGGCATCGACACCATCTACAAATCGCGCGGCAAAATTCCTGAGGCATTCCTCCGCGGCTGCGGCGTTCCCGACGAATTCATTGCCTACATCGGCTCGATGGTGGGACGGCCCATCCAGTTCTACTCCTGCTTCATCAGCTACTCGACCAAAGACCAGGAGTTTGCCGAGCGGCTCCATGCTGACCTGCAAGCCAAAGGCGTGCGCTGCTGGTTNNGCGCCCGAGGAAATGAAGGGAGGCCGCAAGCTGCACGAGCAAATTGACGAGGCCATCCGCCTGCATGACAAGCTGCTGCTGATCCTCTCCGAACACAGCATGAGCAGTAACTGGGTCAAAACCGAAATTGCCAATGCGCGGGGGCGGGAAAAGCGGGAAGGCAAGCAGTTACTGTTTCCCATCACGCTGGTCCCGTTTGAGGCGATCAAGCGATGGAAATCGTTCGACGCCGACATCGGCATTGACTCGGCCCGCGAGATACGCGAGTACTTCATCCCCGACTTCAGCAACTGGAAGGACCACGATTCGTATCAGACGGCCTTTCAGCGGCTGGTGAAGGACTTGAAGGCAGGGGCTGGGGGCTAGTCAAAGCGTGGTCTCGTTGGCGCTATAGGGGTCCTTCGACTCGTCGCTACGCTCCTCGCTCAGGATGACAGCGCAAACCTGCTCACGGCTGAGTGCTGACAGCCGATAGCTGACAGCTCTCCGCAGGAGTCCAGACACAATCCTGTGCCGTCCCCGGAGGACTCGACTCTCTTCTTCACGCCCACGCAATGGTGTCGCCGGCTGAAGCCGTGCTCCTTCAAAGCTTGCTGTCTTCAGCTAACAAAAACACATGAATAATGCAGCCTAGACGAGACGAAAAGTGCCGGGACACATTCCCGGCACCTTTCCAATGGAACGGCAAACCCGCTCACTCATACACCTGTAGCTCTTTCCCTCTGGTCTCAGGGAGCAGGAGTACGGCCAGGATCATGATCAGGTAGGCGGTCACGGCGAATGCCGAGATGGCGTGTCCCAGGCTGATGCGCGCGCTGAGGTAGCCAACCGATGTCGGAAACAGCGCGCCGATGGCGCGTCCATAATTGTAGGAAAATCCCTGGCCCGAGCCGCGCAACCGGCTGGGAAACAGTTCGGTAAAGAATGCGCCCATGGGACTGAACGATCCGGACGCGAAGAAGCCGAGCGGGAATCCCAGCACCAGCATCAGCGAGTTGCTGATGGGCAGAAAAGTGTACGCCGTCACCGTCACGAACGAACAGACGGCAAACAGTATCAGCGTCCGCTTGCGGCCAAGGTGATCGGCCAGCCAGGCGCTGATTATGTAGCCGACGAACGAGCCCACAATCACAACGAACAGATAACCGCCGGTGTTGAGCACCGACAGGCCGCGGCTGGTCTTCAGGAACGTGGGCAACCAGGTGGTGATGGCGTAATAGCCGCCCTGTGCGCCGGTGGCAAGCATCGCGGTGAGGAAGGTGGTTTTCAGCAGCGCGGGGCTGAAGATTTCCAGGAAATGGCTGCCTTCGCCGACGCGCGCTCGGGTCTGGCTGAAGACTTCCGGCTCGGGAACATTGCGCCGGATGTAGAAGACCAGCAGCGCGGGAAGAATGCCGATCCAGAACATGGCGCGCCACGCAGTTGCGGCAGGCAGTACGGAGAAGAGCACGGTATAGCAGATGGCCGCGATGCCCCATCCGATGGCCCATCCACCTTGCACGGTGCCGACCGCCTTGCCGC
>PLYW01000179.1:0-6190 GCA_003151875.1 Acidobacteriaceae bacterium
GTCCTGTCCCGCGAAACCCTGGAGGCGGTGGGCAGCTTGATCGCGATTTCTATCGAACGCGCTGGAGCCGTCGAAACTCTCACCCGCGCGGAAGCGGCCCGCGAAAGCGAAAAGTTGCGCTCGGCCCTGCTGGATAGCGTTACCCACGAATTCCGCACGCCCCTCACATCCATCAAGGCGTCAGTGACTACGTTACTTTCGTCGGCCCAAATCGACCCCGAGGGACAAAGAGAACTGCTCACCGTCATCGACGAGGAAACCGACCGGCTCAACCGCCTGGTGGGTGAAGCGGCGGAGATGGCGCAGCTGGACGCCCAGCAGGTCGAATTGCGTCGTGAGACTTGTGGGGTTCGGCAGGTCGTCGAAATCGCGCTGGAAAAATCGAAACAGGTGCTGGCGGGGCGGGAAATAAAGCTGCACCTTCCCGAGTCGTTGCCTTCACTCCGCATTGACCTGGAGCGTATTGCCGAAGTGCTGGTGCAGTTGCTGGAGAACGCCGCCAAGTACTCGCCTCCTGGAACGCCGATCATCCTTAGCGCTGAACCAACTGGAAAAATGGTAGATCTCAGCGTCGCCGATCGTGGTCCCGGCATTGACGATATGGAGCAGTCGCTAATCTTCGAGAAGTTCTATCGCGGCCGCGACCAGCGTTATCGCGTGCAAGGCACAGGCATGGGCTTGGCAATCGCCAAGGCCATCGTCGAGGCTCACGGGGGGACCATTGGCGTCACCTCACAGCTTGGCTGCGGGTCGGTATTTCACTTCACCGTGCCGGCGGGATGAGGCAACCAGTTGTCAGTAGCCAGTTGTCAGTTGCCAGTAGTCGGCCGCGAGCCATCAATGGAGGACCTACCTTGCCTGAGTGCTCAATGCTGAATGCTATTTGCCGCTAATACCCTTTTTTCTTGTCCACCACCCATAGCAGCGGCTGCCCCTCTAAGAATCGCCGCAGGTTTTCCGTGTAGTGTGCGTAATGGCGCTCCCACATTTTCTCCGTCAACCCGGCAATGTGAGGGGTAATCAGAACATTTTCCATCTCCCACAGCGGAGACTCCGACGGAAGCGGCTCTTCGGTGGTGACATCGAGCGCCGCTCCGCCGAAGCTGTTTGCGCGTAGCGCATCCACCAGCGCGGCCTCGTCGACGAGAACGCCGCGGCCTACGTTGATCAGATAAGCATCCGGCTTCAGCCGGGCCAGACGCCCGGCATTCATCAAGTGGCGAGTCTTGGGAGTGACCGGAACGGCCAGCACGATGAAATCGCCGGCGCTCAACGCCTCGTCGAGTTCGTCGAAACCATAAACCGCGTCCGCCACTTCGCTTCCCCGCTCCGGATGCTCGCGCACACCCACCACGCGCGTGCCCAGGGACTTCGCCAGTCGCGCCAGTGGAGTACCGATGGCGCCCAGCCCAACAATCGTCATGGTTGCGCCGTTAAGTTCGCGGGGACGAGGCCGCGCGTCCCATAGATCATGCTGCGCCCAGTGCTTTTGCTGCTGATACCGCACCGATTGCGGCAATCGCTTGGCGAGCGCGAACGCCAGCGCGATGGCATGTTCGGCAACGACCGGCCCGTGGACATCACGCGCGTTGGTCACGACGATGTCGCTGGCCAGCAATTCCGGTGTCATGAGCTGATGGACCGCCGCGGCCGTCGAATGAATCCAGCGCAGTCTCTTTGCCGCCGTGATCTGCTCTGGGCGCAACGACCATGAGATCGCGATGTCGGCGTCCGCGATTTCCTTCGTCACGTGATCGTAGTTGGGCAGATGTACCACTTCGAGCTGCGGAAAGTCTCGTCGCAGCCGCTCCGAGAACCATGGCGGAACCTGCCACAGCGGAAAGCGGTGATGGAGGGCAATGAGAAGTTTCACGAAGACAGCTTCGANNTTGAACTGCCCCGGCGTGACCGCATGTTCGGCCACCACGATGAAGGGCACGGGATTCGTGGTATGCGCCGTCTGCGGGCCGCCCGTAGCCGGATCGATCATCTGCTCGGCGTTGCCGTGGTCGGCGGTAACGATCATGGCTCCGCCGTGCTGGCTGAGTGCGGTATAGATCTGGCCGAGACAGCCGTCAACGGTTTCGACGGCAGTGATGGTCGGCGGAATCTGGCCGGAGTGTCCCACCATGTCGGCATTGGCAAAGTTCACCACCATCACGTCGAAGGTGTCGGCCGCGATTGCCTTGACCACCGCATCGGCAACGCCCTGCGCTGACATTTCCGGCTTCAGATCGTAGGTCGCGACCCTGGGAGACTGCACCATCACGCGGTCCTCACCGGGAAATGGCTTCTCGACGCCGCCGTTGAAGAAATAGGTGACGTGGGCGTACTTCTCGGTCTCGGCCACCCGCAGATTGCGCATGTGGCGGTCGGCCATCACGTTCGCCAGAATGTTGGTGAGCGACTCGGGCGGCGACACAACCGGCAGGGTGAAGTTCTTGTCATACCGCGTCATGCAGATGTACGTCAGGTCTTTGGGGACGCGATCGCGCGGGATAACGTGATCGAGATCTTCCCAGCCCTCGAGTTCGCGCCCGTCCTGCGGCGTGAGGTGGCTGTTGCGCGCCAGGCAACGCGTGATTTGCCGTGCGCGATCAGCGCGAAAATTAAAGTTGACGCAGACATCGCCGTCACGAATCGTGCCCACCGGCTCACCCCGATTGTCAGTGACTACAAACGGAATGATGAACTCGTCCGTGACTCCGCGGTTGTAGGAGTCCTTCACGCCCTGCACTGCGTCCGTGTAGCGGCCACCTTCGGCGTCTCCATAGACCATCGCGTCGAAGGCCTTCTTCTCGCGCTCCCAGCGGCGGTCGCGGTCCATCGCGTAGTAGCGCCCGCTGACGCTGGCGATCTGCCCGACGTTGTACTCGCGCATCTTTTGCTGCAATTGCTCGATGTAGCCGGCGCCGTTGGTCGGCAGGGTGTCGCGCCCGTCCATGAAGCAATGCACGAAGACGCGATCCACGCCGTTCTGCTTGGCCATGCGCAGCAGCGCATAGAGCTGGTTCTGGTGCGAGTGCACGCCACCGTCAGAAAGCAGTCCAAAGAAGTGCAGCCGCCGATCACCGATGCGCGCCTTCTTCATCGCCTCGACCAGAACCGGGTTGGAGAACAGCTCACCATTCTCGATCATCAGATCGATCTTGGTGATGTCCATGTACACCACGCGCCCAGCGCCGATGTTGAGATGGCCGACTTCGCTATTTCCCATCTGCCCGGTAGGCAGGCCGACGTAGCGCCCGCTGGTGTGGATCAGGGTGTTGGGAAATTCGGCGAGCAGGCGATCATAGTTGGGCTTGCGCGCCAGCGAGATGGCATTGGCATTCGACGGCGGAGCATAGCCCCAGCCATCGAGGATGATAAGGATGAGCGGACGAGGAGGAGCCACAATTATGTACTCATGTTGATTTTCAGTTCTGTTTCAGCCGAAAAGTTCGTGCTCCAAATCGGCGCGAGACAATTCCAAGTAAGCCGCAACCTCGGAAAGGATGCGAACCAGAGTACCAAGTCTGAGCTCTTCGTGCGCGGGAACCGTGACGTGATGTTGAGTGCCACGGTCGTGGGCGTGAGGCGAATATGGCTGCCCACCTGCCGAGTGGCCTCATATTCGTAGCGGCGAAGGAGCCTTGCAAATTCTGGGCCGCTGAGGTCGCGCGGCAATTTCAAGCGCTGATGACCTCGTCGTGAACGAAGTGCAGTCGAATCACAGCCGGAGCCGCGCCTTCGTCGAAATGACAACGGACCGCGTCGCGGACCATCTCTCGAAGCTCGTCCATGGAATCGGCCTGGGTGAAGATGGCATGGCCGAGAGCGTGAGCTTCATAGCCACCTTCGGGCGACTCTTCCACAGCAAATATGATTTCAGAGTCCTTCATCAGAACTGATTATGTCAATGCTCAAGAGGTCAAGAACCGCAGGTCCCTCCGCTCGGTCGGGATAACACTTCAGGGGTTTACAACTCGAAACTCGAAACTCGAAACTTGAAACTCGACACTTGAAAATATCCACTGACCTGTCCCCTACGCCCCTGCCTTTTTCCCCGCCAGTTCCCCGTGGTAATTCAGCGCCTTCAATCCCAGGAACCTCGCCGCCGGGCCGAGTTCCTCTTCGATGCGCAGCAACTGGTTGTACTTGGCGATGCGGTCGGTGCGCGAGGCCGAGCCGGTCTTGATCTGCCCTGCTCCCGTAGCGACGGCAAAGTCGGCGATGAACGTATCTTCCGTCTCCCCCGAACGATGCGAGATCACTGCGGTGTAGCCGTTCTGACGTGCCAGGTTGATGGCATCAAGAGTCTCGCTGACCGAGCCAATCTGGTTCAACTTGATGAGGATGGAATTCGCCACACCGGCGTCGATGCCGCGCTGGAAAATCTCAATGTTGGTCACAAAGATATCGTCGCCCACAAGCTGGATCTTGCCGCCCAGCTCGTCGGTCACCAGCTTCCAGCCCTCCCAGTCGCCCTCTGCGAAGCCGTCTTCCAGCGACACGATGGGATACTGCCGCACCCAATCAGCCCAGAACTTCACCATTTCCTCGCTGGAGTGCTCACTTTTGTCGGACTTCTTGAAGACGTACTTCTTCTTGGCGCTGTCGTAGAACTCACTGGCCGCAGGATCGAGAGCGATGGCAATCTGCTCGCCCGGCTTGTAGCCCGCCTGCGTGATGGCTTCGAGGATGACTTCGATGGCTTCGGTGTTCGACTTCACCGACGGGGCAAAGCCGCCTTCGTCGCCCACCGCGGTGTTGTAGCCGCGCTTCTTCAGCACCCCTTTGAGGACGTGGAAGGTCTCTACGCCCCAGCGCAGGCCCTCGCTGAATGATTTTGCTCCTACCGGCATCACCATAAACTCCTGAAAGTCCACGTTGTTGTCGGCATGTGCACCGCCATTCAGGATGTTCATCATCGGAGTGGGCAGCAGGCCGCCCGTGAAGCCGCCGAGGTATTGGTACAGTTCGATGCCCAGGTGGTCAGCCATGGCGCGCGCCGCCGCCATGGACACCGCGAGAATGGCATTCGCGCCCAGTTTGCCCTTGGTCGGCGTACCGTCGAGCACCAGCATGGCATTGTCGAGGTAGCGCTGTTCGCTAGCGTCCATGCCCTCCAATTCAGGGCCGATAACCTCGTTGATATTGGCGACCGCCTTCAGCACGCCTTTGCCCGCATAGCGGCCCTTGTCGCCATCGCGCAGCTCCAGCGCCTCGTGCTCGCCGGTGGAGGCCCCGCTGGGAACGGCCGCCCGCCCGCGCGCTCCGCTCTCCAGGATGACATCCGCTTCTACCGTGGGATTGCCGCGCGAGTCCAAAATTTCGCGGGCAAGAATCAGCTCAATTTGAGTCATGGGAGTGAATCCTAAGCCTCTCGCCGGTGGATTTGCTTGCGCGTCGGCGAGAGATACAAGACCTGCAATTATACGAGAGCCAGATGAAAGGTTCGTGACGGAGAGACACACTTGCCGGTCGTATTGTCCCGGAGTCGCCCGAAAGTCACGCTAATTTGCATTTTGTTGGCAAAATGGTTTGCGGCTGCGCTGCCAGTTGGGTATGCTCTTGCCAGCGGTTCAGGCGCTCCCAAATCCCAAATGAAGAGCGCCGCGGACGCCTGCTGGCCGGTGGCCGCGAACCGAGTGGAGCTCAACCGTATGTGGAAGCGCAAAGAAGACGAACACACGACCCCTGGTCCTGAGCAGGGCCCACCCGTCCCAGCTTTTAATCCGCCTTTAAGTGCGCCAACGCGTCCCCCTGAAGCAACGCGGAGCGAGAGCTTGCGCAGCCATGAGGTGGCCACCATCGGCAAGTCGGTGGTCGTGAAAGGTGAACTTTCGGGCAGTGAAGATTTAATCATCGACGGCGAAGTCGAGGGCTCTATTTCGCTGCGCGGTCAAAGCCTCACGGTCGGTCCCAATGGACGGTTGCGGGCCAACATCGAAGCCCGCAATGTGATTCTGCATGGCCGGGTGGACGGCGATGTCCACGCCACCGAACGCGTCGAACTGCGGAAAACTGCTTCCCTGTCAGGAAATATATCCACCGCGCGCATCTCCATCGAAGATGGAGCTTTCTTTAAAGGGATGATTGACATCCAGAAGCCGGAACCTGGCGGGAAGCTGGACACGAAACCGCCAGCCTCCGCGCTGGCTGCAGCAGTTCCCGTGCCCGCCGGCTCGGCACAAAGGTCCCTTCTGGA